>DATFEJ010000294.1:0-22971 GCA_035251235.1 Burkholderiales bacterium
CGCGGCGAGCGAGCGCCGCCTGCGCAGCACCGCGTACACCGTCTCGGCGACGAAGGCGCGATCCTGCTGGCCGAGGTTGCGGTGCGCCCGGAAGTAGCGCGACACCGCCGCGTCCGCCGGCCCACCGTGCGCGAGCAGCTCGCCGAGCAGCGACTCGGCCCGCGCCAGCTGCGCGCGGTAGATCACGGTGCCGGCACGATGCGCGCGGCCACCTGGTCGATGCGCGAGCCGTCCTTCTTGATCACCAGAACGCGCAGCGGCAGGAGCGAGTGCGCCGCATCCATCCACCATTCCGTCGAGCTCCCGTCGTCTTCGCGCTTGACGAGCCGCAGGGCGTCGAACTCGCCCGCCGGCACGCTCAGCCGTTCGCGGCCCGCGATGTCGAAGACATAGTGCGCCACGCCCTTGCCGTCCACGACGTGGAACTCCACCGGGCCCTTGCCGGGCGCCTTGAAGGCCGGTGCGAAAAGGAAGCTCAGCCGATCCTGCGCGTTCGGCGGCATGGGCTCGATGCGCGGCGCGCCGCGAAATTGCTGGGTGAGCGTGCGATCCTTCCACGAGAAGCGCGCCGTCGCGAGATCCCGGCGCGGGCGGCGATCCTCGTAGGCCAGCGGGCGCAGGCCCTCCGGCGTCACGCGACCCTCGCTCGTGCGCCGGATTTCCCCGAGCAGCGACAACAGGCCGCTGCCTTCCCAGGTCTCGATCAGCCGGTAGGTCTTGGCATCGTGCTCGAGGACGTGCTTGGCCGTGGCCATGGCACTGCCGTTGTAGCGCACCTCGTAGTCGATGACCACCCGCTCCGGCGGTACGGCGTGCGCCGCGCAGGCCACCGCCAGGAGGCTAGACGCGAGTGCTGTGCACCATCTGCGCATGGCCGCCTTTCACCCGGACCTTCCCATTCTCCAGCTCCAGCAATCCGTCGAGAAACCAGCGAATCGCGCGCGGATACAGCTGGTGCTCCTCGGCCAGCACGCGCGCCGCCAGCAAGTCCGCCGTGTCGCCCGCCACCACCGGCACGCAAGCCTGCGCGATGATCGGCCCGTGGTCGAGTTGCGCCGTCACGAAGTGCACGGTGCAGCCATGGCGCTTGGCGCCCGCCGCCAAGGCACGCGCGTGCGTATCGAGGCCCGGGAACTCGGGCAGCAGCGACGGGTGGATGTTCACGATGCGCCCGGCGTAGCGCGCGACGAAGGCCGGCGTGAGCACGCGCATGAAACCCGCGAGCGCCACCAGTTTCGGCGCATGCCGGTCGATCTCGGCGCCGAGCGCGGCCTCGAAGTCCTCGCGCGTGGCAAACGCGCGGTGCTCGAGCACCGCGGTGGCGATGCCGCGGCGCGCCGCCAGCGCGAGCCCCGCCGCGTCGGCGCGGTTGCTGATCACCGCCGACACCGGAATCCCGGCATCGAGTATGGCCTGCAGATTGCTGCCGCGACCGGAGATGAGGACGACGACCGACATCAGGCGGGCAGTCTAAACCACGTGCCCGGCACGCCGTGCGTCATCCCGGCCCTGGGCGCGTCATCGCCTCGGCGTTCACCCACTGGTCGAACTGCTCGCCGCTGACGTGTCCCAGTGCCAGGGCGGCCTCGCGCAGCGTGCTGCCGTCGCGGTGCGCCTTCTTCGCGATCTCCGCGGCGCGGTCGTAGCCGATATGCGGTGCAAGTGCCGTCACCAGCATCAGCGAGCGCTCCACCAGCTCGCGCACGCGCGCCTCGTTGACCTCGATGCCGCGCGCGCAGTGTTCCTCGAAGGACGCGCAGCCGTCCGCCAGCAGTCGCGCGCTCTGCAGGAAGTTGTGGATCAGCAGCGGCTTGTAGACGTTGAGCTCGAAATGCCCGGAGGCCCCGCCGATGCCGACCGCCACGTCGTTGCCCATGACCTGCGCGCAAAGCATCGCCAGCGCCTCGGCCTGCGTGGGATTCACCTTGCCCGGCATGATGGAGCTTCCCGGCTCGTTCTCCGGGATCGTGAGCTCGCCCAGGCCCGAGCGGGGTCCGGAAGCGAGCCAGCGCACGTCGTTGGCGATCTTGCTCAGCGCCACGGCCAGCACGCGCAGCGCGCCGTGCGCGAACACCAGCGCCTCGTGGCCGGCCAGCGCCGCGAACTTGTTGGGCGCGGACACGAGGGCGAGGCCGGTGGCCTGCGACAGGTCCCTCGCCATGCGCGCGGCGAACTCGGGATGCGTGTTGAGGCCCGTGCCCACCGCCGTGCCGCCGATGGCGAGCTCGCGCAGGCCGGGCAGCGCCAGCTCGATCGCCGCCGCCGACTGCGCCAGCTGCTCCACGTAGCCGGAGAACTCCTGGCCGAACGTCAGCGGCGTGGCGTCCTGCAAGTGCGTGCGGCCGATCTTGACGATGCCCGCGAACGCCTCGGCCTTGGCCCCCAGCGTCGCCTCCAGGCGTTCCAGGCGCGGCAGCAGGTCGTGCTCGATGGCCCGCGCCGCGGCGATATGCATCGCGGTCGGGAACGCGTCGTTGGAGGACTGCCCGAGATTGACGTGGTCGTTGGGATGCACGAGGCGCCCCGACCCGCGCGCGCCGCCGAGGAGCTCCGAGGCGCGATTGGCGAGCACCTCGTTGACGTTCATGTTGCTCTGCGTGCCCGAGCCCGTCTGCCAGACGACGAGCGGGAATTCCTCGTCGTGCCGTCCGGCCAGCACTTCGTCGGCGGCGCGCGCGATGGCCTCGGCGAGCCGCGGCTCGAGCAGGCCGAGCACGCCGTTGACGCGCGCTGCCGAGCGCTTGACCAGCGCCAGCGCATGGATGACCGGCAGGGGCATGCGCTCGCCGGAGATGCGGAACAACCGGCGGCTGCGCTCGGTCTGTGCGCCCCACAGCCGCTCGGCCGGCACCTCGATGATGCCGAAGGAGTCCTTCTCCTGGCGCGTCGCCGCCATGGCGCCTCCCGCTACTTGAGGTCGAACAGCATGACCTCGGCGTTCTCCCCTTTCTCCAGCACGATCTCCGGCGTGTCGCCGAGCTTCATGGCATCGCCGGCCTCCAGCGGCATCCCGTTCACCGACAGGCGGCCGCGCGCCACGTGCACATACGCCATGCGCCCCGCCGGCAGCGCGTGCGCCGCGCGCTCCCGGCCGTCGATCAGCGCGGCGTAGACGCGCGCATCCCTGTGGATGCGCACCGAGCCCTCGGCGCCGTCCGCCGAGGCGATCAGCCGCAGCCGGCCGCGCTTCTCGGTGTCGCCGAAATGCTTCTGCTCGTAGGAGGGCGCGATGCCGGTCACCTCCGGCTCGATCCAGATCTGCAGAAAATGCGTGGTCTTCGAGCGGTCGTGATTGAACTCGCTGTGCCGCACGCCGCTGCCCGCGCTCATGCGCTGCACGTCCCCCGGCACGATCGTCGAGCCGTTGCCCATCGAATCCTGGTGCGCCAGCGCGCCCTCCAGCACGTAGCTGAGGATCTCCATGTCGCGGTGTCCGTGCGTGCCGAAGCCGGTGCCGGGCGCGATGCGGTCCTCGTTGATCACGCGCAGCGGCCCGAAGCCGACGTGGCGCGGGTCGTAATAGTCGGCGAAGGAAAAGCTGTGATAGGACTTCAGCCAGCCATGGTCGGCGTAGCCCCGCTCCCCGGCGCGGCGCAGCTCGCGCATGGCGCTCAGGCCTCGGCGCCGGACCCCTGCGCCGCGCGCTCGGCGATTTCCTGATGCACCTTGGCCATGTCGAGCGCCTTGGCCTGGGAGATCACCTGCTCGAGCGCGGACGCCGGCAGCGCGCCCGCCTGCTGGAACAGCACCACCTTCTCGCGGAACACCATCAGCGTCGGAATGGAGCGGATGTTGAACGCCCCGGCCAGTTCCTGCTCCTGGTCGGTGTTCACCTTGCCGAACACCACGTCGGCGTGGCTCTCCGCCGCCTTCTCGTACACCGGCGCGAATCCGCGGCAGGGTCCGCACCACGGCGCCCAGAAATCCACGATGACCATCGGGCTTTCGGTGACCACTTTCTCGAAATTGTCCCTGGTCAGCTCGACGGTCGCCATGCCTGCTCCTCTGTAAAGCGCGGAGTGTACCCTAGCCCCCATGGCTGAATACGTCGGCCGATTCGCCCCGTCGCCCACCGGGCCGTTGCACTTCGGCTCGCTGGTCGCCGCGCTGGCAAGTTATATGGAGGCGCGGGCGGCCAATGGCAAGTGGCTCGTGCGCTTGGAGGATCTCGACCGCCCGCGCGAGCAGCCGGGCGCCGCTGACGAAATCCTGCGTGCGCTGGAGCGTCTCGGCTTCGGCTGGGACGGCCCGGTGCTCCATCAGAGCGCCAGGCTGGAGCGCTATCGCAGCGTGCTCGATGACCTCCTCGCCCGCGGCTTCGCGTACCCGTGCGCGTGCACGCGCCGTGAGCTCGAGGACTCGGCGCTCGCCTTGGACGGCGCGCGCATCTATCCGGGCACCTGCCGTGCCGGCCTGCCCGCGGACAAGCCGGCGCGCGCAATGCGGCTGAGGACGCACGACGCGCCCATCGGCTTCGCGGACGCGATCCAGGGCTGGGTGCAGCAGCGCGTCGAGAGCGAGGTCGGCGATTTCGTGCTGAGGCGCGCCGACGGCATCGTCGCCTACCAGCTGGCGGTCGTGCTGGACGACATGGACCAGGGGGTCACCCACGTGGTACGCGGCGCCGACCTGCTCGACTCGACCTGCCGCCAGATCCATCTGCAGCGGCTGCTCGGCGCGCGCCAGCCCCGCTACGCGCACGTGCCCGTCGCGGTGAGTGCCGCGGGCGAGAAGCTCTCCAAGCAGACCGGCGCGCATCCGCTCGATCTCTCGGATCCGCAGCGCGAGCTCGCGCGCGCGCGCCGGTTCCTCAGCCAGAACGAGGACGGCTGGGACCTCGCGCGCGTGCCGCGTGCGCGCTCGCTCCTTAGCGCCTGACGGGCAGCACCACCGTCGCCAGGCAGCCGAGCACGAGCCCGAGCGCGGCGAACTCGTGCCAGCCCGGGCGCTCGCCGAGGAACAGGATCCCCGAGATCACGCCGACCACCGGCGTCATCAGCATGCTGAGCGAGAACGTGGTGACCGATACCGACGTGGCGAGCTTGATCCAGGCCCAATGCGCCCACGCGAACGACAGGAGCACGTTGTAGGCCACCGCCAGTCCGGGCACGAGGCTCACGTCGCCCAGCGCACGCCAGTCCTCGAAGACGAGCGCGCCGACGTAGATGGGAATGCCGCCGATCAGCATCATCCACGCGGTCAGCGCGGCAACTGGCGCCTGCACGGGAAACTTCTTCTGCAGCAGCGTGCCGATCGCCCAGGTGCAGGCGGCGCCGAGCACCATGAGCGCGCCGAGCGGCGCGCCGGCAAGGGTGGTGAACTCCTGGGCGAGCAGCAGCGCCATGCCCGCCATGCCGAGCGCGAGGCCGATCACCTTGCGCGTGCTCATGCGCTCGCCCAGGAACCACACGGAAAGAGGAATGGCCCACGCCGGCATGGTGTAGGCGAGGATGGCCGCGCGCCCGGACGGGATGAGGCCCAGCCCGAACACCACCAGCACGTTCCAGCAGGTGATGGTGAAGAACGCGATCAGCACCAGCCGCCGCCACTGCGAGCGTGGGATGGCCAGCGGCTGGCCGCTCGCTTTCAGCACCGAGAACAGCACCGCCGAGCCGGCCGCGAGGCACAGCGTGCGGAAGGTGAGCGGCGCGACTTCCGCGATCGCCACTTTCATCGCCGTCCAGTTGAAGCCCCAGACCAGGGTGATGCCGGCGAGCACCCACCACAGGTGGCGCGGCATGTGCTCCGACATCAGCCGCGCACCCGCACCGGCATGGCCTTCATGCCGCGAAACACCATGGAGTTGAGCCACTCGTAGCGCTCCCGTGCGGGCTCGAGCCCCGGCCAGCGTGCCACCACCGCCGGCAGCGCGATCTGGCCCTCCAGCCGCGCCAGCGGGAAGCCCAGGCAGATGTGGGCGCCGAAACCGAAAGCGAGGTGCGGCGGCCCGTTGCGGGCGAGGTCGACCCGGTCGGGGTCCGCGTAGGCGCGCGGGTCCCGGTTGGCGGCGTTCAGCTGGATGAAGACCCGCGCGCCGGTCCTGAGCGTCTTGCCGTGCATGTCCCGGTCCCGGCCCACGATCCTGACCTGCACGCCGTTCGGTCCGTCGTAGCGCAGGAGCTCTTCCACGGCCGCCGGCGCGAGCGTAGGATCGTCGCGCAATTTGCGCAGCTCCTGCGGAAAGCGCATCAGGGCGAGCAGGCCATTCGCGAGGTGGTTGGTGGTCGTCTCGTGCCCCGCGAACAGCAGCAGGATGCAGGTGGCGACGAGCTCGTCCTCCGTCAGCCGGTCGTCCCCGTCCCGCAGGTGCACCAGCTCCGAAAGCAGATCCGGTCGGGGTGTGGCGCGCCGTGCCGCAATCATGTCGCGGAAGAAGTCCGCCATGGCACGCGTTGCCGCCTGCGCAATGCCGTATTTCTCCGGGGCCATGCGCGAGCTGCCGATGAACAGCGCCATGTCGTCGGACAGCCGCTTCACGCGCGGCAGCTCGTCGCGCGGCACGCCCAGCATGTCCATGATGACCAGGGCGGGGAGCGGCCCGGCGAAGTCCGCGATGAAATCGAACTCGCGACGAGCGCCGATGGCGTCGAACAGCCACTGCACCGACGCTTCGATGCGCGGGCGCATGGCGTGCATGGACTTCACGTGAAAGACCTTGCTGGTCAGCCGCCGCAGCCGCGTGTGCTCGGGCGGATCGCGGAAGACCATCCACAGCGAGAGGTAGCGGATGATGTCCGCGATGCGCTGCGCCTCCGGCGGCGGCAGGGCGGCGAAGAACGGGCGCAGGCGGTCGGAAGACATGTCGCGCTGCAGGCAGATGTCCCGCACGTCCTCGTAGCGCGTCACGACCCAGGCCTTCAGGCGCGGGCTCCAGTGACAGGGGTCCTCGTCCTGCAGGCGACGCAGCAGGGGAAACGGATCGGCGAGGAACGCCGGGTCCTCGGGGCGGTAGTCGATGCTCATCCCTTGCTCACCAGCCAGACGGCCAGCATGGTGACTCCCATCCCGGCGGCCGAAAACACGGTGTAGGTCTCGCCGAACAACGGCCAGGCGACGAGCGCCGTGCAGGGCGGAACGAGGTACATGAGGCTCGCCACCTTGGTGGCGGCGCCGTGACGGATGAGCCAGAAGAGCAGGAACACCGCGCCCAGCGAGAGCGCGAACACCAGCCAGGCAAGGACCACGACCAGCGTCGGGCTCCAGATCACCTCCCGCGTCTCGAGCAGCCAGGCGTAGGGCGCCAGCACCAGCGCCGCGGCGGTGAACTGAATCGCGGCCCCGGTGCGCAGGTCCACGCGCGCGCAGTAGCGCTTCTGCCAGACGGCGCCCAGGCTGATGCTCGCCAGCGCGAGCACCGAAAGCGCCGTCGCCACCGCGCCGACGCCCTCGAGAACCCACTTCTCCTGCACCACCAGCGCGACCCCGGCGATGCCGAGCAACAAGCCGAACCACTGGCGCGCGTTGGTGCGTTCGCCGAGCAACCAGCCGCTCAGCACGGCCGCCAGGATCGGCTGCAGCCCCGTGATCAGCGAGGACACGCCCGCCGGCATTCCGCGGTGCAGGGACAGGAACACGCCACCCAGGTAACCCGCCTGGATGAGGGCGCCCGCGAACGCCATGTGCAGCCACTGCGCCGGGGTAGCCGGCCATGGCGCCCGCACCCAGACACAGAGCGGCAGCAACAGCGCGATGACGATGAGGAATCGGATGACAAGGAAGGTGGCCGGCTCGGCGTAAGCAAGCCCTAACTTTGCACCTACGAAGCCTGTACTCCAGAGCACGACGAATAACCCGGGGAAGACCCAGGCGATGCCCCGGACCGGATCCTTGTCTTCGGCCATCGCCGATTGTCTCCGCTCGGCGGTGCCGCCGCCGGTCGATTTCACGCGAGTGGGCTGGGTCGTTTGAAACGGGTTAGGTCGACCAGGCGGCAGATCTCGCAGTACATCAAGTAGTTATGGTGCACCGCAAAAAACTCTTGACTTCAAAGGGCAAAGGCCTAAAATTCCTTTTGCTGCGGCGCACCAATTGAGCGCCCGACCGAATCTAAACCGACCGACAAGGAGCACCAAATGTACGTCACCCCCGAGCAGATCCAGGCGGCCGGCAAGGCCAACGTGGAAACCGCGCTTTCGCTCGCCGCGATGCAATTCGCCGCGATGGAGAAGCTGGCGACCCTGAACGCCAACGCCGTGAAGTCCGCATTCGAAGACAGCCTGAGCAACGCCCGCGCGCTGTTCGGCGCGAAGGATGTCCAGGAATTCGTCAACCTGCAGAGCACGCTGGCCACCCCGGCCATCGAGAAGGCGATTGCCTACTCGAAGAGCGTGTACGAAGTCGCCTCCGCGACCAACGCCGAATTGTCCAAGGTCGCCGAGAAGGGCGTCGCCGAGTGGAACGAGAATTTCAGCTCGCTGCTCGACAAGGCGGTCAAGAACGCGCCGGCCGGCTCCGACGTCGCCGTCGCCGCGGTCAAGTCGATGATCGCCGCCGCCAACTCCGCCTACGACAACATGACCAAGGTGGCCAAGCAGGCGACCGAGATCGCGGAAGCGAATGTCGCCGCCGCGACCGAGACGGTGAAAGGGCTCGCCAAGGCAAAAAAGTCCGCCTGAGCGCCAAACCGCGCGGCAAGCCCGCGCGATCTAGCGCCAAGCGCAAGACGAAGAAACGCAGGTAAGAGAAGGCCCGCCGCGAGGCGGGCCTTTTCTATTGGATCGCTGCGCGCACCGCGTCCTCGACGCGCTCGAGGAACACGAACTGCAGCTTGTCCTTGGCCTCGGCGGGAACGTCCTCGAGGTCCTTCTCGTTTCGCCTGGGCAGCATCACGGTGGTGATGCCGGCGCGCAGCGCCGCCAGCGTCTTCTCCTTCACCCCACCGATCGGCAGCACCAGGCCGCGCAGCGAGATCTCGCCCGTCATCGCCACGTCCGGCCGCACCGGCTTGCCCTGCAGGAGCGAGGTCAACGCGAGAAACATTGCCACCCCCGCGCTCGGGCCGTCCTTCGGGGTCGCCCCCGCCGGCACGTGCACGTGGATGTCGGTCTTGTCCAGCGCGTCGCCGCACCAGGTCTTGGCGAGCGTGAGCGCGGCCTGCGCCGACTCCTTCATCACGTCGCCCAGCTGCCCGGTGAGGATGAGCTTGCCCGAGCCCGGCACCTTGGAGGCCTCGATGAAGAGGATGTCCCCGCCCACCGGCGTCCAGGCAAGACCCGTGGCCACGCCCGGCACCGAAGTGCGCAGGGCCACCTCGTTCTCGAACTTGCGCGCGCCGAGAATGCCGTGCAGGTCGCCCGCGTCCACCGCTACGGTCTCGGCCTTGCCTTCTGCAATGCGCATTGCGGCATTGCGGAACACCGAGCCGAGTTCGCGCTCGAGGTTGCGCACGCCCGCCTCGCGCGTATAGCCGGCAATGATCTCGCGGATGGCGACGTCAGTGATTGATGCCTGTTCGGCCTTCAGGCCGTTCGCTTCGAGCTGCTTCTTCACCAGGTACTTGCGCGCGATCTGCAGCTTTTCCTCCTCGGTGTAACCGGGGAGCTGGATGATCTCCATGCGGTCGCGCAGCGGCCCGGGGATCGTGTCGAGCACGTTCGCCGTGGCGATGAACAGCACCTTCGACAGGTCGAAGTCCACGCCCAGGTAGTTGTCGCGGAATTTCGCGTTCTGCTCCGGGTCGAGCACCTCGAGCAGCGCCGAGGACGGATCTCCGTGGAAGCCGCCCGCGCCGAGCTTGTCGATCTCGTCGAGCATCAGCACGGGCGAGCGCGACTCGGCGCGCTTGAGCGCCTGGATCACGTTTCCGGGCAGCGCGCCGATGTAGGTGCGCCGGTGGCCGCGGATCTCCGCCTCGTCGTGCAGACCGCCGAGCGCCACGCGCTGGAACTTGCGGCCCGTGGCCTTGGCGATCGACTGGCCCAGGGACGTCTTTCCCACCCCCGGCGGCCCCACGAAACAGAGGATCGGGCTCTTGCCCTCGGGGTTGAGTTTCCTCACCGCGAGGTATTCGAGGATGCGGCGCTTCACCTTCTCCAGGCCGTGGTGGTCTTCATCCAGCACCCGGCGCGCCTCGGCGACATCCACCGCCTTTTGCGCCTCGCCCTTCCACGGCAGTTCGGACAGCAGTTCGAGCCAGGTGCGCAGCATCGAAGCTTCGCCGGAAGACTCGCCCATGCGCGAGAGGCGCTTGAATTCCTTGTTCGCGTGCTTGAGCGTCTCCTCGGGCATGCCCGCGGTCTCGAGCGCCTTCTTCAGCTCTTCCAGCTCTGCGGCGGTATCCTCGTTTTCGCCCAGCTCTTTCTGGATCTGGCGCATCTGCTCGCGCAGCACGTGCTCGCGCTGGCGCTCGTCGAACTCCTTCTTGGTCTTGTCGCCGATCTCCTTGGAAAGGCGCAGGACGCTCACCCGCTCGGCGAGGTGCGCGAGCACCTTGTCGAGGCGCTTCTGCAGGTCGAAGCACTCGAGGATCGCCTGCTTTTCCTCGTTGCCGATGTCGAGCAGGTTCGCCACCATGTCGGCGAGCTGCGAGGCCGAATCCACCGACTGCACCACCGCGGCGAGCTCGTCGGGCATGTTGGGCAGCAGCTTGATCGCCTCGGCGGCCTGCGTCTTGAGCTGCAGGAAGCGCGCCTCGACCTCCTCGCCGGCCACGGTCGCCTCGGGCACCCAGACCACGCGCGCCACGAGAAACGGCCAGCCCTCGAGGAACTCCGTGACGCGAAAGCGCGCCTGGCCCTGCACCGCGAGGTGGTGCGCGCCTTCGCCGGAGGGCACGTAGCGCACGATGTCGCCCGCCGTGCCCACCCAGTGCAGGTCGTCCGGCCCGATCGTGTCGGTCTTGGGGTCGCGCTGCAGGAGGAACCCTGCCTTGCGCGACTGGCGCACGGCTTCGTTCACGGCGGCGATGGAGGAGCTGCGCCCCACGGCGACCGGCGAGATCACTCCCGGGAACAGCACCGCGTTGCGCATCGGGACGAGGATCAGCGCGTCCTCGGGGATCGGGCGCACGGCCAGCTGCGTGCCGCGGCCGCGCCGACCCGGGCTATCGCTGCGGCTGCCCTCGCCGCCTTCCAGGGCTTCCTTCTTCCTGCGCCAGAATTCCATGGTCTTCGCTCCCGCCGCCCGCGAGTGCAGGCATTAGCCTGATAAGTGCGGGCGAAACCGGGGGAATCAAGCCGCCTGGAACCCTCAAGCGTTACAAGGGGTTGCCGCCGATCGTGGCTAGCCGGCGAGCAGCTTAGGCAACCACAACGACAGCACGGGAAAGGCGACCAGCAGCGCGACGCGGAAGAGCTCGGCGACGAAGAACGGCATCACGCCGAGGAACGTGCGGCTCATCGGCACGTCGCGGGCGAGCGAATTGATCACGAACACGTTCATGCCCACCGGCGGGGTGATCAGCCCCAGCTCCACCACGATCAGGGCGAGGATGCCGAACCACACCTTCAGGTCCTCCGGGCTCATGCCGAAGTCCATGACCGCGATCACCGGCCAGAAGAACGGGATGGCGAGCAGGATCATCGACAGGCTGTCCATCAGGCAGCCGAGCACGATCAGCGCGACGAGCAGGATGACGAGGACCGTCATGGGCGCGAGACCCGAATTGGCCATCATCGACGCCGCGGCCTGCGGCACGCCGCCGCGCGCCATGAAGATGTTCAGCAGCTGCGCGCCGAGCAGGATCAGGTAGATCATGCCGGCGGTCTTCGCCGTGTCGAACAGCGCCTCGCGAATGCCAGCCCAGCGCACACTGCCGCGCACCATGCCGAACACGGTCACCAGGAAAACGCCGACCGCCGCCGCCGGCGTGGGGTTGAAGAAGCCGAAATAGATGCCGCCGATCACCACGCCGAAGATGCCGAGCACCGGCCCGACGCGCACCGTCGCCTCGATGAACTCCTGGCGCGGCACTCGACTTCCTGCCGGACCGGCGTTCGGCCGCACGCGCACGTAGATCGCAATCGTCAGCAGGAAGAACACCACCGCGATCAGCCCCGGAATGAACGCGGCGATGAACATCGTGATGATGCTCGCCTCGACGACGATGGCGTACACCACCAGCACGATCGAGGGCGGGATCAGGATGCCGAGCACGCCGCCCGCGGCGAGCGTGCCGGTGGCGAGCTCCGGGCTGTAGCGGTAGCGGCGCAGTTCGGGCAGTGCGACTTGCCCCATGGTGGAGGCGGTGGCGAGCGACGACCCGCACACCGCGCCGAAGCCCGCGCAGGCGGCGATCGCCGACATCGCCACGCCGCCGCGCATCCAGCCGAGCCACGCATTGGCGGCGCGGAACAGATCGCGCGACAGCCCGGCGCGCGACGCGATGTTGCCCATCAGCACGAACATCGGCAGCACCGACAGGTCGTAGATCGAGAACTGCGAGTAGGCGAGGTTCTTGAGCTGCGAGAGGACGATCCCCGGTCCGGAGAGGATCATCATGCCGCCGCCGCCCACCAGGATCATGGCGTAGGCGATCGGCATGCGGATGGCAATGAGCGCCACCAGCGCCGCGAGTCCCGCCAGCCCGGTCAGGAAATTGGCGTCCACGCGCGGTTCTCAGCGCCTCTGCGACACGCGGCTCAGGGCCGCGCGCACCGAGGCCGCCGCCGCCGCCGCGAGCAGTGCGAGCGACGCGAGCGCCGGCAGGTAGGCGACCCAAATCGGGATCTTCAGGATGGTGGTGGTCTCGACGTACTGGCGGTAGTCGAGCAGACCGTAGTACATGCGCCACAGGAGAAGCAGGCCGAAGGCGAGCGCCACGAGCGCCGCCAGCAGGTCGAGGATCGCCACGGTGCGCGGCCCCGCGCGCGCAGTGAAGATGTCCGCGGTCACGTTCGCGCCCGTGATCTGGCAGTAGGGCAGGAACATGAAGACCGAGACCGCGGTGAGCATCTCGACCAGCTCGACGTCGCCGGGCAGCGGCTTGCCGACAAGCCAGCCGGCCGCCGAGCTGTAGGAGATCATCAGAGCGATGACGAGGAGCAGCAGCCCGCCGAGCAGCGCCCAGACTTCGGTCGCGCGGCGCAGCAGGCCTTTCGGCCCCTGCGCCGCGTGCGGCGCGCCGCCCCCTTCGTGCATCGTGCCGCCGGTTACTTCGAGTACTTGGCGATCTGCTCCCGCGCCATCTTCACCAGCGCCGCGCCGTCGATGCCCTGACCTTTCACCTCGTTGATCCAGCGCTGCACGACCGGCTCGAGCTTGGTGCGGAACGCGGCGAGCTCGGCGTCCGTGAGCACGACGTGCTTGTTGCCCGCTTTGGTGGCCAGGCCGATGCCGAAGTCCTCGGACTTGGTCCAGATCTCGCCGACCTCGCGCACCCAGGCCTCGCCCGATTGATCGCTGAACGCCTTCTTCACTTCGGCGGGCAGGCTGTCCCAGCGCTTCTGGTTCATCGACACCTGGAAGGTCGTGGTGCCGAAGCGCATGCGGTTCGGGCCCTCGATCTGGTAGTCGGTCACGTCCTGGATCTTCAGCGGCGGAATGATCTCCCAGGGAATGAAGGCGCCATCCACGACTTTCTTGGACAAGGCCTGCGGCAGGTCGGGCACCGGCATGCCCACCGGCGAGGCGCCCAGGGCCTCGATGATCCAGGCGCCGGTGCGCGTCGGAATGCGCATCTTCATGCCCTTCAGGTCATCGGGCTTGCGCACCTCCTTGTCCACCGTGTGGATGGCTTGGCCCGCGTGCACGTGCAGGAAGAGCGGATGCACGCCGGTGTACTCGACCTTCAGGTACTTGTCGTACATGGCGCGCATGGCGAGGTTGGTGGCCACCGCGCTGTTGGTATGCACAAACGGCAGCTCGAACGCTTCCGAGCGCGGGAACAGGTTGGCGGTGTAGCCGTTCACCGTCCAGACGATATCCACGACGCCGTCGCGCGCCTGGTTGATGAGCTGCGGTGGCTTGCCGCCGAGCGCCATCGACGGAAACACCTCGATCTTCACCTTGCCGCCCGAGGCCTTCTCCACGCGTTCGGCCCAGGGCACGAGCATCTGTGCGTGCGCGGGCGACTTCGGCCCGAGGAAGTGGTGCAGCTTGAGATTGATGGTCTGCGCGGCAGCGCCCAGGGACAGCCCGGCCAGGGCCGTGCCGACGGCGGCGGAAATGGTCAATCTGCGTGCGTTCATGCGGGAACCCCCTCCTTTAGGGATGAACCGAATTATCTATCATGCCAGAGGGGTTACGGCGCGTTTTGACTATCCGCGCACCCGGGTTAGCATGGAGCGACAACCAAGACGAGAGTCCGGGGTGCGGGCCACCGACCCCAGGCAGACCCCGAACGAACTATGTTGCAGGACCGCTTGCGCGCTCTGCCGCGCGCCACGCTCGCCGGCATGTTGCGCGGCATCGAGAAGGAGTCGCTGCGCGTGCGGCCGGACGGCGCGCTCGCGCTGACGCCGCACCCCGCGACGCTCGGCTCCGCGCTCGCGCACCCGCACATCACCACCGACTTCAGCGAGTCGCAACTCGAGCTGATCACCGGGGTGCATCGGAGCGCGGAAGCGTGCCTAGAGGAGCTCACGCAAATCCACCAGGCCGTCTACCAGGCGGTCGGCGAGGAGCTGCTGTGGGCGGGAAGCATGCCCTGCGGGCTACCGGCCGACAAGGACGTCCCGATCGGCCACTACGGCTCGTCCAATGTGGGCCGCGCAAAAACCGTGTACCGAAACGGCCTGTCCTGGCGCTATGGCCGGCGCATGCAGACCATTTCCGGCATCCACTACAACTGGTCGCTGCCGGGCCTCGGCAACGATGAGTACTTCGCGCTCATCCGCAACTTCCGGCGCCACGGCTGGCTGCTGTTCTACCTCTTTGGCGCCTCGCCCGCGACCTGCGCGACTTTCGTGGAGGGCCGTGAGCACCCGTTGAAGGCGCTGCGCCCGGGCACCTACTACCTGCCGCACGCAACGTCGCTCCGCATGGGGCGCCTGGGCTACCAGAGCGATGCGCAGTCGTCGCTCGTCGTGAGCTGCAACGACCTCGCGTCCTACGGCCGCACCCTGCAGCAAGGGCTGACGCAGGTGTACCCGCCCTACCAGAAGATCGGCATCCGCGAGCCGGGGGCGTTGGGCGACGGCCCGGACACCTACCGCCAGCTGTCCACCACGCTGCTGCAAATCGAGAACGAGTTCTACGGCAAGATCCGGCCCAAGCGCACCATCCACCCGGGCGAGCGCCCGCTGCACGCGCTGCGCGAGCGCGGCGTGGAGTACGTCGAGGTGCGCCTCATGGACCTCGATCCCTTCGAGCCGGTGGGCATCAATGCGTCGACCATGCGCTTTCTCGACGTGTTTCTCCTGCATTGCCTGCTCGCCGACAGCCCGCCCGACACGCCCGAGGAGATCGCCTGCATGTCGCGCAACCAGGAATGCGTCGCGCAGCGCGGCCGCGAGCCTGGGCTCAAGCTGGGTTGCGAGACCGGCGATCGCGCGATGAAGGAGTGGGGCGAGAAGCTGCTCGCCGAATGCGCGCCCGTGGCAGCGGCGCTGGATGCCGCCCTCGGCGGCAGCCTGTACCGCGAGGCGCACGCGCGCCAGGCGGAGGTTCTGCGCGACCCCGCGCTCACGCCCTCCGCGCGCGTGCTGGTGGAAATGCAGCGCAAGCACAACGGCTCCTACACCGATTTCGTGCGCGAGATTTCGGGCAAGCACCGGGCAGCACTGATGGCGAAGGACTTCCCCGCGTCGGAACAGGAGCGCTTCCAGCGCATGGCCACCGAGTCGGTCGAGGAGCAAAAGCGCATCGAAGCGGCCGACACCCTGCCCTTCGAGGAGTACCGCAAGAAATACCTGGCCGTCGCGCGGCTGGGAATCCCCACCTAGGATGGACCAAGGAGATTCAAGTGTCGACGACGACGGCAAGCGGGCTCATCTACGACGACAAGGTCGTCGGCACGGGCGACGAGGCGAAAGCCGGCAAGGGTGTGAAGGTGCACTACACCGGCTGGCTCTACTACGGCGGCGAGCGGGGCAAGAAGTTCGATTCCAGCAAGGATCGCGGCGAGCCCTTCGGGTTTCCGCTCGGCGCGGGCCACGTGATCAAGGGCTGGGATGAGGGCGTGCAGGGCATGAAAGTCGGCGGCACGCGCGTGCTCACCATCCCGCCGGGCCTCGCCTACGGCGCGCGCGGCGCGGGCGGAGTGATACCGCCAAATGCGACACTGATTTTCGAGGTCGAACTGCTCGCCATCGAGAAATAGTGCCGGAAACCGCGCGCAGCGGCGCGGTAGAATGGCGTCCGTAGGGGGCAACTCTGCAGGTTTGAAAGGGGTGCCCTATGGCGGATTCTCCGTTCTGGATGATCTGGCCGGGCAATGCAGCGCTCTCCGCGCTGACGTGGTTCGTGATTGCCATGCCGTTCCTGTATGCGGCGCGTGTGCCCATGCATGGACTGCTGCGTTCGCTCGGCCAGCTGGCCGGCGGGCCGCTGCGCCTGGCCGCGCGCGCGCTGCTGGCGAGCGCGCACGAGATGCGCGAGCGCAATCGCGCCGTGCTGCTCGCGCAGGGGCGCGAGGAAACCGGCGACCGGCTGGCGCGCGAGTTCGAGCGCGTCGCGGTGCTGGTCAAGCGCGACCTGGAGGGCTATCCCGCGCTGCAGCGCAAGCTCCTCGATGAGATCACGCGCGTCGAGGAAGACTATCGCAAGTGCGGCGAGGTGCCGCCGCCGCCGCCGGACTGGGTGGACGCGGTGGCCGCGATCGCCAAGATCAAGCCGAACGGCAACGAGCTGGTGCAGCGGGTCCTCGAGGAGATCAACCGCTCCATCAAGGAGATCCACGACAAGACGCTGGCCGAGTACCGCCGCGCCTACCAGTCGCGCCACAAGATCCTCGACGGCTTCATGCCGTTCTGGCGATCGCTGGACAAGACCCTGACCCACGCCGACCGCAAGATGACCAGCCTCGCCGACCGCGCCTCGGCCATCGACGCGCAGATGGAGCGCTACGAGGCGATCGTGCGCAAGACCGACAAGGCGGAGCATGCGCTGACGGTTTCCGCCCTGACGCAGTTCTGCATCTCCGCGCTCGTGCTGGCGGTCGCCGCGGGCGGCGCGCTGATCAACTTCAAGCTGATCGCGCTGCCCATGTCCGAGATGGTGGGCGCCGGCGACTACCTGACGGCGTCGCTGCGCACTTCGGAGGTCGCCGCGCTGGTGATCATCTTCGTCGAGGCGACCATGGGGCTGTTCCTCATGGAGACGCTGCGCATCACGCATCTGTTTCCGCGCATCCACAACCTCCCCGAGCTCATGCGCCGGCGGATGATGTGGGCCTCGTTCGTGCTCCTGCTGATCCTGGCGGGCATCGAGGCGGCGCTGGCGCTGATGCGCGACATGCTGATCGCCGACAAGCAGGCGCTGCTGCAGTCGCTCGCCGCGTCGCAGGCCCACGTGGCCGACGGCTGGTTGGGAGCCATTCCGACCGCGGGGCAGATGCTGCTCGGCTTCATCCTGCCGTTCGCGCTGGCCTTCGTCGCCGTGCCCCTGGAGTCGTTCATCAATACCGCGCGCACGGTGGGCGGCGCCGCCCTCGTCTTCCTCGCGCGGGCGGCCGCTGTGCTGCTGCGCACGGCCGGCAATGCCATCCGGCAGCTCTCCAAGGTGCTGATCACCCTGTACGACGTGCTCATCGTGCTGCCGCTGCTCATCGAGCGCATGGTGAAGAACGCGCGCCCGGGCGCGCTGCGCGCCCGGCGCGTCGACCTCGAAGCGGGGAAGCCGTCGTGAGGCGCCGCGCGTTTCTCACCGCCGTGCCGGCGCTCGCCCTGGCGCACGCCGCGGGCTGCGCTGATCCGCGCAACCACGCCCACGCCGTGTACCTGCTGGTGGACACCTCGGGCACTTATGCCGAGGAGATCGGCAAGGCGCAACTGATCGTCAACTACCTGCTCGGCTCCCTGCAGCCCGGCGACTCGCTCGCCGTGGCGCGCGTGCGCAGCCGCAGCTTCAGCGAGAAGGACATCATCGCCAAGGCGACCTTCGACCAGCGGCCCTCGCAGGCCAATGCGCAGAAGCGCGCGTTCAAGGAGCGCGTCGACAATTTCACCGCGACCGCGCGCGGCAGCGTGAACACCGACATCACCGGCGGCCTGATCCAGGGCGCGCTGTTCCTGAACGAGACCGGCGCAGGCAAGAAGACGATCCTCATCTTTTCCGACATGCAGGAAGAGCTCGACCGCGCGACCATCCGCGACTTCCCCATCGACCTGAAGGACATCCGCGTGGTCGCGGTCAACGTCGTCAAGCTCAAGACCGACAACATGGATCCGCGTCGCTACCTCGGTCGGCTGGACGCGTGGCAAAAGCGCGTCGAGGCCGCGGGCGCGCGCGAGTGGCAGGTGATCAACGATATCGAGCACCTCGACAAGCTGCTGAAGAGCTAGCGCCAGGGCACCGGCGCGAGGCGCGCGGGCAGGTAGAGCGGGTGCGCCGGCTCGCCGCCGGCGTTCAGCCGGAGAACGTGCAGTGCGATGCCCGCGTTCCCGAGGAGCCGCCTGACCTGCGCGGATCGGCCGCGATGCGCGCCGTGGTTGCCCCAGGCGCAGACGACGAGCGCGGCAGAGCGCGCCGCGCGCAGGATGGCGGCGTCGTTGCCCCGGCCGACCGGGTCCTGCACCGCGCGCATCTCGCCGGGATCGGTGGCGCGCCAGGCGAACACGTTGGTCACGAGGAGCGCGCCGTAGCCCCAGCGCTCGGCGAAGTCCCGCGCGCGCGTGCAAGTCGGGTCGAGCACCGTCTCGTCCGCGGTGCTCGGATTGAGCATGAGAAAGTTCGCCGCTGGCCGTGCCTCGTCCCATCGCCGCCAGAGCAGCGTGCGCCAGCGCCGGCAGGCGGAGAAGCGCGCGCCGGACGGCGTCATGACGGATGCAGCGCGCGCATGCGCAGAGTCCGCGCGCGCCAGCCCGCCACGCCTGCCGCAAGTCCGCAACCTGCGGCGAGCGCGAAGGCAATCGTGTAGCTGCCCGTCCGGTCGAAGAGGAACCCCGCCATCCACGGCCCCACGGCACTGCCGATCGCGCTGCCGAGCAGTCCCATGCCGACGATGGCGCCGAAGTGGGGCCCGCTGAAGCGATCGCTGACCATCGCCGGAATGAGCGAAGCGGTCACCGAGTAGCCCAGCCCGAGCAGCGCGCCGTACAGGTAGATCGCGCCGAGCGCGGGCGACTGGCCGATCGCCGCGAGCACGGCGATCGCGCAGAGCATCACCGCGATGCCGGCCAGGTAGACCCGCTCCCGCTCCATGCGGTCGGACAGCCATCCGCCCCCGGTCTTGCCGAGGATGCTCGCCAGGCCGACGACACCAACCACCGACGCGGCGACGATGGCCGCGACGCCCCGATCGACGAGATAGGCCACCTGGTGCACGTGCAGCGTCTGCGAGCACAGATTGCCGAAGAAGAATGCCGCCAGCATCAACCAGAAAGGCGCGCCGCGCATCGCCTGGCCGAGCGTGACGTCGCGCGCCGCACCGGATGCCGATGCCGCGCGTGCGACGGGCGCGCGCCGCGGCGCGAGGCGCAGCAACATGAGGGAGGACGGCACGATCCACAGCACGCAGATCGCCGCGAGCACGCGGAATGCCGTGCGCCACCCGTAGGCGTCGATCAGCAGCTGGGTAAGGGGCACGACGAGCAGCATGCCGACCCCGACGCCCGAGCTGACGATGCCCAGCGCGAGCCCGAGCCGGTCCTGAAAATCGCGCTGCACCTGCACGAGCGCCGGGATCCAGCCGGCGGCGGCCACCGAGAGCGCGGTGAACAGCCCGAAGCCGAGGTAGAGCTCCACGGGCGTGGCGATATAGCTGTCGGCATACAGCGCGACGCCGAGGAGCGCGCCGCCCGCGGCCATCAGCTGCAATGGGCGCACGCGGTCGCACAAGGCGCCGACCAGCGGATTGGCCGCGCCATGCACCAGGGTGAACGCGGAAAAGGCGCCGGCCAGCACGGACCGGCTCCAGCCAAACTCCTGCAGCAGCGCGACCAGGATGACGCTGTAGGAATACCAGACGCCGTAGGCGAGCGACAGCGTGAGCGCGATCACGACCAGGCTGACGGAGCGGCGCGCGAGGAGCAAGGCAGCGCCGATCCTAGCGGGCGGGCCGGAGCAGTCGCACGAGCTCTTCGCCTTCCACGACCTTCACCTTATGCTCCGCGCAGAACGCACGCGCCTTGTCCGTCATGCCGCCCGTCGAGGCGTACAGGCAATCTGCCGCGCCGCGCCGCTCGCGCGCCGCCGTCAGCTCGCGCAGCGGCTCGACCCCGGTGACTGCCGCCTTCCAGCGCCGGGCGCTGAGCAGCGACACCTGACCCGACTTCTCGAGCTCGAAGTCCGCTGCCCCTTCGATGCGTTTCACGGCAAAGCCCGCCTTCCGGTACGCCGCCTGCAGCGCGTCCGCGAACTCCTCCCACGCCATCCCGCGCAGCGCGGTCAGCGCCTTGTCCAGGCGGGCGCCGCGCGGGCGGCGGATTTCCCTCCAGGCCACCACGCAGGCGATGACGCCGAAGGGCAGCGCGGCAAACAATGCCAGGTCCTCCGGCAGCACGAGGCGCGCCAGGGCGAAGACGCCGAGCGCGACGAGCGCGCTCACCCACCAGCGCGCGCGCATCAGCATGCCGAACAGCGAGTTCTCGGGCAGCTTCATCCCCGGCGATTGTCCCCTACAATCCCGCCCGTATACGCCCATGCTGCGCCAGCAGACGCTCACGTTTCGCACCACCAGTCGCGGGACCACCGACATCACCGCGGAGGTGGCGCGCGCGGTGCGCGCGAGCGGCGTGCAGGCGGGGCTGTGCCACCTGTTCCTGCAGCACACCAGCGCGTCGCTGATACTCTGCGAAAACGCCGCGCCCGCCGTGCGGCGCGACCTGGAGACCATCTTCTCGCGCCTCGCGCCGGACGGCGATCCGGCCTACCGGCACGACGTCGAGGGCCCCGACGACATGGCCGCGCACGCGCGCAGCGTGCTGGCCGGCGCCTCGCTGCACATCCCCGTCACGGATGGCCGGCTCGCGCTGGGCACCTGGCAGGGCGTGTATCTGTGGGAGCACCGCGCCGCCGCGCACACCCGCAGTGTGGTGGTGACGCTGATCGGCTAGGCGAGCAGCAGCAGCTCGGGCGGGCGGCCCTTCTCGACGAACACGATGGCGCTCTGCTCGTAGCTGCGACCGAGGATTTCTGCCTCTCCCCGCGAGATGCCCAGCACGAGGACGCTGGGCTCGGCCGGCCACTCTTCCTGCGGATCGCGCCCCTCGCCGGCCAGGCAGGTGTATCCGGCCTGCTCCTGCGCGCGATACAGCGCCTCCGTGGACAGCGCATTCTCGCCGGCGTCCGCAAGGATGCCGCCGGGGTTGGCGGCGGTCACGAACGCGGCGGTGTCCGCTCCCGTCTCCTGCAGAAGCGCTTCCAGTGCGGCGCTGCGCTCGCCGACGCGCAGCACGATGTCCGGCTCGCCGAAGACGACGTACTCGGCCCCGAGATAGGCCGCCAGCAATCCGGGATCGATGGTCAAGCCGGCGCCTCGAAGCGCTCCGGCGTGACGATGCGCACTCCGTCGACGCGCCGCGCGAGCTCGAGCAGCGCCTGGTCGCGGGACACCAGCACGGTGGCGCCGGCAGCCGCCGCCAGCTCGAGAAACTTCTGATCGTCCGGATCCCGGCACGCCGGCAGATCGCCGCCGGCGCGAGCGCTCACGCGCGTCGCCAGCGCGCGGCAGCGGGCCACGCACGCGGACTGCGCGGACGCATCCAGCGTGTGCGCGCCGAGGTCGTAGGCGAGCACCTGCACCAGCTCCGCCTCGCAGGCCTCGTTAATGACGATGTCGATGCGGCCGGCGGACTGCGCCTCGCGCAGCGCCGCGATGGCGGGATCGTCGAACACCAGCCAGTCGAGCCACACGTTGGTGTCGAGGACGACCTTGAGCGCCGGCATGCGCGCCTCAGCGCCTGCGCTTGAGCAGGTCTCCCAGCCCCGCCAGCGCCTTGTGCGTCGCCGCCGGGCCGGGCTTTTCCCCGCCGCCGCCGGCGCGCGCATCCTCGAAGCGCGCATGCTCGTTCTCGTGGCAATAGACGCACAGCAGCTCCCAGTTGCTGCCGTCGGCGGGATTGTGGTGATGGTCGCCGTCCTTGTGGTGGACGGTGAGCTCGCGCAGCCGCGAGGCCGGAAACTCGCGCGCGCAACGCGTGCAGATCCAGGGCAGGATCTTCAGCGCGCGCTCGCGGTAGGCGTCGCCGCTCATGCCCGCCCGCGGGCTTCTTCCAGGCGCCGGGCGAGCTCGCCGCTCTGCAGGAGCTTCTCCAGGTCGTGCGCGCCGCCGATCAGCACGCCGCGCACGAACACCATCGGAAACGTCTGCCATCCGCTCCACAGCTTGAGCGGCAGCCGCTTGCGGTAGCCCGACAGGTAGGAGCCGTACTCGAGATAGGTATAAGCGATGCCCGCGGCATCGAGCAACCGGCGCGCCTTGCGCGGAAAGGGATTCATCTTCATGCCGACCACCACGAGCGGCTTGGCCGCGATCACGCCCTGTACCTCGCGCACGACGTCGACGCCCCAGGCCGCGACCTTGTCGCGGATCGCGGGGTGCAGCAGCGCCTCGTCGAGGATCGGCCGGCCCACCGCTCAATCGTACGCCCGGAAACGGATCGCCGGGTCGCGCTTGATCTGCTCGACGAGCGCCACTTCCCAGTCGAGATAGGCGCGGGCGTGCTTCTCGTAGTCCGTCTCGTGCTCGTGGTCGTAGGGCTTGTACCAGACGTCGTCGTTCACCGTGGTCGCGTTCGCCAGCCCAACCTCCGCCGGCAGGCTCTCGGCAAACCAGGCGCGATTGCCGCCTTCCAGGACCTGGACGCGCGCGCGCGGCCACAGCGCCGCCGCCTCCGGCGCCGCGAGGTGCGCGAGCACGCCGTCCTCCGAGGTGAGCACGAGCTCGCGCGCGTGCGCGAGCTTCGCCCGGGCTTCCTCGAGCCGCGCGCGCAC
>DATFEJ010000299.1:0-5501 GCA_035251235.1 Burkholderiales bacterium
CTGCGCGCCGCGCTCGCCTACGAGCGGCGCGTGGCCGGGCTGGAGCGCCGGGAGCTGGCGCTCGCCGACGGCCTGCGCTACGTCTACCTCGAGGGCGGGCGCGGCGCGCCGCTCCTGCTGCTGCACGGCTTCGGCGCCAACAAGGACAATTTCGTGCGCGTCGCCAAGTACCTGACGCCGCACTACCGCGTGATCGTGCCCGACCTGGTCGGCTTCGGCGAGTCGTCCCGCCCGGCGAAGGCCGACTATGCGCCGCGCGCCCAGGCAGAGCGCCTGCACGCCTTGGCGCGCCAGCTCGGCATTTCCAGGCTGCACCTGGGCGGCAATTCCATGGGCGGGCACATCGCTCTCACCTACGCCGCCCTGTATCCGAAGGAGGTCGAGAGCCTGTGGCTACTCAGCCCGGCGGGCGTATGGAGCGCGCCGCCGAGCGAGCTGCGCAAGAAGGCCGCGCAGACCGGCGACAACCCGCTGACGGTCGAGAACGAGGACGAGTTCGCCGAGCTGTTGTCCATTGTCACCGTCCGCCCGCTGATGATCCCGCGGCCGATCCTCGACGTGCTGGCGCAGGAGCGCATCCGCAACTTCGATCTGGAAGAGCGCATCGCCAGGCAGCTCGCCGCCGATTCGGTGGAAGAGCGCATCCGCGGCCTGGCAATCCCGTCGCTCGTGGTCTGGGGCCAGCAGGACCGGGTGCTTCATCCGGGCAGCGCCGGCATCCTGCAGATGCTGCTCATCAGGTCGGAAGTGGTCATGATGCAGAACGTCGGCCACCTGCCGATGATCGAGGCGCCGGAGGCGAGCGCGCTGGACTACCTCAAGTTCCGCGCCGGCCTGTCCCGCCCGTGAGCACCCGATGAGCCAGCCGCGCGAACAGTCGCTGATCATCATCCTCGCCGACATCAGCGGCTACACCCGCTTCATGCTGGAGAACCAGACGGCCGCCGTGCATGGCCAGCAATGCATCACGTTCCTGATCGAGACGCTGCTGCGCGAAGTCGACATCCCGCTGCGGCTGCAGGAGATCGAGGGCGACGCGGTGTTCCTGTACGCCGAGCGCGAAGGCGACGAAGCGGCCTGGCGCGAGACCCTGGCCCAGGTGCGCGTCAAGCTGCGGCGCTTCTTCGCGGCGTTTCTCGAGGGCATGCGCACGGCCGCCGAGGCCACGCCCTGCCCCTGCGCCATCTGCCGGGACGCGGGCACGCTCAAGCTCAAGCTCATCGTGCACAGCGGGCGCGCCGTGTTCCACGAGATCGGCGGCCGCGCCCTGGTGTCCGGCGCCGACGTGATCCTCGCCCACCGCCTGCTCAAGAACTCCGTGCCGGGCGAGGAGTACCTGCTCATGACCGAGGCCGCGTACCGCGACCTCGGGCGCGACATGGGCGGCGAGTTCGCGGCGGGCGAGGAGCACGTCGGCGATTTCGGCACGGTGAACACCTACGTGCAGCACATGGGCGCGCAGTGGGAGCACGCACGCGAGGCCTTGTACGCGCTGCCCGCGCCGGCGCTCGCCGCGCGCGCCCGCCTGTACGTCGCGGGCGGGATCTATGGCGAGTACCGGGCGACGCTGCAGCAGCTGCGCCGGCCGGCCACGAAGGCGAGCCTCATGCGGCGCGCGGCGTTCGCGCTCTGGCGGTTTCTCCTCCTGCCCGCGGAACTGGCCTACTATCTGGCCGTCATCCCGCGCCGCTTGCGGGCGCGGCGCGCGCGCCGCTAGATTTGCCTGGGGGAGGGCGATTTGCACGACGAAAAAATCAGGGTACGCGTCACGGCCACCGGCCAGACGCTGGACGTGGTGGTGTTCAGCAAGCGGCCCGAGGTCATCACCGTCGTGCTGGGCGAAGGCGTGCACAGCATGCGCTGCTCGCTCACGCCCACGCGCAACGGCCTCGCCTATGCGGGCAACGCCATGGGGCGCGAGATCGTCTACGAGCGCAGCCAGGCGCAGGTGCGCGCGGACATCGAGAAGCTCAATCCGGCGGTGCGCGGGCCGCGCGCGCGCTAGTCCCGGTGGCTGCCCGCCACCATGCGGAACTCGTACAGCCGGCACTCGATCGGCCCGTTGTAGAGCACCGTGCGCCTTGAGGGCTGCAGGCGGATCAGCTTCTCCATCCTGCGGTCGGCGGTGAAGAACAAGCAGTTCCAGCCGGCGAAGTTCCTCTTCAGCGCATCGCCGAGCTTCGGATAGAAGCGCGCCAGCTCCTCGGCCTCGCCGATCCTCTCGCCGTAGGGCGGGTTGGCGATCATCACGCCGGAATCCGCGGGTGCCACGCGCTTGAGCAGGTCTGCCGCCTCCAGCGTCACCCAGCGCTCCACGCCGGCCGCCGCCAGGTTGCGCCGGGCAGCGGTCAGCACCGCAGCGTCCGCATCGCTGCCGAAGAGCGCCAGCCGCGGCGCGTGCGCCGCCGGCTGGGCCGCCTGCTGCCGCAACTGCTTCCACAGCACCGCGTCGAAGACGTCGAGCTTCTCGAAGCCGAACGCGCGCTTCATGCCCGGCGCCCTGCCGCGCGCCATGGCTGCCGCCTCGATGAGCAGCGTCGCGCCCCCGCACATGGGATCGAGCAGCGGCTGCTCGAACTGCCAGCCGGTGAGCATGACCAGCCCGGCAGCGAGGTTCTCGCGCAGCGGCGCCTCGACCGTCTGCATGCGCCAGCCGCGCTTGAAGAGTGGCTCGCCCGAGGTGTCGAGGTACAGCAGGCCGCGCTTTTCCTCCAGGAAGACGTGCACGCGCACGTCGGGCTCCGCGCGGTCCACGTCCGGACGCCGCCCCACGTCGTCGCGAAAGCGGTCGCACACCGCGTCTTTCACGCGCAGCGTGACGAACTCGAGGCTCTTCAGGGGGCTCTTCTGTGCTGTGACGTAGACGCGCAGCGTGCGGTTGACGTCGAACAGGTCGAACCAGTTCACGCCCCGCGCGGCGGCATAGACGTCGTCTTCGTTCGCGTAGCTGAACTCCCTGACGCGCCACAGCACGCGCGAGGCGAGGCGCGACCAGAGGTTGGCGCGGTAGCAGGTCTCCCAGTCGCCGGCGAACGCCACCCCGCCCGCGGTGACGCGCGTGTCCGCCGCGCCGAGCGCGCGCAGCTCGTCCGCGAGCAGCGCCTCCAGCCCGCGCGGACAGGGCGCGAAGAACGCCTCAGCTCGGCTTGAAGACGACAAGGAAGACGGCCGCGAACAGCACCAGCGTCGGGAACTCGTTGAACCAGCGGAACCAGGTGTGCGTGCGGCGGTTGCGCCCGGCGCGGAAATCGAGCATCAGCCTGCCGCACCAGACGTGATAGCCGACCAGCGCGCCGACGAGCGCCACCTTGGCGTACAGCCACCCGCCGGAGAATCCCCAGCCCAGCCACAGCCACAGGCCGGACAAGACCGTGAGCACGCCGCCCGGCGTCATGATCCCCCAGAACAGCTTGCGCTCCATCACCTGGAAGCGCCGGCGCGAGATTTCGTCCTCGGCCATCGCGTGATAGACGAACAGGCGCGGAAGGTAGAACAGCCCCGCGAACCAGGTCACCATGAACACGATGTGCAGCGATTTCACCCACAGCATGGCGCGCTCACTTCCAGTTGGCCGTCACCGCGAGCTTCAGCACGGGCAGCTGGCGATGAAAGAAATGGTCCGCCCCCGGCACCACCAGCACGGGCAGCGCCTGCGGGCGCGCCCAGTCCAGGACGGCGGCGAGCGGGACCGTCTCGTCGGCTTCCCCGTGGATGACGAGCGTGCCCGGCGGTACCGGCGGCACCTGCTGATTGGTCACCGCCACGCCGACCAGCGCCAGCCGCTCGGCGCGCACGCGTGCGGCGAGCTTCGCCTGCATGGCCGCGCCGAAGGAGAACCCCGCCAGCACGGGGAGGGCGGCGCCGGCGTGCGCGAGCACCGCGGCGAGGTCGTCCACTTCGCCGCGCCCGGCGTCGTGCGTGCCTTCGCTCGCGCCTACGCCGCGGAAATTGGGGCGCCATGCCACGTAGCCGAGCTCTACCAGGGCGCGCGCGAGCGTCTGCACCACCTTGTTGTCGAGCGTTCCGCCGTACAGCGGGTGCGGGTGCGCGATCAGCGCCACGCCGCGCGCCTCGCCCTGGGGCTCGTCCACCGCGCATTCGATGCGCCCGGCGGGGCCGGCGACCGTCTCCCGCCGTGTCGCCGCGCGCATCAGATCCTCAGGCGCTCCACGATGCGCCCATGCCGCAGGTGCTCCTCGATGATCTCGTCGATGTCGCCGCGGTCGACGAAGGTGTACCAGACGGCGTCGGGATAGACCACGACGCAGGGCCCCTCCTCGCAGCGGTCCAGGCACCCGGCCTGGTTGATGCGCACCTTGCCCGCGCCGGCGAGGCCGAGGGCCTTGACGCGCTGCTTGGCGTAGTCGCGCATCTCGGCCGCGCCCTTGGCGCTGCAGCAGCCGCGCGGATCGGACGGGTCGCGCTCGTTGCAGCAGAAAAAGACGTGGCGCTCGTAGTAGGACATGGGGCGCGAATTCTACAGCAGCGCATCGTCGCGCCGCCGCGCCGCGAGCACGATGAGCAGGCCCATGGCGGCGAACGGCCAGAGCGACGACACCAGGCGCGTGAGCCCGTTGAAGTGCAGAAAATGCCCCTGGCGCCAGAGGGCGAGCGTCGCCGCGAAGTAGGGATTGGGCGGCGAAAGATTGACCAGCACGGTGGCAGCCATCAGCAGGACGGCGGCAAACGCCAGGCGCGCCACACGCGGCAGCGACAGGGCGATCAGCAGGATGGCGATGCCGGCCACCAGTCCCTGCAGCGCGCCCGGCGTGAGCCAGGCGAGCACCTGCTCGGCACGCAGGATGATGGCGAAGGCGAGCGTCTTCACCGCCAGCGCCGCCGCGAGCAGCAGCGTCGCCATGGCGCGCACGGGCGCGCGGGGCAGCGCAATGCAGGACACCAGCAGCCCCACCGCGGCGAGGTTTCCCGCGGTGGTCAGCGTCTCGATGGCGACGAAGAATTCGGGGGCGCGCGCCGGGCCGGGGGCGGTCGCGATGAGCACGCGCAGGTCGCCGGCGCCGAAAAGCAGCGTCGCGGGGTTGAGCTGCATGAAGATCCACAGCGCGAGCAGCGCGAGGCCGAGCTCGGCCTGCGCCCCGGGCAGGAAATAGCGCGCGCGCCAGCCGAGCAGCGCCCCCGTCCACGGCGCGGCCGCAAGGCCGACGAGCGCCCCGGCCAGGGCGCCGGAGCCGTTGGCGAGCACGTCGACCAGTGTCGGGATGCGGGTGGGCAGGTACGTCTGCGCGGCCTCCAGGCAGATCGACAGGACGAGCCCGGACAGCGTCGCCGCCGCGATCACCGCTGCCGGGCGCAGCCGCGGATTGGCGGCCAGCGCCGCGAGCACGCCGAACACGGCATAGCCGAGGACGTCGGAGGCGATGTCGAACGCGGCGATGTAGCGCGGCCAGGGTGCGAGCAGGAACTCGAACGGCGACAGACCGTGATTGCGCCAGCCCTCGAGCGGGTAGAGCGAGGCGTAGACGACCAGCAGGACGTAGACG
>DATFEJ010000077.1:0-15163 GCA_035251235.1 Burkholderiales bacterium
CGCCCAGGCCCACGGCGCCGAGCAGCGCGCGTGCGCGGCTGCGGATCTCCGCCGCCGGCCGGCCGCGCAGCAGCAGCGGCAGGCCGACGTTCTGCTCGGCGGTGAGGTGCGGCAGCAGGTGGAAGGCCTGGAAAACGAAGCCGAAGTGCTCGCGCCGCAGGCGCGTCGCCGCGTCGTCGGACAGGGCCGCGACCTCGAAGCCGTCGAAGGCGATGGAGCCCGCGTCCACCGGCTCCAGGCCGGCGATGACGTTGAGCAGGGTCGACTTGCCGATGCCGGACTCGCCGAGCACCGCGACCTGCTCGCCGCGCGCCACCTCGAGCGACACGTCCCGCAGCACGGTACGCCCGCCAAAGCGCTTGGTGACGCCCGAGAGCCTCAGCATGGCGGCAGTCTAACCGCTCGTCGCCTAGACACCGCTCGGGGGGGCTTGCTAGACTGGACGAGCACATAAATCGAGGAGGAACTATCGTGCGTACTCCCATCCGCCTGCTGGCCGCGGCCGCCGCCACATCGCTCGCCCTCGCGCTGCCGGCCGCCGCGCAGGACAAGATCAAGATCGGCTTCATCACCACGCTTTCCGGCCCGCAAGGCGTGATCGGCAAGCACATGAAGGACTCGGTCGACCTGGCGATCGAGCACCTCGGCGGCAAGATGGGTGGCGTGCCCGTCGAGGTGATCTACGGCGACGACCAGTTCAAGCCCGACGTGGGCGTGCAGGTCACCGAGGAGATGCTCAAGAAGCACCAGGTGGACATCATGTCCGGCATCATCTGGTCGCACGTGATGATGGCCGTGGTGCCGGTGGTCACCGGCGCCGGCAAGGTCATGGTCGGCACCAATGCGGGCGCGAGCCCGCTCGCCGGCAAGGCCTGCCACCCGCAGTACTTTTCCACCTCCTGGAACAACGACCAGACGCCCGAGGCGATGGGCAAGTTCATGCAGGACCAGGGCATCAAGGACGTCTACGTGATGGCGCCGAACTACCAGGCCGGCAAGGACATGGTCGCGGGCTTCAAGCGCTATTACAAGGGCAACATCGTCGAGGAGATCTTCACCAAGCCCGGCCAGCCGGACTACCAGGCGGAGATCACGCAGCTGCGCGCCAAGAATCCGAAGGCGACCTTCGTCTTCTACCCGGGCGGCATGGGCATCCAGTTCGTGCGGCAGTACGTGCAGGCGGGCCTGCGCGACCGGATTCCGCTGTACTCGGTGTTCACGGTGGACGAGACCACCCTGCCCGCCCTCAAGGAATCCGCCATCGGCCAGTGGGAGACCAAGTTCTGGAACCACGACCTCGACGTGCCGGCGAACAAGAAGTACATCGCCGACTTCCGCAAGAAGTTCGGCTACACGCCGTCCTTCTACGGCGCGCAGAGCTACGACGGCATGATGCTCATCGACGCCGCCGCGCGCGCCAACAAGGGCAGCCTCAAGGACACCAAGGCGGTCGTCATGGCGATGCGCAAGAAGAACTACGACTCGATCCGCGGCAAGTTCGAGTGGAACGTCAACCAGCACCCGATCCAGGATTTCTACCTGATCCAGACGGTCAAGGGCGGGCCGGACGGGGTGGACACCAAGATCGTGCGCAAGGTGTTCGAGAATCACAAGGACTCGTACTACCAGGACTGCAAGATGCCCTGGTGAGCGCCGCCGCCCGAGCCTAGCCGAGGGGCGCGGCCTTATGCCGCGCCCTTCTTTTTTGTGACCTGGATCCTCCTCTTCGAGCAGCTCCTCAACGGGCTACAGCTCGGCGTCACGCTGTTCCTCATGGCCGCCGGGCTGACGCTCGTGTTCGGCATCATGAACCTCGTGAACCTGGCGCACGGCTCGCTCTACATGGTGGGCGCCTATCTCACGGTGGCGGCCGTCGGCTGGACCGGGTCGTATCTGCTAGGCGTGCTGCTCGGCCTGCTCGGCACGCTGCTGGTCGGCATGCTGCTCGAGGTGATCGCCCTGCGCACGCTGTACGAGCGCGACCACCTCGACCAGGTGCTCGCCACCTTCGGCCTGATCCTGTTCTTCAACGAGCTGGTCGCCATCCTCTGGGGGCGCACCGCGCTGTTCATGTCGCTGCCCGCCTACCTGCAGGGGCACATCGAGATCATTCCCGGCTCGATTTACCCCCTGTACCGCGCGGTGATCATCGCCGTGGGCCTCGCGGTCGCCGTGGTGCTCTGGTACGTGGTGGCGAAGACGCGCCTCGGGATGCTGATCCGCGCGGGAGCGTCCAACCGCGCCATGGTCGCGGCGCTCGGCGTCAATATCCGGCTGCTGTACACCGTGGTGTTCGGCTTCGGCGCGGCGCTCGCCGGGCTCGCCGGGCTGATGGCCGGGCCGATCTACGCGGTGCAGCCGGGCATGGGCGAGCTGATCCTGATCCAGGTGTTCGTGGTGATCGTCATCGGCGGCATCGGCTCGATCCGCGGCGCGCTGGTCGGCGCGCTCGTCGTCGGCGTGGTGGACACCATGGGGCGAGCGTTCCTCAAGCCGCTGCTCGGCCACTTCATCTCGCCGCCCGCCGCCGAGGCCGCCGGCCCGGCGCTCGCGTCGATGCTGATCTACCTGCTCATGGCGCTCGTGCTGGCGGTGCGCCCGGCGGGCCTCTTCCCGGCGAAGAGCGGCTGATGCGCGCGCGCACGCTGATCCTCGGCGCCTGCGTGCTGCTGCTGCTCGCCGTGCCGCTGCTGGCAACGCTGCTCCAGCAGCCCTATTACATCGACCTCGTGCGCCGCGTGATGATCTTCGCCATCGCCGCGGCGAGCCTCAACCTGATCCTCGGCTACGGCGGGCTCGTCTCGTTCGGCCACGCCGCCTATCTGGGCGTCGGCGGCTATTCGGTGGGCATCCTCGCCTTCTACGGCATCCACAACGGCTGGCTGCAGTGGACGGTGGCCATCGCGGCTTCCGCGCTGGTGGCGCTGGTGATCGGCGCCATCTCGGTGCGCACGCGCGGCATCTACTTCATCATGATCACGCTCGCCTTCACGCAGATGCTCTATTACCTCGGCATCTCGGTGGAGGAGTACGGCGGCGACGACGGCATGCGCCTCAAGGTGAAGAGCCAGTTCTCGGGCCTCGTCGATCTCGGCGACCCGGTGGTCTTCTATTACCTCGTGCTCGTGCTGCTGCTGGCCGTCACGTACCTCGTGCATCGCCTGGTCAACTCGCGTTTCGGCATGGTGCTGCGCGCCGCGAAATCGAACGAGGCGCGCACCCGCGCCATCGGCTTCTCGCCCTACCCCTACCAGCTCACCGCCTTCGTCATCGCCGGCGCGATGTGCGGGCTGGCGGGCGCGCTGCTCGCCAATCACACCGCCTACATCGCGCCCGCGTTCATGGACTGGACGCGCTCGGGCGAGATCATGTTCATGGTGATCCTCGGCGGCATGGGCAGCATGGCGGGCCCCGCGCTTGGCGCCTTCGCGCTGCTCATCGTCGAGGACCTGCTGGCCGGCTGGACCGAGCACTGGCAGGTGGTCCTCGGGCCGCTGCTCGTGCTGTCGGTGCTGTTCTTCCGGCGCGGCCTGGCCGGGCTGCTGCCGGGGAGCGCGCGCGATGGCTGAGGCGATCCTCGAGGCGCGCGGCCTGCGCAAGGCCTTCGGCGCGCTCGCCGCCACCGACGGCGTGAGCCTCGAGCTGCGCGAGGGAGAGACGCACGCCATCATCGGCCCCAACGGCGCCGGCAAGACCACGCTCATCGGCCAGCTCTCCGGCACGCTGCGGCCCGACTCGGGGCAGATCCGCTTCGCGGGCGAGGACGTGACGCGGCTGACGGCCCCGCAGCGCGCGAAGAAAGGCTTTGCGCGCTCCTTCCAGATCACCAGCATCTACCGCGACTTCACGGCGCTCGACAACGTCGCGCTCGCCGTGCAGGCGCACGCCGGGCACAGCTTTCGCTTCTGGAGGCCGGCGCGCGAGGAACGCAGGCTCCGCGACCCGGCGCGCGCCATGCTCGAAGAGATCGGGCTCGGAGCGCGCGCCGACGTGCTGGCCGCCAACCTCGCGCACGGCGAGCAGCGCCAGCTCGAGGTGGCGATGGCGCTCGCCACCCGCCCGCGCCTGCTGCTGCTCGACGAGCCGGTCGCGGGCATGGGGCTGGAGGAGTCGCAGCGCATGGTGCAGTTCCTCGCCGGCCTGAAAGGGCGCCAGAGCATCATCCTCGTCGAGCACGACATGGACGCCGTCTTCACGCTCGCCGACCGCATCTCGGTGCTGGTCTACGGCCGTATCATCGCCAGCGGCAGGCCGGAAGAAGTGCGCGCCAATGCGGAGGTGCGCCGCGCCTACCTCGGGGAGGAATCCTGATGCTGCAGGTCGAACGGCTCGAGACCGCGTACGGCCCGTCGCAGGTGCTGTTCGGCGTCTCGCTCGAGATCGGCGAGGGCGAAGTGGTGACGCTTCTCGGACGCAACGGCATGGGCAAGACGACCACCGTGCTCTCCATCATGGGCGTCGTGCGCCCGCGCGCCGGCGAGGTGCGCTTCTCGGGGCAGGCGCTCGCCGGCCAGCCCTCCTACCGCGTGGCCAAGGCGGGCCTCGGCCTCGTGCCCGAGGGGCGCCAGGTCTTCCCCAACCTCACGGTGCACGAGAACCTCGTCGCCACCGCAGCCAACCGCAGCGGGCGGGCGGCGGGCTGGACGCTGGAGAAGGTGTTCGGCCTGTTTCCCAACCTGCGCGAGCGCCAGCGCCACTTCGGCAACCAGCTCTCGGGCGGGGAGCAGCAGATGCTCGCCATCGGGCGCGCGCTGATGACCAACCCGAAGCTCCTGATCCTCGACGAGGCGACCGAGGGCCTGGCGCCGCTCGTGCGCGCGGAGATCCACCGCTCCATCGCGCAGCTCAAGTCGGAAGGGCTGTCGATCCTCGTCATCGACAAGGACGTGCGCGCGCTGACGCGGGTCGCCGACCGGCATTACGTGCTGGAGAAGGGCCGGGTCGTCTGGCAGGGCAGCTCGGCCGAGCTGGACGAGGACCGGGACATGCAGCACCGCTATCTCGGCGTCTAGCCATGATCAGCGCCGGGCAGAACGAGCTCATGACGCGGATCGGCGCGGGCACGCCTGCCGGCCGGCTGCTGCGCCGCTACTGGCAGCCGGTGGGCATCGTCGACGAGCTGGCGGACGCGCGGCCGGTGAAGGCGGTGCGCGTGTTCGGCGAATCTCTCGTCCTCTACAGGACGCGCGGCGGCTACGGCCTCATGCAGCGCCACTGCCCGCACCGCGGCGCCGACCTCGCCTACGGGCGCCTGGAGCCCGACGGCCTGCGCTGCTCGTTCCATGGCTGGAAGTTCGATGCCACGGGCAGGTGCGTTGAGACGCCCGCCGAGCCGGAAGGCAGCCGCATGTGCGAGCAGATCCGCACCGTGGCCTACCCGGTGGTCGAGAAGAGCGGCGTGCTCTTTGCCTACCTCGGCGAGGGCGCGCCGCCCGCGTTCCCGCACTTCGACTGCTTCGTCGCGCCGGCGACGCACACCTTCGCCTTCAAGGGCTACTGGGACTGCAACTGGCTGCAGGCGCTGGAAGTGGGCATCGACCCGGCGCATGCCTCCTGGCTGCACAAGTACTTCGAGGACGAGGACCCGGCAGCGAGCTACGGGCGGCAGTTCCGCGGCACCTCCGCGGACTCCGCGCTGCCGATCAGCAAGGTGCTGCGCGAGCACGACCGGCCCGAGATCCGCGTCGAGCGCACCGACTACGGCATGCGCCTGCAGACGCTGAGGAAGCTGAGCGACGCGCACACGCACGTGCGCGTCACGAACGTCCTCTTCCCGCAGGCCTTCGTCATTCCGATGAACGCCGAGATGACCATCACCCAGTTCCACGTGCCGGTGGACGACACGGGCACCTACTGGTACTCGATCTTCACCAGCTTCGGCGCGCCGGTGGACAAGGACACGATGCGCAAGCAGCGGCTGAAGACCTATCCCGCGCCCGATTACCGGCCGGTGGTCGGCCGCGACAACGGCTGGGGTTTCGACCCCGAGGAGCAGCGCACCCGGACCTTCACCGGCATGGGCTTCGATATCAACATCCACGACCAGTTCGCCTGCGAGTCGCAGGGCCCCATCCAGGACCGCACCCGGGAGAACCTGGGCTCGAGCGACAAGGGCATCGTGCTCTACCGGCGGCTGCTGCTGGACGCCATCCGCAAGAGCGAGGCGGGCGAGCCGCCGCTCATGGTCATCGACGAGCAGCGCGCCAGCGAGATCACCGGCCCGCCCGCGATCGACGGCGTGGGGCCCGCGGACCGCACGGAGGAGTATTGGAAGGAGTGCGACGCCGCGCGCCGCAAGCAAGCGGCCTGGGCGGCATGAGCCTCGCGCAGGAGATCGAGCGGCGCGGGCTGGAGGCGGTGCGCTTTTCCTTCGCCGACCAGCACGGCGTGCTGCGCGGCAAGACGCTCGCCGCGCCGGAGGCGGTCGCGGCGCTCGAGCGCGGCGTCACGGTGACGAGCACCCTGCTGCTCAAGGACACGTCGCATCGCACCGTGTTTCCCGCCTTCACTCCGGGCGGCGGCGTCGGCATGGCGGAAATGCAGGGCGCGGCCGACGTGCTGATGATGCCCGACCCCGCCACCTTCAAGGTGCTGCCCTGGGCGCCCAAGACCGGCTGGGTGCTGTGCCGGCTCGCCTTCCAGGACGGGCGGCCGGTCCCTTACTGCACCCGGTCGCTCTACGAGGCGGCGGCGAAGAAGCTCGCCGCCACCGGCTACGAGTTCATGGCCGGGCTCGAGCTCGAGTTCCACGTCTTTCGCATCGTCGATCCGATGCTCAGGCCCGAGCATGCCGGCCAGCCGGGCGAGCCGCCTGCGGTCGAGCTGCTCACCACCGGCTACCAGTACCTCACCGAGCAGCGCTACGACCAGATCGACCCGGTGATGGAGATCCTGCGCAGGGATCTCGCGGCGCTCGAGCTGCCGCTGCGCTCCTTCGAAGTGGAGTTCGGCCCCAGCCAGTGCGAGGTGACGCTCGGCGTGATGACGGGGCACGCCGCCGCGGATGCGATGGTGCTGTTCAGGAGCGCAGTCAAGCAGTCGCTGCGCCGCCACGGCTACCACGCGACCTTCATGTGCCGGCCGAAGTTGCCGAACGTCATGTCCTCGGGCTGGCACCTGCACCAGTCGCTGGCCAGGGACGGTGCGAACGTCTTCGCCTCGCCCAAAGCCGATCTCTCCGATCTCGGGATGCGCTGGCTCGCGGGCCTGCTCGCGCACGCGCGCGGCGCGACCGCGCTCGCCACGCCCACGCTGAACGGCTACAAGCGCTACCGTCCCTACTCCCTTGCCCCGGATCGAATCATCTGGGGCAAGGAAAACCGCGGCGCGCTCATACGGGTCATCACCGGACGCATCGAAAATCGGGGCGGCGAGCCGGCGGCCAATCCCTATCTGTACTTCGCTTCACAGGTCTACTCGGGCCTCGACGGACTGGCAAGGAAGCTCGCGCCGCCGCCCTCGGCCGACACGCCCTACGAGGCGAAAGCCGAACGCCTGCCTGCGACGCTGACGGAGGCGCTGGAGGCCTTGCGGCATGACAAGGTCCTGTGCGAAGGGCTCGGCCAGACCTTCGTGGATTACTACTGCCGCATCAAGGACGCCGAGATCGCGAGGTTCAATCTCGAGGTCTCGGACTGGGAGCAGCGGGAGTACTTCGATCTGTTCTAAATGGGGACAGTCCCCATTTTCCTAGCGCCTGAGCGGCGTCGCCCCCGCCGAGCCTTTCTCGTACACCTCCACGCCCTCGGGGATCGCCACCCACGGGCGCGCCGAGCGCGCCCAGATGTGCCGCTCGATGCGAAAGCTGTCCGGATCGTCCATCGTGCCCGCGGCGATGGCGCGCAACCCGGGGCGCAGCTCGGTGGTGTGCGTGATCGGCGTGCCGCAGATCGGGCAGAACTCGTTGCGCAGCCAGCGTCCCGTCTCGTCCGAGTGGTGCTCGTACTTCGACAGCCGCCCGCGCAGGAACTCGATGTCCTCGTCCCGGTAGTAGGCGCTGAACGAGAACGCACTGCCCGAGCGCCGCTGGCACCAGGTGCAGTGGCAGACGAGCCCGAACTGGGGGTCGGCTTTCGCCCGGTAGCGCACTGCGCCGCACACGCATCCACCTTCTCTCACATTTGTCATTTCAAACTCCGACAATCGCCCGCGTTCATTGTGCAACAATCAAGCGCATGCGGCGCATTGCGACCGGCGTACTCTTTGCCCTGCTCCTTGCGCTTCCCGGCGCGGCCGCGCGCGCGCAGTCGGACGCCGACGCCTTCGTCAAGACGCTGGTCGACGCGATCAACAGCAAGGAATCCGCGCAGCGCAGGGCGCTGCTGCACACGGACAGCCTGAACTGCGCGACCCCCGGCAAGGATGTGCTGCTGGACGAGCAGTTCGCGCGCCAGGCGCGCTTCCCGATCCCCGGCACCGTCGCCTGGCGCCTGACGGCGGCGCCGCCCGGGCGGCCGATGTTCGGCGACCGGTTCGACTATCCGGTCCGGCCGACGCACCTGATGCAGCTCGACGTGAAGGGCGACAACAACGAGACCATGTACGTCGTCCTGCAGCTCGCGCGGCAGAAAGGGGTCTGGCGCGAGGTCGTCGGCTGCCCGAAGCCGGAGACGGTGGCCGCGGCGCAGCGCGTGACGCTGGGGCGGGCTGAAGGCCAGGACAAGGTGAATCTCCTGGTGAAGACCCTCGCGCCGCAGCTCAAGGCGGACATGGTCGCGCTCCTCAAGAGCGGCCGCAAGGACGACGCCATTCGCAGCTACCGCGATGCCTCCGGGCAGGACCCGGCGATCGCCAGGGCGGTGATCGAAGCGCTCGAAAAGGAGGCGCTCCGCTAACCCGTTTCACGCGCATCTGCGTTAATACGCGGGTCGACTCCCACGAAAGGACCCGCCGTGAAATATTCCCGCCTGCACGCCGCCCTCGCGGCCGCCTTCTGCGCCCTCTCCGCCCACGCCGCCGTGCCGGAAAGACCGAGCACGCTCGCCGACCAGCAGTCGGTCGCGGTCACCATCTACAACGAGAACCTCGCGCTGGTGAAGGACGTGCGCCAGATCGCCCTCGAGCGCGGCCTGAACCGCCTCGCGCTGCGCGAAGTGAGCGCGCAGATGCGCGCGGAGACCGCGCTGCTCAGGAGCCTGTCGCACGCGGGGTCGCTCAGCCTGCTGGAGCAGAACTTCGACTTCGACCTGCTCACGCCGGCGAAGCTCCTGGAGAAGTACGTCGGCCGCGAGGTGCGCATCGTGAAGACCCACCCGCAGACCGGCGCCGAGACGATCGAGTCCGCCACCGTGCTCGCCGCCAGCAGCGGCGTGGTGCTCAAGATGGGCGACCGCATCGAGACCGGGCTCCCCGGGCGCATCGTCTACGACGGCGTGCCGCCCAACCTGCGCGACCGGCCGACGCTGGTGAGCGACCTGCAGAGCGCGCGCGCCGGCACGCAGACCGTGGAGCTCTCCTACCTCTCGGGCGGCCTGGCGTGGAAGGCGGACTACGTCGCCGAGCTGAACGCCGCCGACGACGCGCTCGACCTGAACGGCTGGGTGACGCTCACCAACCGGAGCGGCACCACGTACCCCGACGCGCGCCTGCAGCTGGTCGCCGGCGACGTGAACCGCGTGCGCGACGAAATGCGCATGGCGGCGAGGACCGTCGGCGTTCGCGGCACGGCCGAAGCGGCCGCGCCGCAGATGGCGCAGGAATCGCTGTTCGAGTACCACCTCTACACCCTGCAGCGCCCCACCACCATCCGCGACAACCAGACCAAGCAAGTGGCGCTGCTCTCCGGCGCGGGCGTGCCGGTCGCCAAGGAGCTCGTGCTGCAGGGCAGCGACTACTACTACCGCTCGAGCGTGGGCCACGTCGGCCAGAAGATGAAGGTCGGCGTGTTCGTGCAGTTCGAGAACCGGGAGTCCGCGCGCCTCGGCATGCCGATGCCCAAGGGCGTGGTGCGCGTCTACAAGAAGGACAGCGCCGGCAACGCCCAGTTCGTGGGCGAGGACCGCATCGACCACACGCCGAAGAACGAGCGCGTGCGCCTCAAGCTCGGCGAGGCGTTCGACGTCACGGCGGACAAGAAGCAGACCGACTTCAAGCGCCGCGAGCCGACCAACCGCGCGAGCTACGTGCACGAGAGCGCCTACGAGATCGTGCTGAAGAACGCCAAGAAGGAGGCGGTCAGCGTCGTGGTGCGCGAGCCGGTGCCGGGCGACTGGACCATGCTCGAGGAGACGCAGAAGCACCGCAAGGTCGCCTCCGGTACCGCAGAGTGGAACGTGCGCGTCCCGGCCGAGGGCAGCGCCACCCTGAAATACCGGGTGCTGGTACGCTACTGACCCATGAAAGAGCTCACCCCCACCGGCAAGCTGCGCGTCGGCGTCAACCTCGGCAACTTCCTCCTCGTGCAGAGGAGCCCGGACGGCAGCATCCGCGGCATCGTCCCCGACCTCGCGCAGGAGCTCGCGCGGCGCCTGGGCGTCGCCGCCGAGCTGCGCCAGTACGAGAAGGTCGGCGACGTCGCCGACGGCGCGAAGAAAGGCGAATGGGACGTCGCCTTCATCGGCGCGGAGCCGCAGCGCGCCGCCGAGATCGACTTCACCGAGCCCTACGTGGAGATCGAGGCCTGCTACCTCGTGCCGGCCGGGTCGCCGATCAAGACCATCGGCGAAGTCGACCGCAAGGGCGTGCGCATCGCGGTCGCGGCGCGCAGCGCCTACCACCTCTGGCTGGAGCGCAACATCAAGCAGGCGGAGCTGGTCGTCGGCGACAGCATCGGCGGCTCCTACCAGCGCTTCGTCGACGAAAAGCTCGAGGTGCTCGCCGGCCTCAAGCCCAAGCTGCTCGAGGACGCGGCCAAGCTTCCCGGCGCACGCATCCTGGACGGCCGTTTCACCTCCGTGCAGCAGGCCATCGGCACGCCCAAGGGACGCCCCGAGGGCGCGGCCTACCTGCGCAAGTTCGCGCAGGACGTGAAGGCCTCGGGCCTCGTGGCGCAGCTCATCGCCCGCCACAACATCAAGGGCCTGTCGGTAGCAAGCTAAATGGGGACAGTCCCCATTTAAGGGCCGTAGCCCGCCATGAGGTCCTCGACCACCTTGTGGTAGCCGTCCCAGGGCGCCTCGCGGAAGTTGTGGTTGCGGATGATGAAGGACGCCCCGGCGTAGAACTTCTCGTACTGCAGGTGGCGCCCGGCGAACTCCGAGCCGATCAGGTCCCAGGCGAGCTTGAAGAGCTTCATGCGCTCGAGCGCCGGCATCTGCGGCGTCTGCCAGTAGGTCTCGAACTGGGCCCTGAGCTTGTCATCGCGCATGACGCTGACGTCCGCCGGCATCTGGAACACGCCCCCGCCGCACAGCTCCCTCAGCGTCTCGATGATCGCCGAGTGGCTCTCGGTGCACCAGTTGAGCGCGGCGTACATGTAGCGCCGGTTGAAGGTCTTGAAGCCGGTCGGCCAGTCCTCGGCGTCCTGGATCTGCCCGGCGATCATGCCGCCGAGCGCCGCTTCCTGCGCGCACAGCCGCCCCAGCACCTCGCGCACCGCCGGGATCTCGTTCGCGCCCGAGGCCTGCGCGATCCGGCTCGCCAGGCCGCAGACGAGCTGCATCTTCGAATGGAAGCGCACGTTGGACTGGTGGTTGCCGTAGCAGTGCGCCGGCGTCTTGATGTAGATGTCGCGCGCCAGCACCGCGTCCATGTGCACGAACACGCGCTCCCACGGCACCTTCACGTCCTCGCACATCACCATCGAGTCGGTCTCGTCGAAGCGCCAGGCGAGCGGGTTCTCGAACTCGTTCGGCGCATGCAGCTCGAAGGGCTTGCGCGACCACAGCGTCACGCCCGGCGCATTCACGGCAATCGCGCAGGTCACCGACTCGTGCAGCTGGTTGGGCGCGAGCGGGATCAGGTTGCCGATCCAGATCTCGTTGGCGAACACCGCGCCGGTGGCGAGCATCTTCATGCCCGAGATCACCACGCCGTCGTCGTCCTCGCGCACCACGCGCAGCGTCGGGATCGGCAGGTTCTGCTTGACGTAGAACTCGGGGTTGCGCGCGGCCTGCGGCGGTATGACGGCGTACACGCCGTACACGTCCTCGCGGCGCATGTGCTCGTAGTAGCGCACGAGGTTGTCCGCGTACTTGCCGAATACCGCAGGGCTGGTCGCCATGCCGGTGACGAAGCTCGCCACGTGGTCCGGCGAGCGGCCAAGCAGCCCGTGGCTCAGGTCGGCGATGGCGCGGTGCAGGCGCGTGCGCTGCTCCAGGTCTGCTTTCGTCTTCGCACGCAGGAAGTAGGCGCTGTAGCGCTCGCCGTTCTCCTCGAAGCTGAGCGCGGGGTTCGCGGCCTTCAGGTCGTAGATGGCCGCCATCGAGCGCGCGGCGTTGCGAAATGCGGGGTGCGTGGTGACGTCGTCCACCTTCTCGCCGCCGATGTAGACCACGCGCCCGTCGCGCAGCGACTCCAGGTGCTCGGCTCCCGTCTTCAGCATGCGCCCCTCTATTTCCTGCCGCTGGTCTCGTAGTAGTGGATCTCGTACAGCAGGCAACCGCCCTTGCTGGTGAACGGCCCGTGGTGCACGCCCGGCGGCCGGCAGGCGTAGGTGAACGCCTGCGAGGACTGCCCGCCCCTGCCCTGCGCGTCGTTGCCGACCACCAGGTCGCCCTGCACCAGGAACACCTCCTCCCAGTGGTCGTGCACGAACGGTTCGGTCGAATACGCGCCCGGCGCGATGCGCAGCAGGCGCGTGCGGCTGCCCCGCTTCGCTTCCTCGTCTATATCAGAGGCGAGGACCTTCTGCGTGAACCCGGGCGGATAGCCGGGCGGCGTCTCCCAGCCGGACTTCAGGTCGACGTCGACGAACTCCAGATGCGGCTTGGGCTTGCCCATGCGATTCCTCGAACCTGCGTTGACTCGGGGGAGTCTCCCTTCGCACAATGCCTTTGTCAATCAATCCACCGGGAGGAAGGACATGCTGAAGCTCTACGGCCAGTACCGCTCGCGCGCGTTCCGCGTCGCCTGGCTGTGCAAGGAATCCAGCATCCCCTACGAGCACCACAACGTCACCATCAACGTCGAGGGCGCGACCGCCAAGGCGCCCTGGTACGCGGCGCTCAACCCCAACCAGCGCGTGCCGACCATCGACGACGACGGCGTGGTGATGTGGGAATCGGGCGCCATCAACCTGTACCTCGCGGAGAAGTACAAGAGCCCGCTGTGGCCGAAGGACATGGCGGGCAAGGGGCGCATGCTGCAGTGGACCTTCTACATCGCCAACGACATCGAGCAGCCGATGATCACCGTCATGCGCCACCGCAACATGCTGCCGCCGGAGCAGAGGAACGCGAAGCTTGCCGACGACGCCGAGCAGCAGCTCACGCCGAAGATGCAGGTGATGGAGGATTACCTGGCGAAGAACCGCAATTTCGACGGCGGCCAGTGGGGCATGGCCGACTTCATGGTGGCGAGCGTCACCTACACGATGTGGATCAACAAGTTCGCGCTGCTGGAGAAGTTCCCGAAGTTCAAGGCCTGGCTGGACGCGAGCGTGGAGCGGCCGGCGGCGAAGGAGGCGCGCAAGCTGCGAGAGTAGTCATCGCATCTCCTCGTGCCTCACCACGCCGCCTCGAGCAGCCGCATCACGTCCGCCTCCGAGCGGATGGGCCGCGGATTGGCAAGCACCCAGCGGTTTTTCGTCGACGCCGCGGCAACCGCCGCAAGCTGCTCGCGCTGCACGCCGGCCTCGCGTAGCGTCGCGGGCCGGCCGAGCGCCTGCCGGACCTCCCGCACCACAGGCGTTCTTCGCGACAGCGATTGCGAGGCGACGACGAATACCCTGCGCGCGCCGATGCGGCCCACCTCCTCCGCGGCGGCCTGCGCGGCCGGCCGGCCGAACACGACGCGCTCGAGCGGCAGGTAGGCGTAGTGGTCCATGCCCCAATATCGCGCGGCTAGCGCCGCAGGTCGAGCGCCCAGTACTCGCCGGTCAGCGACTTGCCGAAGCTGCGGTGCGGCTCGCTGCGCACCTTGCGGAATCCGAGCTTTTCATAGGTCGCCCGGGCGGCCGTCAATTCGCTCTGCGTCCAAAGCACCAGTTTGCGATAACCGGCCGCCCGGGCGAAACCGACGCACGCCTCGACGAGGCGCCTGCCGAGGCCGGTGCCCCGGGCCGAAGGTTCGACCAGCAGCAGCCGCAGCTTCGCCACGCGCGGCGACTGGCGCACCAGGAACACCGCGCCCAGGCGCTCGCCCGCGCGCTCGGCGATCCAGCAGCGCTCGCGCCGCGCATCGAAGCGCGCGGCGAAGCGCGCCACGATGCCGGCCACCAGGCCCTCGAAGCGCATGTCGTAGCCGTACTCCCGCCAGTACAGCTCGCCATGGCGCTGCACCACCCAGCCCAGGTCCCCCGGGCGGTGCCGGCGCAGGCGCACTTGCGGTAGCATCTTCGGCCTCACCACACGGGAGAAATTAGCATGGCCGCACAGAACAAGGTCGCCATCGTCACGGGCGCCTCCGCCGGCATCGGCGAGGCCGCGGGCGTGGCGCTGGTCAAGGCCGGATGGAAAGTCGCGTTCGCCGCACGCCGCGCCGAGCTGCTGGACAGAATCGTCGCGCAGTGCGGCGCCGCCAACGCGCTCGCCGTCGCCACCGACGTGGCCAAGCCCGAGTCGGTGAAGAACCTCTTTGCCCGCACGCTGGAGAAGTTCGGACGCCTCGACCTGCTGTTCAACAACGCCGGCATGGGCGCGCCGCCCGTGCCGATGGACGAGCTGCCCTACGAGAAGTGGAAGGAAGTGGTGGACGTGAACCTCAATGGCATGTTCCTGTGCGCGCAGGAGGCGTTCCGCATCTTCAAGCGCCAGAATCCCCAGGGCGGGCGCATCATCAACAACGGCTCGATCTCGGCGCACGCGCCGCGCCCGTTCTCGGTGGCCTACACCTCCACCAAGCACGCGGTCACGGGCCTGACCAAGTGCATCGCGCTCGACGGCCGCGCGCACGACATCTGCGGCTGCCAGATCGACATCGGCAACGCCGCCACGCCGATGACCGAGCGGATGGCGAAGGGCGTGCCGCAGCCCAACGGCACCACCATGGTCGAGCCGCGCATGGACGTGCAGCACGTGGCCGAGGCCATCGTCTACATGGCGGGCCTGCCCAAGGAGTCGAACGT
>DATFEJ010000234.1:0-9557 GCA_035251235.1 Burkholderiales bacterium
GGCGCGCATCGAGGGCGGCGTCGCCAGCACCATGCAGCGCGGCCTCGGCGAGGCGATCGTCGGCTTCCGGCGCGACCCGCAGGTCGGGCCGATCGTGCTGGTCGGCGCCGGCGGCACGCTGGCCGAGCTCTATGGCGACGTCGCCCTGCGCCCGGCGCCAGTGACGCTGGAGGAGGCTAGGCGCATGGTTGGAGAAGTGCGCGGCTTCGCGGCGCTCGCCGGCTATCGCAACGGGCCGCGCGGCGACCTGGAAGCGCTGGCGCAGGCGGTGGCCGCCTTCTCGCGGCTTGCCGCGCTGCCGGAGGTCGCAGAGGCCGAGATCAACCCGCTCATCGTCAAGGCGCAAGGCGTGGTCGGCGTTGACGCGCTGCTCGTTCTGCGCGAAGGTGCGGCCCTCCATGACGCTACCCCTTGAGACGCTGAAGGAGCGCGCCGCGGGCGATGCGCTGCTCGCGCGCTTCGGCCTGGATTTCGATTGCGCGCTGCTGGTGGGCGACGGCGACACCGACTGGCTGGTGCGAATCGCACACGGCGAAGTGGTGCAGGTCACCAAGGGCCCGTTCATCATGCCGAAGACCGATCTGCGGCTACGTGCGGCGAGCGACACGTGGAGCAAGTTCCTCGCGCCCGTGCCGCCGCCCGGCTACCACGACCTGCTCGCGCTGCGCCGATTCCGGCGTATCCAGATCGAGGGCGACATCCGGCTGATGTCGGCGTATCTGTTCTACCTCAAGCGGCTCTTCGCGCTGCTGCGTTCATGAGCGCCGCGCGCGAGCCGGTCACCGGCTACTACCTCAACCTCGAGCTGCTCGGCCAGCCGCACCGCGTATACGTGGAAGAGGCGGGGCAGGGCATTCCGCTGCTGTGCCTGCACACCGCGGGCTCCGATACGCGGCAGTACCGCGGCGTCATGAACGATCCGGACATCACCCGGGACTATCGCGTAATCAGCTTCGACATGCCCTGGCATGGCAAGTCCTCGCCGCCCGCGGGCTGGCAGACAGTGGAGTACCGCCTGACGAGCGCCGACTATGCGCGCATGGTGCTCGAGATGTGCGACGCGCTTGCTCTCGAGAAGCCCGTGGCGATGGGCTGTTCGATCGGCGGACGCATCGCGCTGGTGCTCGCCATGCAGCACGCCGCGCGCTTTCGCGCCATCATCGGCCTGCAGTCGGGCGCATCGATCGACCCGTACTACGAGCTCACCTGGTTCCATCATCCGCAGGTGCACGGCGGAGAGGCGTGCGCCGCCTATGTCTCGGGCCTCATGGCGCCGACCTCGCCGGATGCGGACCGCTGGGAGACGCTCTGGCATTACATGCAGGGCGGCCCCGGGGTCTTCAAGGGCGACCTGTACTTCTACCGCGGCGCCGACGGCGACATCCGCGACCGGCTCGGTGCCATCGATACGAAGCTGTGCCCGCTGTACCTGCTGACCGGCGAATACGACTATTCGGTGTCGCCCGAGGACACCCGTGCCGCCGCCGAGAAAATCAAGGGGGCGAAGTTCTCGGTCATGCCCAGGCTCGGGCATTTTCCGATGAGCGAGAACCCGGCGCTGTTCCTGCAGTATTTGCGTCCGGTGCTCGAGGAGATCCGCAGCGCAGCATTTTGAAGGGCGACGTTTCGCGGCTAGCATGCGGGCGGGGCCCCGCATCGCGGGGGGAGGAGGAAAGTGGCAAAGCTGCTCCAGGTCGAGAATCTGCAGACCCGGTTCCTGACGTCCGCCGGCGTCGTGCGCGCCGTGGACGGCGTTTCCTACGACGTCGACGAGGGCGAGACCGTCGCGCTGGTGGGCGAATCCGGCTGCGGCAAGTCCGTCTCGGCGCTCTCCATCATGCGGCTGGTGGCGGAGCCCGCGGGCCGCATCGTCGGCGGCCGGATCGTGTTCAAGGGGCGCGATCTCCTGACCCTCGGCGACGAGGAGATGCGCAAGGTACGCGGCCGCGAGATCGCCATGATCTTCCAGGAGCCGATGACCTCACTCAATCCCGTGCTCACCATCGGCCGCCAGCTGACCGAGGGGTTGGAGATCCACCTCGGCATGGACCAGGCGGCGGCGAATGCGCGCGCGGTGGAGCTGCTCGGCATGGTGGGCATCCCCGATCCGGCGCGGCGCCTCACGCAGTATCCGCACCAGTTCAGCGGCGGCATGCGCCAGCGCATGATGATCGCCATGGCGCTCGCCTGCAATCCCAAGCTGATCCTCGCCGACGAGCCGACCACCGCGCTCGACGTGACCATCCAGGCGCAGATCCTCGAGCTGCTGCAGGACCTGTCGCGGCGCCTGGGGGTGGCCATGCTCATCATCACGCACAATCTCGGCGTGGTGGCGCGCTACGCCGACCGCGTCAACGTCATGTACGCGGGACGCGTCATCGAGCGCGGCTCGGCCGCCGAGCTCTATGCCAATCCGCGGCACCCCTATACCCTCGGGCTGCTGCGTTCCGTGCCGCGCCTGGACGAGCCGATCCGCGCCAAGCTCGATCCTATCGAGGGCCAGCCGCCCGATCTCACCCGGCTCCCCCCCGGGTGCGCGTTCTCGCCGCGCTGCGCCTTCCGCGTGGATCGCTGCATCGATGCGCCGACGCTCGCCGCGATCGGCGGCCCCGGACACATGTCGGCCTGCTGGGAGGCCGAGCGCCTGGCCAAGGAGGTGGCCGCATGAGCCAGCCGTTGCTCGAAGTGCACGACCTCGTGATGCATTTTCCGGTGGGCGGCGGCATGTTCGCCAAGCCCGTTGGCGTCGTGCGCGCGGTCGACGGCGTGAGTTTCTCGCTGCGCAAAGGCGAAACGCTCGGGCTGGTGGGCGAATCGGGTTGCGGCAAGACCACCACCGGGCGCTGCATCCTGCAGCTCGAGCGTCCCACGGGCGGGCGCATCGTCTTCGAGGGCATCGACATGGTGTCGCTCGACGCCGCCGCGCTGCGCGCCGTGCGCCGCCGCGTCCAGGTGATCTTCCAGGATCCCTATTCCTCGCTCAATCCGCGCATGACCGTCGGCCAGATACTGGCCGAACCGCTCAAGGTGCACCGCCTCGTGCCCGACAAGGGGGAACGCGAGCTGCGCGTGAGCGAGCTTCTCGTGCAGGTGGGCCTGCTGCCGCAGCACGCGGGGCGCTACCCGCACCAGCTCTCGGGCGGCCAGCGCCAGCGCGTCGGCATCGCGAGGGCGCTCGCCATGGATCCCGCGCTCATCGTGTGCGACGAGCCGGTCTCCGCGCTCGACGTCTCCATCCAGGCGCAGATCATCAACCTGCTGGAGGAGCTGCAGGAGCGCCTGGGGCTGACGTATCTCTTCATTGCGCACGACCTGTCGGTGGTGCGCCACATCTCCGACCGCGTGGCGGTGATGTACCTCGGCAAGATCGTCGAACTCGCCGACCGCAATGCGCTCTACGAGGAGCCGCTGCACCCGTATACGCGGGCGCTCCTGTCCGCGGTGCCCATCCCCGACCCGAAGCTCGAGGCCAAGCGCGAGCGCACCGTGCTGCGCGGGGAGGTGCCCAGCCCCCTCAATCCGCCCTCGGGGTGCGTATTCCATCCGCGCTGCCCCATCGCGGTGGATCGCTGCAGTGCGGAAGTGCCGCCCCTGAGGGAAATCCGTCCCGGCCACTGGGCGGCATGCCATCTTGCTTGACAGAAGGGAATGATCCCCCTTAACTAGCCGTTAGCAGCATTCAGACGAACCAGGAGGCCTCCATAGCAGGGGCCCTCGCCATTCCTAGGAGGAGGTGCAACATGAGCAAGCGACTTGCGGGTTTGCTGGCCATTGCAGCCAGCGCGGTGCTCGCTTTCCCCGTGCAGGCGCAAACACCGCGCTACGGCGGCGAGCTGATTTTCCCGGTTCCCTCCGAGCCGCCCTCGTATGACGGGCACCGCGAGGAGACCTTCGGCCTGATCCATCCGATCGCGCCCTTCTACAACACGCTGCTACGGGTCGATCCGAACGATCCGAGCGGCACCAAGCCTTACCCGTCGCTCGCCGAAAGCTGGACCGTCTCGGCGGACGGCAAGACCTACACCTTCAAGCTGCGCGAGGGCGTCAAGTTCCACGACGGCTCGACGATGAGCGCGCGCGACGTCAAGGCCTCCTACGACAAGATCATCTTCCCGCCCGCGGGCGTGGGCTCGACCCGCAAGGGACAGTACTCAGTGGTCGAGGCCGTCGAAGCGCCGAACGCGACGACGGTGGTGTTCAGGCTGAAGTACGCCTCGGGCTCGTTCATGTCGTCGCTGCTGTCGCCCTACAACTTCATCTACAAGGCCGACATCCTCGCCAAGGACATGAACTGGTACGAGAAGAACATCATGGGCACCGGCCCGTTCACCTTCGTCGAGCACGTCAAGGGCTCGCACGTGGTGGGCAAGAAGAATGCGAATTACTGGGACAAGGGCAAGCCCTACCTCGACGGCTTCCGCGCCATCTTCATCCGCGCCTCGGCGGCGCAGGTGGCCGCGGTGCGCGGCGAGCGCGCTCACGTCCAGTTCCGCGGCTTCACCCCGGCCGACCGCGACAACCTGAAGTCCGCGCTCGGCGACAAGATCACCGTGCAGGAATCGGCCTGGGACTGCATCCTGCTCGTGGCCATCAATCACGAGAAGAAGCCCTTCGATGACAAGCGCGTGCGCCGCGCGCTCTCGCTGGCGCTCGACCGGCACGAGGCTTCGAAGGCGCTGTCCAAGATTGCCATCGTCAAGGCAGTGGCCGGCGTGCAGGTGCCGGGCACGCCCTTCGCGACGCCGCCGGAGGAGCTGAACAAGCTGGCCGGCTACTGGACCGACATCAACAAGTCGCGCGCCGAGGCGCGCAGGCTGCTCAAGGAAGCGGGCGTGCCCGAGGGCTTCTCGTTCACGTTCACCAACCGCGGCATCCCCATGCCGTACGAGCCGCTCGGCGTGTGGATGATCGACCAGTGGCGCCAGATCGGCCTGAACGTCCAGCAGCAGGTGATCGAGCCGGCGGCCTACTACGGCGTCATCCGCAAGGGCGATGCGCAGGTGTTCATGGACTTCCAGTGCGGCTACATCGTCGAGCCCGACCTCGACATGTACAAGTTCCTCTCGGTGGACCGCAACCCGGCCAACTACGGGCGCTACACCAACCGCAAGCTGGACGACTTGTACGACCGGCAAAGCCGCGCCACCAACGTCGAGGAGCGGAAAAAGCTGATCCGCGAGTTCGAGCGGGTCCTGCTCGACGAGGAAGCGCACTACCTCATGACTCTGCAGTGGCACCGCATCATCCCGCACTCTTCCAAGATGAAGGGCTGGACGATCACGCCCAGCCACTACCTCAACAACACGCTGGACGTGGTCTGGCTGTCGGAGTGATGACCCCGGTCCCGGCGGCGCTGCAAGCGCCGCCGGGCTGACTGCCGATGCTGCAATACATCATCAAGCGCCTGCTGCTGATGATCCCGACGCTGTTCGGGGTCGCGGTGCTCATCTTCGTGCTGCTGCGCGTGGTGCCGGGCGACGTCGTGGAAGCGAGGTACCTCACGCAGGGCAGCCAGTTCCAGTCGCAGGACCTGATGGACATCGAGCGCAAGAAGCTGGGGCTCGACCAGCCGATGTGGAAGCAGTTCACCTCGTGGATGGGCGGCGTGCTGCGCCTGGACTTCGGCCTGTCGATGTGGACGGGCGCGCCGATCACCGAGGAGATCAAGCTGCGTTTCGCGCTCTCGCTGCAGCTCGCGGTGATGGCGACCGTGGTGGCCACGCTGCTCGCCATACCGCTCGGCATCCTCGCGGCGGTCAAGCAGGACACCTGGATCGACTATGTGGTGCGCGTGTTCTCGATCGCCGGCCTCGCCATGCCCTCGTTCTGGCTCGGCATCCTGATGATCCTGGTGATGCTCATCGTCTTCAAATGGCTGCCGCCGATGGTCTTCACGCCGTTCTGGGTGAATCCCTGGGAGAACCTGGCGCAGCTCATCTGGCCGGCGCTCGCCGTCGGCTACCGCTATTCCGCGGTCGCCACGCGCATGATGCGCTCGGCGATGCTGGAAGTGCTGCGCGAGGACTACATCCGCACCGCGCGCGCCAAGGGCTTGTGGCTCAAGCTCATCCTCTCGCGCCACGCCATGAAGAACGCCATGCTGCCGGTGATCACCGTCATCGGCCTGGAGTTCGCCTTCCTGCTCGGCGGGCTGGTGGTCACCGAGCAGGTGTTCAACCTGAACGGCCTGGGACTGCTGTTCGTCGAGGCGATTTCGCACCGCGACTACACGCTCACGCAGGCACTGGTGCTCATCGTCGCGGCGGTGTTCATCTTCGTGAACTTCGCCACCGACATCGCCTACGCGCTGATCGATCCGCGCATTCGCTACCGCTAGCGTCCATGGCCGTCACCAAGGAAGCCCTCGACAAGCTCGCCGGTGCGCGCCAGCCGCGCCGCCGCTGGCTGCAGGCCTCGCTCGACTTCTGCGTGCAACGCCCGCTGGGTGCCATCGGCGCCGCGATCATCATCGTCATGACCCTGGTGGCGGTGTTCGCGCAGCTGCTCGCGCCGTACGACGCGCTGGCCACGGATTACGGCGCGATGCTCGCCGCGCCGAGCGCAAAGCACTGGCTCGGCACCGACGCCTACGGTCGCGACGTGCTGTCGCGCGTCATCTTCGGCTCGCAGACCGCGCTCATCGTCGGGCTGGGTGCGTCGTTCATCGGCGCAACGCTCGGTGCCCTGCTCGGCGTGGCGAGCGCTTACTTCGGCGGCCGGTTCGACCTGATCATGGAGCGCATCAACGATGTGCTGATCTCGTTCCCGCTCATCATCCTTGCACTCGCGGTCGTGGCGATCCTCGGCACCGGGGTCTTCAACGTGATTATCGCCATCGCGATTCCCACCATCCCGCGCTGCGCGCGCGTGGTGCGCTCGAGTGCCCTTGCCGTGCGCGAAATGCCCTACGTCGACGCGGCGCGCGCGGCGGGCTTTCGCGACTCGCGCATCGTGCTCCGGCACATGCTGCCCAACGTCATGGCGCCATACCTCATCATGCTCACCGCGTTCCTCGGCCAGGCGATCCTGCTCGAAGCGTCGCTCTCCTTCCTCGGCCTCGGGGTGCAGGAGCCGGTCGCCGCCTGGGGCCTGATGCTGCGCGGCGCGGCGATCGAGTTCGCCGAGACCGCGCCGTGGATGGCGATCTTCCCGGGGCTCGCCATCAGCCTCGCGGTGTTCGCCTTCAACCTGTTCGGCGACTCGCTGCGCGACGCGCTCGACCCGCGCCTGCGCACGCAGTAACGACCCTCAGAGCACTCCGCTTTCGCGCAGCCGCGCGATCTCCTCGGCGCTCTTGCCCAGCACGTCGCGCAGCACCGCCTCGGTGTGCTCGCCGAGCAGCGGCGGCGGCGTCTTGTGCTCGAGCGGCGTGTCCGAGAAGCGCATCGGGCTCGCCACCATCGGCAGCTTGCCCGCGACCGGATGGTCGACCTCGATCTTCACGCCGCGCGCCTGCACCTGCGGCTCGGCGAACACCTGCGCGATGTCGTTGATCGGGCCGTTGGCCACGCCGGCCGTGTCGAGCAGCTCCACCCATTCCTTCTTCGTACGCCGCGCGAAGATCTCGCCGAGCAGCCGGCTCAGATCCTTGCGGTTCTCCACGCGCTTGCCGTTGGTGGCGAAGCGCGGGTCCGCAGCGAGCTCCGGGCAGCCGGCCGCCTCGCAGAACTTGCGGTACAGGTTGTCGTTGCCGCAGGCGAGGATCACCTCGCCGTCGGCGCACCGGAACGGCTGGTAGGGCACGATGTTCGGGTGCAGGTTGCCGATGCGCGGCGGCGGCTTTCCGGTGGCGAAGTAGTTGGTGTTCTGGTAGGCGAGCAGCGCGATCTGCGAGTCGAGCAGCGCGAGGTCGAGGTGCTGCCCCTTGCCCGATTGCGCGCGATGCGCGAGCGCCGCGCAGATGGCGATCGAGGCGTACATGCCGGTGATGATGTCGGCGATCGGCACGCCCGCGCGCTGCGGCCCGCCGCCGGGCATGCCGTCCGGCTCGCCCGTCACGCTCATCATGCCGCCCATGCCCTGGATCATGAAGTCGTAGCCGGGGCGCTCGCGATACGGGCCGGTCTGGCCGAAGCCCGTGACCGAGCAGTAGATCAGGCGCGGATTGATGTTCCGCAGGTCCTCGTACCCCAGGCCGTAGCGCTGCAGGTCGCCGAACTTGTAGTTCTCGAGCAGCACGTCGCTCTTCGCGGCGAGCTCGCGCACCAGCGCCTGACCTTCCGGCTGCGCCAGGTTCACCGTGACCGACTTCTTGCCTCGGTTGGCGGAGGTGAAGTAGGCGGAATCCTTCGAGTCCCGGCCTTGAGCGTCCTTGATCCATGGCGGACCGAAGGCGCGCGAGTCGTCGCCCACCTTCGGCCGCTCGATCTTGATTACCTCCGCGCCCAGGTCGGCGAGGTTCTGCCCTGCCCAGGGGCCCGCGAGCACGCGAGAAAGATCCAGCACGCGGGTGCCTGCCAACGGTCCGGCCATCGTTCAACGCCTCCTTGTCACCACAAGTTTGCCAGCATGCGCACGGCGAACGCGAGCAGCACCAGCGAAAACACCATGCGCAGGCGCCGCACTGGCAGGCGATGCGCGAGGCGGGCGCCGAGTGGCGCCGTCGACATGCTTGCCGCGGCGACGAAGGCCAGCGCGGGCAGATACACGAAACCCAGGCTCCCCGGCGGCAGCTGGGCCGTGTGCATGCCGTGCAGGACATAGCCCGTCGTGCCGGCCAGCGCAATCGGAAAGCCGATCGCCGCCGCGGTGCCGATGGCGCGCCGCACCGGCACGTTGCGGCGCACGAGATAGGGTATCGACAAGAACGCGCCGCCCGCGGCGAGTACGCTCGAGATCGCGCCGATGCCCGCGCCCGCCGCGAACAGGCCGGCGGCACCGGGCAGTCGGCGCTGCGGCTCGGGCTGGACGTCCATGTACATCTGCGCGGCGGCGAAGAACATGAGCGCCGTGAAGCCCACGGCGAGCGGCCGCGTCGGTATGAACCCGGCGCTGAGCGCGGCACCGAGCGAGCCCGCCATGATGCCCGGGGCGAGCGCGCGGGCGGCGCGCCAGTCCACGCCGCCATGGCGATGATGCGCGCGCACGCTCGACAGCGACGTGAATATGATGGTGGCCATGGCCGTGGCGATGGCGAAGTGCATCAGATGCTCCGCAGGCAGGCCCGCGGCGCTGAACACGAACACCAGCATGGGCACCATCACCATGCCGCCGCCGATGCCGAGCAGCCCGGCGAAGAAGCCCACCGCCAGGCCGATGGCGAGGTAGGCCCACCACCAGTCCACTAGCGTCCGCCCAGCAGGTGGGACACGATCTCGGCGAATCCCGCGCCGGCCTGCGCCCGCGTCATGTACTTCGGCGGCGCCGGCAGCCGGCCTGCAAAGCGCGCGACATTGGCCACGCCGATCGAGTTCTCGAAGAAGGCGAACATCGGCGCATCGTTCGGCGAATCGCCGGCGAAGGCGATCTCGCGGTTGGCGGCGTCGAGATCGATGCCGAAGCGCTCGGCGAACAGCTGCCGCGTCATCGCCAGCTTGTCGTAGTCGCCGAACCAGCCG
>DATFEJ010000319.1:0-7038 GCA_035251235.1 Burkholderiales bacterium
GTCGGCCTCGTGCGCCGGCCCGCCGCCGATCCCGAAGCGACGATCGGGCTGGTGCCGCCGATGGCGCTGCCGCCCGCGCTGTGGCGCGGCGGCCCGATCAACTACCTCGAGGACGCCGACCGCATCGGCCGGCGCTACCTGCTCCGGTCGGTGGTGCGCGGCTGGGAGATTCCGTCGCTGCCCGCGCGCGTCGCGCTCGATCTCGGCTTTCCCCTGCCCGACACCGACGACCTGATCCTCGCCTGGCGCGGCCAGGCGCACGGCCTGCCGGCCGTGCCCTTCGGCGAGGTGTATCGCGACATCGTCGGCGGCAAGCCCGCGCGCCCGGCGAACGAGTTCACCGGCAAGATCGTGGTGATCGGCGCCACCGCGCCGGGCCTGGGCGACGCCAAGGCGACGCCGCTCTCGGGCACGCACCCGGGCGTCGAGATCCTCGCCACCGCGATCGAGAACCTGAAGAACGGCCGCGCCATGCACCGCGCGCCCCCGTGGCTGCCCTTTGGCGTGGCGCTGCTCCTCGTCATGGGGCTGTACGCCGCGTTTGCGCGCAACGTCACCGCGGCGCGCAGCGCGCTGGCGCTGGGCGGCGCAAGCGCGCTCGTCCTCGGCGCGAGCTGGCTGGCCGCCGGGCAGCTCCTGCTCCTCCCGGTGCTGGCGCCGCTCCTCGCCGCGTGGCTGTACTACTTCGCCGCCGCGCTCGCCGCGTACCTGAAGGAGCGGCGCGCGCGCGAGGACGCGGTCGCCATGTTCTCGCGCTTCGTCAATCCCTACGTGGTGCGCAAGCTCCTGGAGCGCGGCGGGCTGGAAGGCGAAGGCCGCACGCGCGAGGTGACGCTGCTGTTTTCCGACATCCGCGGCTTCACCACGCTCTCCGAGACGCGGGCGCCGGAGGAGGTGGTGGACATCCTCAACCGCTACTTCACGCGCCAGGTGGAAGTCATCTTCCGCCACGGCGGGTCGCTGGACAAGTTCATCGGCGACGCCATCATGGCGTTCTGGGGCGCGCCGCTCGACGACCCCGAGCACGCGAAGAACGCGGTCGCCTGCGCGCTCGACATGGCCGACGAGCTCCTCGCCTTCAAGGCCGAGCTCGGCGAGGCGGGCGCCAGCTTCGACGTCGGCATCGGCGTGCACTCCGGCCCGGCGGTGGTGGGCCTCATCGGCTCGGAAAAGCGCCGCGAGTATACCTCGATCGGCGACACCGTGAACCTCGCCAGCCGCATCGAGGGGCTCACCAAGGACGCCGGGCGCAGGATCCTCGTTTCGCGCGAGACCATGAAACGGTGCGCGGACGCCTTCGATTTCGTATCATGTGGCACCTATCCGGTGAAGGGTCGCGCCCAGCCCGTGGAACTGTTCGAGCCGCGCAGGAAGCCATGAGGGCCGCGCTCGCGCTTTGCCTGCTGCTGCCGGCGCTCGCGCTCGCCGCCCCGGCGACCGTCACCCGCCCGACCGAGATCCGCAAGGAGCCGGCCTTCGACTCGGTGGCGCTCGCGCGCCTCGCCGAGGGCGCGAAGATCGACGCGCTGGAGCGCCGCGGCGGCTGGACGCGGGTGCGGTCCGAGAGCGGCGAAGAAGGCTGGGTGCGCATGCTGCTGGTGCGTTACTCGGGCTACGGCGCCGTGAAACAGGGCGACTCCGGCGTCGTGGCGGCGATCAACGTGGCGCGCACCGGCACCAGCGGCCGGCAGGTGACCACCGGCGTGCGCGGGCTCGATGCCGAGCAGCTGGCGAACGCCAGGCCGAACGCCGCCGAGCTGAAGAAGCTGCACGGCTATGCCGCGAGCCGCGAGGCGGCGGCGCAGTTCGCCGGCGCGGGCGAGCTGCAGGCGCAGCAGATCGACTACCCGAAGGTCGGCCAATGAGCGCCGGGCGGCTGGCCGCGCTGCTCGCCGCGCTGGCGCTCGCCGCCGCCGCGCCCGCGCAGGCGCAGTTCAACATCAACATCAACAAGCTGATCGACGCGGCGAAGAACGTGGGCAAGGCCACCGGCGAGATCGCCGAAAAGGAGGAGATCGAGATCGGCAGCGACCTCGCCGCGCAGCTGCTCGGCGCCGCGCCCCTCGTCGCCGACGAAGGCCTGCAGCGCTACGTGAACCGCGTCGGCCGCTGGCTCGCCTCGCAGACCGAGCGCCCCGACCTGCCGTGGAAGTTCGGCGTGCTCGACGCGCCGCAGCTGAACGCCTTCGCCACGCCCGGCGGACACATTTTCGTCACGCGCGGGCTGGTGGCGCAGATGAGCAACGAGGCCGAGCTGGCCGGCGTGCTTGCGCACGAGATCGTGCACGTGCTGAACAAGCACCACCTGAAGGCGATCCAGAAGACCGCGCAGCTGGAGCTCGCCAACACCGCCATCACCACCTTCGCGCGCCAGGACCGCAACACCCCCGCGCGCGAGAAGCTGCTCGCCGCGGGCAGCGAGGTCTTTGCGCGCGGCCTGGACAAGTCCGACGAGCTCGAGGCCGACCGCCTCGGCGTGGTGATCGCCGCGCGCGGCGGCTACGACGCCTACGGCCTGCCCGCGGTGCTGCAGGCGCTGCAGGCCATGAACCCCGAGGACTCGGGGCTCGCCCTCATGTTCAAGACGCATCCAGCGCCCGCCGAGCGGCTGGAAGCGCTGGAGAAGATGCAGCCCACGCTCGACGCCTATGCCGCGCAGAAGCAGCTCGCGGCGCGGTTTACCGGCGCCGCCAAACGTTGAAGGAGACATGCGATGACACGTAGCTCGATGATTCTTGCCGCGGCGGCGCTCGCCGCTTCGCTCGCCGCCGCGCCGGCTGCCGCCCAGAACTCGGGCTGGTACATGGGCGGCGGCGCGGGGCAGACCAACGCCGATTTCGCCACCGGCGATTTTGCCAGCCTCGCCACCGGCAGCTACTCGAACGATGACTCCGAAACCGGGCTGCGCTTCTTCGGCGGCTACCGCATCACGCCCAACTGGGGCGTCGAATTCGGCATCGCCACCTTCGGGCGCTTCAAGCACCGCTACGACAACGGCGGCAGCGTGGCGGTCTACAACTACGACGCGAGCGCGCTCACCGCGGCGCTCGCCGCGCACCTGCCGCTCGGCGGCGGCGTGTCCGTGAACGGCCGCGCGGGCATCGCGTTCACCGCCGCCAACCTGAGCCTGGCCGTCGGCAACGGCACGGAGACGCCGCGCTATTGCGAAAGCGACTGGTGGTACGACGACTGCGTCTCGGTCGAGAGCAACCTCTACTGGGGACTGGGACTGCAGTTCGACATCAACCCGAGCTGGGGCGTGCGCCTGGACTACGACAACTTCGGCACGATCGGCGACCAGTTCGAGTCCGGCAGGGCGGACATCGAGCAGTGGTCGCTCAACGTGCTGTACAACTTCTAGCCGGGTTCAGCGCAGGGGTACGCCGCGCGCGCCCGCGGTGCGCTCGAAGGCGCGCCAGGGTGCGCCGGGGCCTTCCCGGCAGGCGCCGTACTGGAACGGCACCCAGTCGCGCCCCGGGTTGACGAAGCGCAGGTCCACGAACCACACGCAGGTCGAGCCCTTGCCCAGGCCGTCGAACGCGGGCTTTTCGGCGAACCAGCGCATGAAGCCGAGGGCGTCCGAGTTCCAGGCCTCGCGCGCGAGCGCCTGCGCCTCGGCGTCCTCGCCGTAGCGCGGCCGTATTTCCCACTGCGCGAGCGCGAGCGGCTGGAACGCCGCGTCCATGCGCCCGACGAAGTCGTGCGCGGGCGCCAGCGGCTCCTTGCGCACGAGGTTGACGTGCGCGAAGCGGTGCGACAGCTCGTCGCTCGCGTAGACGGTCCAGTTGAACGGCGACACCGCGCGCGGATAGGCGGTGTACTCGACATTGGCCAAGCCTTGCGCGCGCGCATAGCCGCGCGCGTATTCGAGCGCGCGCTCCTTCTGCAGTGCCTGGAAGCCGACGTAGCCGGCGAGCACCGCGCTCGCGGCTATCGCCGGCACGCGCGAGCCGCGCCAGGCGATGGACGCGATGAGCCCGGCGAGGATGATGCCGGTGAACCACAGGTCGATGATGAACGTCGTGCCCCAGGCATAGCGCGCGTCCGACAGCGGCGCGAAGACGATCGTGCCGAAGCTGGTGATCAGGTCGCCCACGATGTGCGCGCCGAGCGCGAGCACGCATACTCCGTACAGCGCTTTCCAACCGCGCGGCTCGCGCAGGATCTTCGCCAGCGCCCAGGACAAGAGCAGCGCCCAGAGCGGCAAGAGCAGCACCGAGTGCGTGGGTCCGCGGTGCTGCTCGAGGTAGACGAGCGGCGAGACGAAGCCGAGGACGAAATCCAGGTCCGGCGCGGCGCAGGCGAAGAAGCCCGCGGCGACGCGCCGCGGAATCGAGCGCGGCGGGGCGTCCGCGGGCGCGGTCGCGCGCGCAAGGAGCGCGCCCGAGAGCGCGTGGGTCAGCGTGTCCAAATGAGAAAAATGGGGACTGTCCCCATTTAACAGCTACGCCGCCCTTTTCTTCCTCTGCGCGTCCTTGGCGTGCATCTGCGCATACGCCCCGTGCGCGGCGGATTCGGCATCGCCCACGTGCACCGGGTAGCCCATGTCGTCGAGCACCGAACCGAGCGCGGAAAGGCACAGCATCACGTTGTCCGGGCGGCAGGAATAGCCCATCAGGCCGAAGCGCCAGATCTTGCCCTTCAGCGGCCCCAGGCCCGCACCGATCTCCAGGCCGAACTCGGAGAGCAGCCGCGAGCGCACCTGCGCCTCGTCCACGCCCTCGGCGCAGAGCACGGCGTTCATCTGCGGCAGCTGGTACTCCTCCTTCACCAGGAACTTGAGACCCATCGCCTCCAGCCCCGCCTTGAGCGCGACGTGGTGGCGCTGGTGGCGCGCCCAGCAGTTCTCCAGGCCTTCCTCGCGGATCAGCAGCAGCGCCTCGTGCAGCGCGAAGAGCGAGTTGGTGGGCGCGGTGTGATGGTAGGTGCGCGCGCCGGCGCTCCAGTAGCCCAGCAGCAGGTTCATGTCCATGAACCAGCTGTGGATCTTGTCCTTTCTCTTCTTGACGTGCTCGACCACGCGCTCGGAGAACGACACGGGCGACAGCCCCGGCGTGCACGACAGGCACTTCTGGCTCGCCGAGTAGATGGCGTCGATGTCCCACTCGTCCACGCGCACCGGCGTGCCGGCGAGCGAGGTGACGGCATCGACGATGACGAGCGCGCCGTGCTTGTGCGCGATCCTGGTGAGCTCCTTCGCGTCCGACTGCGCGCCGGTGGAAGTTTCTGCGTGCACGAAGGCCACCACGCTGACGCCTTTGTTCTTCTTGAGCGCGTCCTCGACCTTCTGCGGGTCGACCGGCTCGCCCCACTTGTCCTCGATGACGATGGGCGTGCCGCCGCAGCGCACCACGTTCTCGAGCATGCGCCCGCCGAACACGCCGTTCTGGCAGACGATCACCTTGTCGCCCGGGGCGACCATGTTGACGAAGCAGAACTCCATGCCGACCGAGCCCGGGCCCGAGAGCGGGAAGGTGAGCGGGTTCTTGGTCTGGTAGACGTAGCGCAGGAGCGACTTCAGCTCCTCCATCATCTCGACGAACACGGGATCCAGGTAGCCGATCGCCGGCTGGCTCATGGTGGTGAGCACGCGCGGGTGGATCTCGGTGGGGCCGGGGCCCATCAGCGTGCGCTGCGGGGGATGGAACGAGGTGATGCGCTTCGCGGGGGCGTACTGGGTCATGGCGGGGTCCTCCGGCGGGATGCCGAACGGCGCGTCGTCCGGGCGCGACTTCACGCGCACCGGGTTCTTGGCGCTTGCTTCGTGGATGACGTCGACGGCGTGGATGCGGCCCTGGGTGACGCGCTCGACCTCGCCGGCCCAGCGCACCGGCACGTAGCCGGTCTTCACCCAGTTGTGCACGACCGCGCGGTCGAGCTGGAAGGCGCGGGCGACGTCGGCCTGGCTGCCGAAAATCTCGACCAGTCGCTCCGCGCAGTTCATGGCGGCACGGAGTTTAGTCTGTCAAATTCACTTTGACAAGAGTGGCTTCGTCCTGCCCGGCGCTGCCGTGGCGCGCCTAGGGCGCGCTCGAGGCGCCGAGCCTGCCCGCCAGCGGCAGCTTGAGCGCCGGCGGCCACGGATCGACGCCGAAGCTCAGGCCGAGGACGTTCAACTCGAGTCCTTCGACGCTGCTCGCCGTGAGCGCGAGCAGGCCGGCGAGCGAGAACTGCAGCCCGCGCCCGCTCGGCGCCGAGGCGAGCACCTTGCCGCGCAGGTAGTCCTTGCCGATCGCGGTGGGCGGCAGGTCGGCGCGCAGCTCGGGCACCTGGCGCGTGATCCACGCGGTGAAGGTGTTGGAGTTGGGCCCCGGCCAGGCGCGGTACTCCCCGGCGAACGGGTAGCTCTTCGCCGCAGCGTCGATCCTGCCGAGCAGCGCCTCGGCCTGCTTGCCGCGCAGCTCGGCGTACAGCTCCGGCTCGGCGCCGAACCAGCGCGCATCGGGCTCGCGCGCACGCACCGACACCGCGCTCTCGGACCAGCGCAGCTTCCAGCCGGTCACCTCGTAGACGACGTACCCGGCGGCGCGCGGCGGCTTCACCGCCACCCAGGTGTGCACGCCGAACACGCCGCGCGCGCCCACGGTGCGCGCGCCGTAGACCTGCACCACTGCTTCCGGCGTCGCCGCCGGGTCGGGCGCGAGGCCGACCGGCTCGCGGCTCGCCGTGCGCCAGTCGGCCGAGCGGGCGCCCGCGAGCAATCCCAGCACGAGGACGACAGTGATGACGAGCAGCAAGGTCTGCACGGCGCGGCGCTTCTTCATGGCAATGAATTCCGGGCGATGCCGGCGACTCGCGTCAGGAGCCGCTGCGTGCCCGGTTGCGCGCCATCATACTCTGGGTGTTGGGAACATACAGCAGGTGCGCGATCTTGCGGACGTAGTGATCCTCGTACGGATCGAGCCGGCCGTCCGCGTAGGCGATCCGCCACAGGTGTTCGATGAGGCGCGCGCGCTCCGCCGCCCCCAGGTCGCGCTTGATGACGCTTACCGGGGCGAAGTACGAAGTGAGCTGCTTCGCGCGCTCGGCTCCCTCCGC
>DATFEJ010000249.1:0-2653 GCA_035251235.1 Burkholderiales bacterium
GCAGCGCTCGACCTGCAGGCCCTCGCCCTCCAGCGCGCGCGCCAGGCCGGCAGCCAGCAGGGCGTCGTCCTCGACCAGCATGGCGCGCAGCGGCGGGTTCGGCATGCCGTCGAACGGTAGACGGCGGCCTTTGCCGGCGCCTTGCCGCAAGCTTGCCGCGCCCTGACGCGCCGTGCTTTTGCAGCGCACCATTGCTCCGCGCGGTCCGCTTGGCTAGGATGGCCGTCCCGCCAGCAACACATCATCTCGAATCGAGGAGGCAGCATGGCAGTCAAGGTTTCCATGAAGGTCAACGGCAAGGCTGTCTCCGGGGACGTCGAAGCGCGCACGCTGCTCGTCACGTTCATCCGCGAGCACCTGCGCCTCACGGGCACGCACGTGGGCTGCGACACGGCGCAGTGCGGCGCCTGCACGGTGCACATGAACGGCAAGGCGGTGAAGTCCTGCTCGATGCTCGCCATGCAGGCCGAAGGGGCCGACATCCTCACCATCGAGGGGCTGGCCAAGGCCGACGGCACGCTGCATCCGATGCAGGCGGCGTTCAAGGAGCACCACGGCCTGCAGTGCGGCTTTTGCACGCCCGGCATGGTGATGAACGCGGTGGACTTCGCGGCCCGCCACCCGAACGCCTCCGAGCAGGAAGTGCGCGAGGCGCTCGACGGGAACCTGTGCCGCTGCACGGGCTACCACAACATCGTCAAGTCGATCGTGGCCGGTTCCAAAGCCATGGCCGGCGCCAAGTAACCGAGGAGATCCCATGGGTGCACCCCTGATCGGCGCTCGCGTCCAGCGCAAAGAGGACTACCGCTTTCTCACCGGCGCGGGCCAGTACACGGACGACGTGACGCTGCCGCGCCAGACGCACGCCGCGTTCGTGCGCACGCCGCACGCGCACGCGAAGATCAAGTCGGTGAACACCGCCAAGGCGAAGGCCGCCCCGGGCGTGCTCGCCGTGTACACGGGAGAGGACATCGCCGCCGCGAAGCTGGGCGGCCTGCCCTGCGGCTGGCTGATCACGGACGTCAACGGCCAGCCGATGAAGGAGCCGCCCTACCCGGTGCTCGCGCAGGGCAAGGTGCGCCACGTCGGCGAGCGCGTCGCCGTGGTGGTCGCCGAGACCCAGGACCAGGCGCGCGACGCGGCCGAGCTCGTGCAGGTGGACTACGAGGTGCTGCCGGCGGTGGCCGACGGGCGCCTGGCGCGCGCCAAGGGCGCGCCGCAACTGCACGACGCCGCCCCGGACAACACCTGCTACGTGTGGGCGCTCGGCGACAAGGCGGCGGTGGACGCGGCTTTCGCCAAGGCGGCGCACGTCACCAAGCTCGACTTCGTCAACAACCGCCTCATCCCGAACGCCATCGAGCCGCGCGCGGCCAACGGCTCCTACAGCCGCGCGGACGACAGCTACACCCTGTACGTCGCCAGCCAGAACCCGCACGTCGAGCGGCTGCTGATGACCGCCTTCGTCATGGGCCTGCCCGAGCACAAGGTGCGCGTGGTGGCGCCCGACGTGGGCGGCGGCTTCGGCTCGAAGATCTACCTGTACGGCGAGGACGTGGTGGTGACCTGGGCCTCGAAGCAGCTCGGCCGACCCGTCAAGTGGACCGCCGACCGCTCCGAGTCCTACCTGTCGGACGCCCACGGGCGCGACCACCACACCATCGCCGAGCTGGCGATGGACAAGGACGGCAAGTTCCTCGCCATGCGCGTGAAGACCACGGCGAACGTCGGCGCCTACCTGTCGACCTTCGCCTCGTGCATCCCGACGATCCTGTACGCCACGCTGCTCGCGGGGCAGTACACGACGCCGGTGATCCATGCCGAGGTGACGGCGGTGTTCACCAACACCGCGCCGGTGGACGCCTACCGCGGCGCGGGCCGGCCGGAGGCCACCTACGTGGTCGAGCGCCTGGTGGAAACCGCCGCGCGCGAGATGAAGATGGACCCGGCGGAGATCCGGCGCAAGAACTTCATCCGCAATTTCCCCTATCAGACGCCGGTGGCGCTGCTCTACGACACCGGCAACTACGACGCGACCATGGACGCGGCGCAGAAGCTCGCCGACGTGGCCGGCTACCCGGCGAGGAAGAAGGCCTCCGAGGCGAAGGGCAAGCTGCGCGGCCTGGGCTACGCGGCCTACATCGAGGCCTGCGGCATCGCGCCCTCGGCGGTCGCCGGGTCGCTGGGCGCGCGCGCCGGCCTGTTCGAGGCGGGCGAAGTCCGCGTGCACCCGACCGGCTCGGTGACCGTGTTCACCGGCTCGCACTCGCACGGCCAGGGCCACGAGACCACGTTCGCGCAGGTGGTGGCCGACCGGCTGGGCATGCCGGTGGAGAACGTGGACATCGTGCACGGGGACACTTCCAAGATCCTGTTCGGCATGGGCACCTACGGCTCGCGCTCGATTGCCGTCGGCGGCACCGCGATCGTCAAGGCGCTGGACAAGATCATCGCCAAGGGCAAGAAGATCGCGGCGCACCTGCTGGAGGCCTCCGAGAGCGACATCGAGTATGCGAACGGCGAGTTCAAGGTGGCCGGCACCGACAAGAAGAAGATGTTCGGCGAGGTGGCGTTCGCCGCCTACGTGCCGCACAACTACCCGCACGACAAGCTCGAGCCGGGCCTGAACGAGAACGCGTTCTACGATCCGTCC
>DATFEJ010000256.1:0-9299 GCA_035251235.1 Burkholderiales bacterium
CGGGCTGCGTGTAGGCGCCCGACCCCGTGGTCTGGGCCTGCGCGGCCGGCAGGACGAAAAACAAAGCGAAAAGAAGGGCGCGGCGCATATCGATCACCCGGAGAACACGGATACCGGGGGATTCTATCCCCAAGGCCCCGCGGCGAAACCTCCCCCGGACGAGGGATCGGGCCGGCACCCCGTACGGCCGTAGGTGCGCCGGGCCGTCACTCCCGCCACAGGGCGGCGCGATCGAGCTCCGGGGCGAGCCGCAGGAGCCCCGCCTTGCCCTCGCGCGCCCGCTTCCTCCAGCCCGGCCCGCGCCCGAGGGCGTCGCGCCAGGCGGCGTTGAACTCCCGCGGGCGCACGGCGAGAAAGTACTCCGCGAGGCAGGCCGCCTGCTGCAGGTCCTTCGCCGCCTTGGCGCGCTCGCGCACCGGCCGCTCGCCGTGCACGATCAGCTTGTGCACCGCGTAGCGCGCGGGGGCAGGGAGGTTGACCACGGTGGCACCCTCGGGGGCGAACACCACGCCCTGCGTGGCCGCTTCGAGCGAGAATTCCATGAACTTGAGCGGCTGCAGCGCGATGTTCAGGTCGGGCAGGCTCACGGGCTTGCCGCCGCCGCGGTGCGCGGAGGTGACGAAGTCCAGCCGCAGCTCCGGGTCGCGGGGGTTGCGGTACTGAGCGCCGGCGTTTCCGCCGAACTGGGCGACCGGCAGCAGCCCGAGCTCGAGCGACACCAGCGCCTCGTGCAGGTCCATCTTCAGGTCGGCGGGCAGGGCGACCGACACGTTGCGGCCGGCGTGCGCGAAATCGACGTCCAGCGTGCGGTCCGCGCCGCCCCAGCGCACGCCGAGCAGGTTGCCGAGCGCGACGAAGGCGTGCGTGCCCACCAGCAGCCCGCCCGCGCGGAAGAACCCGTAGTCGGCCAGCCGCCGCACGATGCGGTAGTGCCGGGCGGGCAGGGCCGCGCAGCCCAGCGCGAGCGCGGCGCGCGCGCGCGGCTCGAGCGAGACCTCCCTTTCCGAGGCGTAGCGCCCGATGAGGCGCTGCACGCGCTCGCCGTCCGGGCCGACGTAGGCGAAGCGCACGCGGCCGTCGAGGTCGCGCCAGGCGAAATACCAGTAGTCCCGGCCTTTCAGCCGCTTGCGGTGAAAGCTGCCCTTCAGGCCGCCGAGGTGGTGGCGCATCTCGAGCGCCTGGGTCTGCTCCAGGAGCTCGGCGTAGGCGGTCTGCGCGCCCAGGGACAGGTCGGCGTAGCGCATCGGCGGATCCGGTTACCAAACAAAATAGGCAATTGTTTGGTAACCGTCAAGCGGTGGCTCCGGCCCCTCATCCAGCCATGGGATCCAGCACCGGCAGCCCCCGCACCCGCGCGTAGATAGGCGTGAAATCGGGCGCCGTCTCGCGCATCAGCTGCTCGAACGAGTCGATGACGAAGTAGCAGTCCTGGTAGCGGTCGATGCGGTAGTCGGTGCGCAGCATGCGCTCCAGCTCGAACGGCCGGCGTCGCGGCCGGGGATCGTCCACGCAGTACGCGAGTTCGCCGCCGGAGGAGATCAGCCCCGCGCCGTAGGCGCGCACGCCCGCGGGCGTCTTCATCAGCCCAAACTCGATCGTGTACCAGTAAAGGCGCGCGAGCATGCGGATCGCGTCGAGGCGCATCGCCTTCAGCCCGCCCTTGCCGTACTCGGCGAGGTGGTCGGCGTACACCCGGTCGTAGAGCAGCGGCACGTGGCCGAAGAAATCGTGAAAGACGTCGGGCTCGACGATGTAGTCGAACTCCTCGGGCTTTCGCAGCCACACCGTCACCGGGAAGCGCTTGTTGGCGAGGTGCGTGAAGAACGGCTCGTCCGGGATGAGGCCCGGCACCGCGACGATGCGCCAGCCGGTGGCCTTCGACAGGCTCTCGTTCACGCGCTCGAAGTGCGGGATGCCGCGCCCCGCGTCCAGGCGCGCGATCGCCGCGCTCCACTCGGGGCAGGCGTAGCGCGGCACGAGCTTCGCCTGGCGCTCGTACAGGCGCCGGAAGAGCGCGTGCTCCGCTTCGGTGTAGGCGGACCAGTCCTGGGCGACGGTGTAGTCGGGGGCGGCGAGGGAGTAGTCGCCGCGGAGGTTGGCCTTGGCTTCGGCGGTCATTTCGGCTTGGCGGGGTTTTCGCCTTTCTCCGATCTCGCGCTTCCCGGCGGGTGATTCTTCCGCCGGGAAGCACGAGACATTGCCGAGTCTATACCCGTGGCGCCCTCGATCGAGGCAGCGGCTCAACCAGCGCAGCGAAAAGCTGTCTCGTGGTCTCGGGCGAAAAACAGCCCGAAACCACGAGATCGGATAAAGGCGAAAAGGCGAGGAGCCTAGATCGAAGGGGCGGGCTTGACGAGGCCGGCGGCCTCGCCGAACCCGATCGACACCTCCCCTTCTTTCTCGCACCGCCCCCGCTGGATCACGAGGTCGCCGTCCTCGATGAAGCTGCGCGTCTCGCCGCCGGGCAGGTGGAGCGGGCTCTTGCCGCCCATCGTCAGCTCCATCATCGAGCCCGCGCCGTCGGGCGTGGGGCCGGAGATGGTGCCGGAGCCGAGCAGGTCGCCCGGCTGCAGGTTGCAGCCATTCGACGTCTGGTGCGCGACCATCTGCGCGAGGGTCCAGTAGGAGTCGCGGAAGGTGCAGCGCGACAGGAGCGCGGGCGGGAGCTTCGCGGCGCGCATCTTCGCCGAGGAAAGGTACATCTGCGTGCCGATGTCGTAGCCGCCGCGCTGCTGGTCGGACTCGTCCATGAGATAGGGCAGGGGCCGCGGGTCGTCGCCCGTGCGCGGGAACGCGGGGCAGCGGAAGGGCTCGAGCGCTTCGAGCGTCACGATCCACGGCGAAATCGTCGTGGCGAAGCTCTTGGCGAGGAAGGGCCCGAGCGGCTGGTACTCCCAGGCCTGGATGTCGCGCGCCGACCAGTCGTTCAGCAGCACGACGCCGAAGACGTGGTCCAGGGCGCGCTTGATGCCCGCGGGCCTGCCGAGCGCGTTGCCCGGGCCGATGACGAAGCCGAGCTCGACCTCGTAGTCCAGGCGCCGTGCGGGACCGAAGCCGGGCGCGGCGGCGTCGGGCGCCTTGCTCTGGCCGTTGGGGCGAATGACCGGCGTGCCGGAGACGATCACCGAGGAGGCGCGCCCGTGGTAGCCGATCGGCACCCACTTGTAGTTGGGCAGCAGCGGCGCGTCGGGGCGGAACATCTTGCCGATGGCGTGCGCGTGGTAGATGCCGGTGTAGAAGTCGCTGTAGTCGCCCACCTGCACCGGGAGGAAGAGCTCCGCCATCTTCATCGGCACGAGGAACTTCGCGAAGCGCTTCGCCTTCTTCGGGTCGGAGAGCGCGAGCGTGAGCACCTTCCTCAGCTGCCTCCACGCGGGTCGTCCCGCGGCGGCGAGCTTGTTGAGGTTGGGCCCGGTCTTCAGGCCCAGCGCGGCGAGGTCGAAGACCTGGTCGCCGATCGCCACGCCGCCGCGCGGCGCCTCCTTCGTGCCTTTGCGGCGGAACACGCCGAACGGCAGGTTCTGGAGCGGAAAGTCCGTGGCCGGGTCGTTCGCCGACTCCACCCAGCAATTCAGCCTACGCATAAATGGGGACAGTCCCTATTTCTCGCATTCAAGAGTGGTTCGCAAATGAGAAAAATGGGGACTGTCCCCATTTAAAAGCCGTCCCATACTTTGTCGTAGCCTTTTTGCAGCTCCTTCGCGCCGAGCGCAGCCTTGGTGGGGCGGAAGACGTAGCGCGACTCCCACATGAAGGCGAGGGTGTCCTCGAGCTTGTGGGGCTTCAAGGCCGCGCTCGAGGCCTTGTCGTAGGTGGGCCGGTCGGGCCCGTGGCCGCTCATCGAGTTGTGGATCGAGATGCCGCCCGGCAGGAAGCCTTCGGCCTTGGCGTCGTACACGCCGCGCACCAGGCCCATCAGCTCGCTCATGAAGTTGCGGTGGAACCAGGGCGGGCGGAAGGTGTGCTCGGCCACCATCCAGCGCGGCGGGAAGATGACGAAGTCGCAGTTGGCCACGCCCGGCTGCCCCGAGGGCGAGGTGAGCACGGTGAAGATCGACGGGTCCGGATGGTCGAAGCTCACGGTGTTGATCACCATGAAGCGCGCCAGATCGTACTTGTACGGCGTGTAGTTGCCGTGCCAGGCGACGACGTCGAGCGGCGAATGGCGGAACTCCGCCGCCCACAGGCCGCCGAGGAACTTGGCCACCACCTGGCACTTGCCCGCCTTGTCCTCGTAGGCCGCCACGGGAGCGAGGAAGTCGCGCCGCTGCGCGAGGCCCTGCGAGCCGATCGGCCCGAGCTCCGGCAGGCGGAAGGGCGCGCCGTAATTTTCGCAAAGATAACCGCGCGTCGCGCCGCTGACCTCCACGCGGAACTTCACGCCGCGCGGCACGACCGCGACCTCGCCCGGATGCGCCTCCAGCCGCCCGAGCTCGGTGGCGAGCAGGACCGCGCCCTGCTGCGGCACGAACATCAGCTCGCCGTCCGCCGAGTAGAAATAGCGGTCCTTCATCGGCCGGTTGGCGCGATACACGTGCACCGCGATGCCGGCCTGCGCCGCCGCGTCGCCCGAGCCGGCGATCGTGATGAGGCCGTCGAGGAAGTCGGTGGGCTTCGAGGGAATGGGCAGCGGGTCCCAGCGCAGGCGGTTGGGCGAGGCCTCGGCCTCGCAGAACGGCCCCGAGCGCAGCAGGCCCTGCGGCAGGCGCCGGAACTGCGCGTGCATGGCGGAGGGGCGCAGCTTGTACAGCCACGTGGAAAGGTTCTCCGCGCGCGGCGCGGTGAACGCGCTGCCCGAGAGCACCTCGGGGTAGAGGCCCTTGGGCGTCTTCTGCGGCGAGTTCTGCCCGACCGGCAGCGCGCCTTTCTCGGCTTCGGTGGAGAAGGCATTGCCGAAACCGCCCTGGTAGGCGAGCTTCGCGCGGTGGGCGGCCGCCGGCCGGCGCAGCTTCGTCGTGGCGCTCATGTCCATCGCGGACTCCCTTGGCCTCAGTCCTTCAGGTTGATGAGCGAGAGGAACTCGCGGCGCAGCGTCGGGTCCTGGAGCATCGCGCCGCGCATCACGCTGTTCACCATCTTCGCGCCGCGGTCGCGCACGCCGCGCCAGTGCATGCAGAAGTGGTCGGCCTCCATGACCACCGCCAGCCCGTCGGGGCTCACCTTGCCCATCAGCAGGTCGGCGATCTGCGTGATCGCCTCCTCCTGGATCTGCGGCCGGCTGAGGATCCATTCGGCCAGCCGCGCGTACTTCGACAGCCCGATCAGGTTGGATTTCTCGTTGGGCATCACGCCGATCCACAGCCGCCCCATGATCGGGCAGAAGTGGTGGCTGCAGGCGCTGCGCACCGTCATCGGCCCGATGATCATCAGCTCGTTCAGGTGCTCGGCGTTCGGGAACTCGGTGACCCGCGGCGCCGGCAGGTAGCGCCCGCGGAACACCTCGGTCAGGTACATCGTCGCCACGCGGCGCGCGGTGTCCTCGGTGTTGTGGTCGCCCGCGGTGTCGATCACCAGGCTCTCCAGCACGCCCTTGAACTTCGCCTCGACCTCGGCGGCGAGCGCCTCGAGCTCGCCGGGCTCGAGGAACTCGGCGATGTTGTCGTTGGCGTGGAAGCGGCGCTTCGCCTTGCGCAGGCGCGCGCGGATGCGCGCCGACACCGGGGCTTGCGCTTCGTTCTCCGGCGCGGGCGGGCGGCGTTTCATGCGCGCGGAAATCATAGCAAAGGTAATTGGGGACAGACCCCATTTTTCTCATTTGCGATCGAATCGCAAATGAGAAAAATGGGGTCTGTCCCTATTTGAGTACCCCGCGGCGCAACTGGTCGAGCTCGATCGACTCGAACAGCGCCTTGAAGTTGCCTTCGCCGAAGCCCTCGTCGCCCTTTCGCTGGATGAACTCGAAGAAGATCGGCCCGAGCTGGTTCTCGGAGAAGATCTGCAGCAGCAGCGCCCCGGCCTTGCCGTCGACGAGGATCTTGCGCTTCTTCAGCTCGGCCACGTTCTCGCCGTGCCCGGGGATGCGCTTGTCGACGAGCTCGTAGTAAGTGTCCACGGTGTCCAGCAGCTTTACGCCCTGCGCGCGCAGCGCGTCCACCGTCTTGAAGAGGTCCGTCGAGCCGAGCGCCACGTGCTGGATGCCTTCGCCGCGGTACATGTCCAGGTACTCCTGGATCTGCCCGGCCTTCTCGGTGCCTTCCTCGTTGATCGGGATGCGGATTTTGCCGCAGGGGCTGGTCATGGCCTTGGACTTCACGCCCGTCACCTGCCCCTCGATGTCGAAGTAGCGGATCTCGCGGAAGTCGAACAGGCGCTCGTAGAAGTCCGCCCACTCCTTCATGCGCCCCTTGTGCACGTTGTGCGTCAGGTGGTCGATGTATTTCAGGCCGTGGCCCGCCGGGTCGAGCTCGGCGCCGGGCAGCGGGTCGAAGTCGACGTCGTAGAAGCCGATGTCGCCGATCTCGCCCGGCTTCCTGCCGCCCTTGCCGCGCCAGCGGTCGATGAGATAAATGAGCGAATCGCCGATGCCCTTGATCGCGGGGATGTTGAGCTCGCCTGGGCCCGCGACGCCGGCGTAGCCCCAGGCGCCGAGCGACACGGCGCGCTCGTAGGCGGCCTTGGCGTCGGCCACGCGGAAGGCGATGGCGCAGATGCTCGGCCCGTGCAGTCGCGCGAAGCGCTGCGCGAACGAGTCGGGCTCGGCGTTGACGATGAAGTTGATGCCGCCCTGGCAGTAGAGCAGCACGTTCTTGTGGCGGTGCCGCGCGATCGCCTTGAAGCCCAGGCGCTCGAACAGCGCGCCCATCGCCTTCGGGTCCGGCGCGGCGTACTCGATGAACTCGAAGCCGTCCGTGCCCATCGGGTTGTGCATGGCGGCATTGTAAATGGGGACAGTCCCCATTTTTCTCATCTGCGCGTCAACCGGGGCGAGCGTCGACCGTTTTGGGTAACAATGCCCCGAACCGCCCGATTCGTCGTCCCCGGTGTGGCCCTCCACGTGAGACAACGAGGACACAACCGAAGCGCCTGCTTCTTCGGGGCACAGGATTACACCTTGTATCTGCGCCTCCTCGAGTACTTTGCGCGCCAGAACGGCTGTGCGGTGCACGCCTACTGCCTGATGCCCAATCACGTGCACCTTCTCGTTACTCCGGGTTCCGAGACCGCACTGGCACTGACGATGAAGTTAGTGACGCAGCTCTATACCCAGCACGTCAACAAGGCGAGCGAACGAACCGGCAGCCTCTGGGAAGGGCGATATCGATCCTGTCTCGTGCCAACCGAGCGGTACGTCCTCGCCTGCTACCGCTACATCGAGCTCAACCCGGTGGCGGCCGGGATAGTGCGGCATGCCGGGGACTATCGCTGGTCGAGTCATCGCGTCAATGCCGAGGGCAGCCGCAGCGCCCTGATCGATCCGCACCCTGCGTTCCCTGGCCATGCAGCCTATCGCGGGCTTTTCGATGACGCGCTCGAGTCCTCCATCGTCGATGACATCAGGCGGGCGACTCGTGGCGGGTTCGCAGTGGGCGGCGTGCGTCGCAAGCCCGGCCGCCAAATGAGAAAAATAGGGACTGTCCCTATTTAAGCATCGTGCCCGGCAGCCACAGCGCGAGTTGCGGCCACGCCATGACGAGCGCCAGGCACAGGGTGATGAGGAGCACGTAAGGCAGGGCGCCGGCGATCACCTGGCCGATCGGCGCCCTGGCCACCGCCTTGATGGTGAAGAGATTCATGCCCACCGGCGGCGTGATGAGCGCGAGCTCGAGGTTGATGGTGAGCAGCACGCCGTACCAGATCGGGTTGATGCCCAGGTGCGCCATGGCCGGCAGGATGACCGGCGTGGTGATGAGGATGATGGCGATGGTCTCGAGGAACATGCCGAGCACGAAGACGAGCGCCATGATGCCCAGCAGGAACCCGAGCTGGCCGATGTCGCGCGCCACCACCCACTGCACGATCTCGTGCGGGATGCGCATCTTGGTGAGCACGAAGCCGAACACCGACGCGCCGGCGAGGATCATGAAGAGCATGGCGGAAGTGCGGCTGGCGTCGAGCGCCGAGTCCCAGGTCTCGCGCCAGCCGATCGTGCGGTAGACGATCGCGCCCACCGCGAGCGCCAGCACCGCGCCCGCGGCCGCCGCCTCGGTGGCGGTGAACACGCCCGCGTACATGCCGCCCAGCACCAGCGCCGGGAGCGACAGCGCCCACACGGACTTTCTCAGCGCGCCGAGCGATTCGGCGAGCGAGGCGCGCGGCTCGCGCCGCACGGCACGGCGCCCGAGCGCGCTCGTGCCCAGGGTCCAGGCGGCGAAGATGCCCGCCATCAGCAGCCCCGGCACGATGCCGGCCATGAAGAGCGCGCCGATCGAGGTGTCGCTCACCACCCCGTAGAGCACCATCGGGCCCGAGGGCGGGATGAGGATGCCGAGCGTGCCGCCGGCCGCCACCAGGCCGTAGGCGGCGCGCGGCTCGTAGCCGAAGCGGATCATCTGCGGAATGGCCACCGAGCCGATGGTGAGCGCGGTGGCGACGCTCGATCCGGAGATGGCGGCGAACACGGTGCAGGCGGCGATGGTGGCGATGCCCACGCCGCCCGGCAGGTGGCGCGTGAGCGTGTACGCGGTGGCGTACAGGTCGTCGACGATGCGGCTGCGGATCATGACGTGCGCCATGAAGGCGAAGAGCGGGATCGCCACCAGCAGGTAGCGGTTGAGTTCCCCGTAGATCACTTCCGAGATCGAACCCAGGCCCCCTTGCGTGACGACGAGGAGCGTTCCGCCGAAGAGCGTCAGCCCCGCGAACACCGGCAGGCCGGTCAGCAACAGCAGCACCAGCCCGGCGAGGATGAGCGCCAGCGTCATACGAGCAGGGGATCCAGCCCCCCGCACCCCCGGTGGCTTCGATTCATGCTGTTTCGTCCAAGCGGTGCGGCGCCTCCGCCGGCGCCGCGCCCGCCGCGAGGCGCGCGAGCGACTCGAGCGCGACGAGCGCCATCATCAGCCCGCCGAGCGGCAGGAAGAGCTGCACCCAGAAGACGGGAATCTCCACGTTGCCCTCGGCGACGATGCCGAGCTGCCGCGAGAACATCGCCGTGCTCCAGCCGTTCACCACCAGCACCAGCGCGGCGGCGAGCGCGGCGAGCGCCGCCCAGGCGTCCGCCCAGCGGCGTGCGCGCGCCGAAAGCCGCGAGGCGAGGAGATCCACGCCGATGTGCTCGCCGCGGGCGCGCCGCCGGCGGAAGCCCCGCACGCGATCGTGGAACGGCCCGAGTGACGTTGGCGCTCATCCTCGCCGGGCTG
>DATFEJ010000267.1:0-3514 GCA_035251235.1 Burkholderiales bacterium
TCGCGCCGGCCCTGGGCGAGCGCGCCCGCCATGGCCGCCATCAGCAGGTACTCGCGCGCTTCCGCCCCGAGCCCCACACTCTTGTCGAGCAGCAGCCGGGCGACCGATTCCATGGAGCGCGCGTCGCGCGCGCCGACCGCCTGGAACAGCGCCAGCCAGGCGCGCTGGTGCTCGTGCAGCGTGCGCACGCAGCCGGCGCCGGCGAACCTGTCCCAGACGGCCCCCGCCTGCGGCGCCGGCAGCGCCGGGTTGAGCAGCTCGGCGACGCGCAGCAGGCTGTGCAGCCAGACGTCGTAGCGCATGGGCTCGCGGCATTCGAGCAGCCGCAGCTTGACGACCTCCAGGTCCTTCTGCAGGGAGGGCGGCACGCCGAGCGGCGGCGGCGGCGAGGGGCGCAGCAGGTAGTCGCGCGCATAGGCGGCAAGGCGCGCGTTCTCGATGCGCTCGAAGGCGTAGGCGCCTTCGTGCAGCGGATTCAGAGGCCGGCGCGCGAATCCCGGCTCGAGCATCTCGAGCGCCGGGACGGCGGCGCTCGGCAGGGCGACGATCGCCGTCGCGGATCTCTCCGTGAAACGGTGGCGCGCGGCGTTCAGGTCCAGCACCGGCTGGAAGTCGGAGTTGGCGCTCGCGCCGTAGCTTTCGAACAGCGGCTCGAGCGTGGCGCGGCTGCCGAGGTAACGCGCTTCCAGGTCGCCGACGCTCAGCACGTGCACCGTCCACAGCTCCTTGGCAAGGCCGGGCTGCTCGAACACGCGCGCCTGCGGCGCCGCCGGCAGGGGCTCGGCGCCCGCGACGATCAGCAGGTCGTGGTCGCTCGGCGCGTAGATGGCGTAGTGCGGGAAGCTCTCGCCCAGCGCGCGCATGACCGTGGCGAGCAGCGACGCGTCGATCTCGTAGAGCTGGAACCACTGCACCAGCAGGCCGCCGGGGGCGAGGTGCGCGCGGATGCGGCCGTAGAACTCGCGCGTGAAGAGGCTCGACACGCCGCTCACCCAGGGGTTGGAGGGCTCCGAGACGATGATGTCGTAGCGCCGGCCGCCGGCGGCGAAGTACGTCTTCGCGTCGTCGATGACGATGGTGCCGCGCGGGTCGGCGAACGCGCCGTGGTTGCGCGGCAGGAAGCCGCGCGCGGCCTCCACCATCGCCGCCTCGATCTCGATCGTGTCGACGCGCTCCAGCTGCAGGCTCTGCAGCAGCGTGTGCGTGGTCAGGCCGGTGCCGATGCCGATCACGGCCGCGCTCTTCGCCTCGGGATGCAGCGCCAGGGGCAGCGCGCCCGTCAGCACCATGGTGATCTCGTCGGTGCCGCGCTGCGTGTCGGTGCCGCCCGCGAGGTTGATCGAGCCGTCCGACTTGCCGTTGGTGCGGATGCTGGTGGTGTCGCCATAGCGCACGAGGTGCACCGTGGCGGTCTTGCCGTCCCGGGCGAAGAGCACCGTGGCGTCGCGCGAGCTCTCCAGGTCGCCGTGGCGGAAGACGCCCGCCGTCATCTTGTTGGCGTCGAGCTGGAAGGCGAACAGGATCGTCGCGAAGACGAGCGCGAAGGCGGCCGCGGCCGCGCGCCAGGAAGGGCGCGCGCCCGCCCAGCGATGCAGCAGGTAAAGGCCCGCGGCGACATCGACCAGGCTCGCGGCAAGCAGCGCGCCCTTCAGGCCGGCGAGTGGCAGCGCGAGGTGCACGGCGAGCAGCACGCCGGCGATCGCCCCCAGGGTGTTGGCGGCGTACACGCGCCCGATCGCGCCTTCGCCCGCGCCGGCGCGCAGCAGCGCGCCGGTGAGCAGCGGCAGCGTCATGCCGGCGCAGAACGTGGCCGGCAGCATGACCATCGCCGCGACGGCCTGTCCCGACAGGTTGAACAGCACGTAGCCGGCGTCGTTGCGCGCCAGTCCGCGCATCAGCGTTTCCATGAGCCCGAAGCTCGCGTCGTACACGGGCAGCGTGAGCAGCGCCGCGAGCCCCATGACGACCTGCACCCAGCCCAGCAGCCGCTCCGGGCTGGCGGTCGCGTCGACCCGCCGGCGCACCGCGAGGCCGCCGAGCGCGAGGCCGAGGATGAACGTGGAGAGCATCAGCTCGAACGAGTGCGTCGAGGCGCCCAGGACGAGCGACAGCATGCGGATCCAGCTGATCTCGTAGACAAAGGAGGCGAGGCCGGTGAGAAAGGCGACCGCCAGCAGCACGCCGGCGGCGCTCGCGCCGCGCGCCGGCCGCGGGACGAGCGCCGGCAAGGTCATCGGGCGCGCCAGCAACCACACCGCGGCCGCCAGCCCGAGATTGATCGCGCCGGCGACGCGCAGCGTCCCCGGCAGCCCGACCCAGGCGATGAGCACGAAGCCGCTCGCCAGCACGCCGAGCGCGGCGCCCAGGCTGTTGGTGAAATACAGCATCGCCACGGACTCGCCGGTGCTGGCGGGATGGGCGCGCACCAGCCCGGCGCTCATCAGCGGGAAGGTGGCGCCGAGCAGCATCGACTGCGGCAGGATGAGCAGGCAGGCGAGCGCGAGCTTGGCGCCCAGCACGGCGGCGGGCCCGCCGAGCGCCGGCAGCAGCGCGGCGAACGACCAGTCCGTGAGCGCGACGAACGCTTCGTGGAAGCCGAGCGCGGCGACGCCGATCACGGCTTCGATGAGCGCGTAGCCGGCGAGCGGGTTGCGCAGACCCGGCGAGAGGCGCGCGCAGGCTGCGGCGCCGATCGCCATGCCGCCCATGAAGACCGCCAGCACCAGCGATTGCGCGTAGGCCGCGTGGCCCAGAAACAGCTTGAGGTAATGCGTCCAGATGGATTCGTAGATGAGCCCGGCGAATCCCGAGACGGTGAACAGCAGGTAGAACGCGGCGCGCGGCGGCGCGAGGCCCGGCATGGCGCGCGTTTATAGCATGGGGTTTCCTGGCCGTCTGGGTAAGATGCGGCGCGATGACTGCGCCGCTGCGCCTGTCGGCCTACTTCGGCGCGTACTTCCTGTACGCGGGCGCGTTCATGCCGTACTTCACCCTGTACCTGGCGGCGCGTGGCCTGGACGCCGCGGCCATCGCGCTGGTCATGGCGATGCCGCAGCTGGCGCGCATCGCGGCGCCATCGTTCTGGGGCTGGTTGGCCGATCGCAGCGGGCGCGGGCGCGTAATCGTCATCGGCTCGTCCGGTGTGCTGGTCGCCGGCTACGCGGCGCTCGCTTCGCTCGAGCAGGCGGCTGCCATTGCCGGCGTCGTGCTGGCGATGAGCCTGCTGACCGCCGGCGCGCTGCCGATCGTCGAGGCGATCACCATGTCCACGCTGGAGGGCCGCGTCGAGCGCTACGGGCCGGTGCGCCTGTGGGGCTCGGTCGGCTTCGTCGCGGGAGTCATGGGCACGGGGCTCTGGCTGGACACGCACGCGCCGCAGTCGCTCATCGGCGTGCTGGTCGTGCTGACCGCGCTGACCCTGGGCGTGTCGTTCCTGGTGCCGCCCGCGCGAGCGGCGCGCGGCGCGACGCTCGCCGAGGCGAGCGTCGCCGAGGTGCTGCGCCGCCCCGAGGTG
>DATFEJ010000275.1:0-16871 GCA_035251235.1 Burkholderiales bacterium
AAGGCGGGCTTCGCGCTGCGGTTGCCGCCGGGCGCGGCGCCGGTCGCGGTGCTGTGCCGCGCCACCTACGCGGGGCCGGCGCGCATCTCCGCGCTGCAATGGAGCCCGCGGGCGCTGGAGGAGTCGGTCGAGCACTTCCACCGCAGCGCCGGGCTGCTCGAGGGCGGGCTGCTGCTGCTCGCGGCCTTCGTGCTGGTGACCGGCCTCATCAACCGCGACTCGCTGTACGTGCTGTTCGCCGCCTGGCTGGTGGCCAGCCTGCGCATGGGCGCGATTTCGGCCGGCTGGGACACGCAGTGGCTGGAGCGCGCGGTGCCGCCGGATTGGCTGCTGCCGATGCGCCAGACGACCATCGCCGCCTACTACGTGCTCACCTACGCGCTGTTTCGCCGCCTGTTCCGCGACGACCTGCGCCAGGTCGGGCACGCCTGGGCGGTGCGCGTCGCCCAGCTGTCGTGCGTGGCGCTGGTCGGCGCCGCGCTCGCGCTGCCGTTCGCGCGCTTCCTGCCCTTCGTCTGGGTCACGGCCGCGGTGGGCATCGCCATGCTCGCGTTCCTGCTGGCGCGCATCCTCGCGGCGACGCGCTCCAAGGTGGCGCTGTGGTACAGCGCCTCGCTCGCGCTGGTGCTGTTCGCCGGCTTCTACGAGGTGATCGCCGCCGCGCTCGGCGCGAAGCTGCTGATCGGCGCGGTCAACCACGTGAGCGCGGCGCTCGCCTCGAGCCTGCTCGCCGCGCTCGCCATCGCGCAGCAGATGCGCGAGGAGCGCCGGGCGCGCGAGCGCGCGCAGAACGAGCTGCGCTTCCTCGCGCACCACGACGCGCTCACCGGGGTGCTCAACCGCCGCGGCCTCGAGCTGCGCCTCGCCGAGGAGGTGGCGCGCCTGCCGCCGGGGCGCTCGCTCGCGCTCGCCTACCTCGACCTGGACCGCTTCAAGCTGATCAACGACCTCTTCGGCCACGTCGCCGGCGACGACGTGCTGCGCCAGGTGTGCCGCCGCACCGAGGCGCTGATCGGCGCCGGCGGCGCCATGGGCCGCATCGGCGGCGATGAGTTCGTGCTGGTCTTCCCGGGCGCCGCGGTGCGCGCGGCCGCCGAGGCCTGCCGCGGCGTGGTGGACGCGATCGGCAGCCGCGCCTACCAGACGGGCGACAAGGCTTTCCAGGTCAAGGGCTCGATCGGCCTGGTCGAGGTGCCCGCGGGCACGGGGGTGAGCGACGCCATCTCGATGGCGGACCAGGCCTGCCGTGCGGCGAAGGGCGGGCACCACGAGGGGCTGGTGGTCTACGAGCGCAACGCGCCCGCGTTCCGTGAGCGCGAGCAGGAGCTGCGCCTGGTGAAGCGCCTGGGCGAGGGCGGCGCGCCGGAGGGGCTGTTCCTCGCCATGCAGCCGATCATGTCGCTGCGCGCGCCGCGCGGCTCGCTCGACTTCGAGGTCCTGGTGCGCATGCAGGAAGCCGACGGCAGCGTGGTGGCCGGCGGCCGCATCATCGAGGCCGCAGAGAACAACGGCCGCGTGGCGGTCGTGGACCGCTGGGTGCTCGAGCGCACGCTCGACTGGCTGGAAGCCAGCCACGCCGCGCTCGCGCGCACGCGCTTCGTGTGCACCAACCTGAGCGGCGGGTCGCTGAACGACGAGCGCTTCGTGCGCGAGGCCTTCGCGCTGCTCGCCGAGCGGCCGCGCGCCGCGCGCCTGCTGTGCGTGGAGATCACCGAAGGCGTGGCGCTGCACGACCTCGCCAACACGCGCCGCTTCATCGAGCGCCTGCGCGGCTTCGGGGCGCGCGTGGCGCTGGACGACTTCGGCGCCGGCTACACGTCGTTCTCCTATCTCAAGGAGCTGCCCGCGGACGCGCTGAAGATCGACGGCCACTTCGTGCGCGGCCTGCACGCGCATCCGGCGAACCTCGCCATCATCGAGGCGATCGCCGAGCTGGCGAGGAACCTCGGCATGCAGACCATCGCCGAGTGGGCCGAGGACGTGCAGACGCTGGAAGCGCTGCACGCGGCCGGCATCGACTACGTGCAGGGCTACGCCATCGCGCGGCCGCTGGCGCCCGAGCGCATCCTCGCGGCGCAATCGGCGGCGGCGTTCATCGAGGACGCGTCGGTGGCGCGCTTCGTGGGCGAATCGCTGCGCCCGCCGCACGAGCGCCGCGCGCGCGGCTGAGCGTCACTTCGCGGCCGCGTCGAGCGTCGGCTTGCACAGGTCCTGCTCGCCCCGCAGCCGGTCCCACACACCCTGTGCCAGCACCGTCAAGCCGCCCGTCGCCGCGGCGGCGGCCGCGCCCGTGGCGCTTACCCCCAGACGCGGGCTCGCCAGGCTGCCGGCCACCTCGATGAACGGGTTGGTGAACATTCCGGGGCTGATGCCGACGCCCTTGCGCGGCCGCGTGTTGAATTGCAGGGTCAGCGCCTCGGTGTGCAGGTCGACCTTGCCTTGCGCGACGACGGTGACCTTCTCGGATTGCATGAGCACCGGGCTGGCCGTTGCCTGCCCATCGACGAGGTCGATCCGGCCGACGACGCAGTCGAGCTTCGTGTAGGGGTCCTTGGCCGCAAACGGATTGAGCTTGCCCGCGAGCTCGCCGATCAGGTCGCCGCCGACCAGCCCTACCAGGCCGCTCTTCACCTTGCCCGGTCCCAGCGTCACCAGGACCCGGCCGTTGGCGCTCGCTGCCAATTGCCGCGCGGAGGCCCCTTTCGCCTGGACGCTCGCCTGCACTCCAGTCGGCGGCGTCTCGCCGGGCGCAATGGCCTCGCCCACCCCGAAGCCGGCGCGCAACTCGCTGGCAACGAGCTTGAGCTGCAGATCGGCGGCGCCATCGCGCTGCGGCACGAGCGTAAGCGCACCGTTCAAGCTGCCCTCGACGCCGCCGCGCGCGCGGGCTTCCAGCGCCAGCTTGCCGCCGCCGGCCGTCAGCGTGGCATCCACGTCCTTCAAGGAGCCCGCGCCGAGCTTCAGCTCGCCGACCGCCGCATGCAGCTTCGCGTCCAGCGCCTTCAGCGCGCCGAGCGGCAGCGGCTCCTCGCCGAAGACGAGCTTCTTCTGCGCCGCTTGCGGCGCCGGTTTCGCCTTGGTCTTCGCCTCGACCGTCAGGAACGGCGTCAGGTCGAACGCCGGCGAGCTGACTTCAGCCTCGACGCGGCGCGTGCCGGTGCGCGCCATCGAGCCCCGCGCCGAGAATTCGCTCTCGCCGACGCGGCCCTTGAGGTCCTTCACCTCGAGCCTCGTGCGGCTGCCGGCGTAGTTCCCGCTCACCTGCAGGGGGATCGCGGGCAGCGCCTGCGCCAGCTTCGCCAGGCTCTCGGCGGCGAGCCTGAAGCGAACGGCGGCGCCCGGCGCGCCGCCGGCGCGGATCGTCCCGTCGGCCGTCGATTTCGCGCCGGCGTACTGCGCGCTCACCCCGTCGAGCTTGATTTCCGTGCGAGAGGACACGATGCGCCCGCGAGCCTTGGCGGCGCCGGCCGGCAGGCCCGCCACGCCGAACGCCGCCGCGACACGCGCCACGTCCCCCACCGAGGCCTCGAACTGCAGGTCCGAGCCGGGCAGGCCGAGGGTGGCGAGGGTGCCGTTCATCCTGGCCGAGATGCCATCGAGCTTCGCGTCCACCTCGAGGCGGGTGAGGTCTCCCGCATCCTGCAGCCGCGCGTCGAAGCCCAGGGCCCCGGAGGCAAACACCGGCAGCTGCAGGTTCTTCAGCATGGCGCCGAGGTCCGGGTGCTCGATCTTCAGCGCCAGGTCGGCGCCGTCCAGCGGATCGAGCCGGCCGAGCGTGCCCTTCAGGTCGAGCCGCAGCCTGCCCAATGCGGCCTGGACCGCCATGCGAATGTCCCGGCCGGAGACGAGCGCGACCAGCGGGCCGACGTCTCCCGCCAGGGTGGCCGGGTAATCGCCGAGCTTGCCCTTGCCGGCGAGCGCGAACAGGCCGTCCGCCGCGGAGGCGATGGTGAAGGTTTCGAGCAGCGCGACGCGCTCGCGCTTGCCGGGCTCGCGATACGCGACCCGCAGGTTGTCGAGCCTCGCCTGGAGGACGACGGCCGGGACCTCGGTGGCCTGCGCGCCGAGCGCATCCGCGTCTTCTTCCGGCGCGGCTTCGACCCCGAATACCCAGTTGCCCCTGCCCTCGGCGTCCTTCTCGAGCACGACGGCGACGTCGCGCAGCTCGAACGAGCGCACGTCCACCGGGCCACGGACCAGCGACCACAGACCCACCCTCGCCGAGAAGTGCCCGATCTCGACCATCTGCGGCGCCGAAGCCCCCGGCGCGTTGCCCAGGCGCACGCGCTCGGCGCGCACGTAGATCGCAGGCAGCACCTCGAGCTCGAAGTCCCCGTCGATGGCGAAAGGCCGGCCGGTCGCCTCGGTGGCGAGCGCCTCGATGCGCCCCTTGTGGCGGCTCAGGTCGCCGAAGGCGAGGTAGAGCAGGAGCGCGAGCAGCAGCGCTCCGCTGACGGCAAGGAAGATGCGGAGGAAGCGGCGCAGCGACATGGCTTTGCCCGGTCCGGCCTAGCGCGGCGCAACCTTGTCGCGCGCGCTGCGCGCGGCCTGCTCGGCGTCGAGCGCGAGCTTGTAGGCGGCGTAGTACTTGAAGATGTTGCGCACGTAGGTCGTGGTCTCCAGGCCGATACGCCGCGCCACGACCACTTCGACGTTGTCGAACCACTGGTCAGGGTCGAGCCCGCGCTTGGCGGCATCCTTGCGCATGCGCGAGATGTTGCCCGGGCCGGCGTTGTAGCTGGCGAACGCGAACAGCGTGCGGTCCTGCTCGCTGAAGTTCGCGTCCTCGAAGTAGCGCGTCATCAGGCGGTTCATGTACTTCGCCCCGGCGTGGATGTTGGGCTCGAGCTGGTGGATGTCCCCCACGGCCAGTTCCGCTCCCGTGTCGGGCATGATCTGCATCACGCCGACCGCGCCGGCGTGGCTCCTCGCCTCCTGGCGCAGCTTGGATTCCTGGAAGCCCTGCGCCGCGAGCATCAGGGGGTCGAACCCGTAGCGGGCGCCGTATTTCTCGAAGAGCCGGACGGTCGCCTGGAAGCGTTTCCACTCCGCGCCCGCGGTGTTGTTGCCGATGCGCTTGATGCGCTTCTCTTGTTGGGCGAGCCGTGTTTCGATCACGCCCTGCCTCTTCACGATGGTGCGGTAATAGTCCGCTAGCACAGCGTCGAGCTTCGGGCTCCCCTTGCGCACGGCCCAGCCCGTGTGCCCCTCTGCACGCAGGACGAGGTCCTCGCGCGGCTTGACCTTCGGCAGGATCTGCGCCCACAGCAGCGCCTTCCAGTCGTCCACCACGACGATGCCGAGCAGGCCGGCGGCGAGCATCTCGAGCGCGTCCTCGTCCTCGAGCGCCTCCGGCAGCTCGATAAGCTTCGCCGGCGCCTTGCGCTCCTTCGCCAGCCGCTGGTTGAGCGCCGCCAGGCTCTCGTAGTAGCTGCTCGCCTTGCGCACGTGCACGGTCTTGCCGGCAAGGTCGTCCAGCGTGGCGAGCGGCGGCGAGGCCGGACCCGTGACGACCAGCTCGCGCACCGGCTTGCGGTCCTCCGGCGCGACGAAGTCCACCAGCTTGCGCCGCTCCTCGGTCGCGGTGAGGTTGCCGGCCGCGATGTCGCCGAGGCCCTGCGCCACGCCGGAGAGCAGCTTGTCGCGCGAGGTCGGGATGATGACCACCGTGAGCGGGCGCTTGCCGAGCTGCTTCGCGTAGCGCTTGTTGACGTAGCGCTCGAATTCGCGCACCAGCTCCGCGCTCAGTCCCCGCTCGTGGCCCTTGTCCACGGTGTACAGCGTCCGGCTGTAGGGCACCAGCACGCGCACGATGCGCCGCTCGAGCATGCCGTCGAAGTCGCCCGTCCAGGGCTCGTTCGCCAGGCTCAGCTGCCGCGGCTTGGCGGGGACCTTGTCCTGCGCCAGTGCGGGCGCCACGCAAAGGATCGCCGCTGCCAGGGAGGCAGCCAGGCAAGCAGTGCCCTGCCGAAACGCCGCGCGATGCATGGCGTCAGAGCCTACATCAGGCGAGAGGGGAGCGCGTGCCCGGCCTTCCGGTTGACGTGCGTCAATGAATCCGCCCGCAGGCGCCGAAGCACGCGCGCGCCGCCCCTACAATGGCCGGCGTGGAACTGGTCTGCCCGGCCGGCGCGCTGCCGGCGCTCAAAGCCGCCGTGGACAACGGCGCCGACTGGGTCTACCTGGGCCTGCGCGACGATACCAACGCGCGCAACTTCCCGGGCCTGAACTTCGACGACGCGGGGCTCGCCGAGGGCCTCGCCTACGCGCACCGGCGCGGCCGCAAGGTGGCGATGGCGATCAACACTTACCCGCAGGCGGCCAACTGGCCGCGCTGGACCGCCGCGGTGGATCGCGCGGCCGCGCTGGGCGCCGACGCCATCATCGTCGCGGACGCGGCGCTCCTGCAGTACGCGCAGCGCACGCACCCGCAGCTCGAGCGGCATCTCTCGGTGCAGGGCTCGGCTACCAGCTACGAGGCGATCAATTTCTTCCACGAGCGCTTCGGCGTGAAGCGCGCGGTGCTGCCGCGCGTGCTGTCGCTCCTGCAGGTGGAGCTGGTCGCGCGCCGCACGCCGGTGGAGATCGAGGTGTTCGGCTTCGGCGGCCTGTGCGTGATGGTGGAGGGACGCTGCGCGCTCTCGGCCTATGCCTGCGGCGAGGCGCCCAACACCTCCGGCGCCTGCTCGCCGGCGCACGCGGTGCGCTGGAGGGAGACGCCCGCGGGGCTGGAATCGCGCCTGAACGGCATCCTCATCGACCGCTACGCCAGGGGCGAGCGCGCGGCCTACCCCACCGTGTGCAAGGGCCGCTACGCGGCGGGCAACGACACCTACTACGCCTTCGAGGAGCCCACGAGCCTCAACACGCTCGAGTTCATCCCGGATTTCGGCCGCATCGGCGTGCGCGCCGTGAAGATCGAGGGGCGCCAGCGGAGCCCCGCCTACGTCGCCCAGGTGACGCGCGTGTGGCGCGAGGCGATCGACGCCTGGAAGGCGGGAACCTTCGCGCCGCGCCCGGCATGGCTCGCGGCGCTCGCGCGCCACGCCGAGGGCAGCCAAACCACGCTCGGCGCCTTCTCGCGCCCCTGGAAATGAAGCTCGCCCTCGGACCGCTGCTCTATTACTGGCCGCGTGCCACCGTGCTCGCCTTCTACGACGAGATCGCGCAGGCACCCGTGGACTGCGTGTACCTGGGCGAGGTGGTGTGCTCGCGCCGCCACGAGCTCGGCTTCGAGGACTGGCTGGCGATCGGCGAGCGGCTCGCCGCCGCCGGCAGGGAGGTCGTGCTCTCGGCGCAGGCGCTCACCGAGTCCGAGGGCGACCTGAAGCTCGTGCGCCGCGCGGTGGCGAACGGGCGCTTTCGCGTGGAGGCGAACGACTGGGGCGCCGCGCGCCTGCTGGCCGGCAGCCCCGGCTGGGTCGCCGGCCCACACCTCAACGTCTACAACCCGCAATCGCTCGCCCTGGTGGCGGAGCTCGGCGCCACGCGCTGGGTCGCGCCGATGGAGTCGACACGCGAGATGGTGGCCGGCATGCGCAATGCGCGCATGGAAATCGAGGTCTTCGGCTTCGGGCGCATGCCGCTCGCTTACTCCGCGCGCTGCTTCACGGCGCGGCGCCTCAACCGCCAGAAGGAGGACTGCGGCTACGCGTGCCTCGATTTCCCCGACGGCATGGAGCTCGTCACGCGCGAGGGCAGGCCGTTTCTCGCCGCGAACGGCATCCAGACGCTGTCCGCGGGCGCGTACTGCCTCGTCCATGAGCTGGATGGGATGCGCGAAGCGGGGGCGGACTTCCTGCGCGTCAGTCCGCAGTCCGCCGGCACCGTGCAGGTGCTGCGCGTGCTGCGCGCCGCCGGCGACGGCACGCTCTCCAGCTTCGACGCGCGCAAGGCGCTCGCCGCGCTCTCCCCCGGGAAGCTGTGGAACGGCTTCTGGCACGGCCGGCCCGGCATGGAGGCGGCATGATCCCGCTGCCAGCCTGGCTGCGCGCGAAGTTCGCGCCGCTGCGCGGCAAGGTGCTGCGCCTGGAGATCGCCGGGCTGGGCTTCGGGCCGCAGCTGACGCTCGATGCCATCGGCCTGCGCCCCGCTTTCGGCGCCCCCGACGTCACCATGCGCGCGAGCCTCGCCGACTACCTGGCGCTCGCGTTGCGGCGCGAGGATCCCGACACGCTCTTCTTCGCGCGCCGGCTGGTCCTCGAGGGCGACACCGCGCTCGGCCTCGAGATCAGGAACGCGCTCGACGCGCTCGGCTGATCCGCTCAGATGACGTGCTCGAGGCTGAAGCTCGTCTTGACCGGCCTGGCGGCGCCCTTGCGCAGGACGGTCATGCGGATCGTGTACCTGCCCGTCCAGCCGAAATCGAACACCTCGCTGTAGTCCGGGTAACCCGCGGTGATCATGCCCTGCAGGGCCTTGCTCTGCACCCTGCCCTTCGGGTCGCGCAGCTCGACGAGGACGTTCGCGCCCGCGATGTGCGCGCCGGTCGCCGAGTCCGCGAGGCTGACGACCAGGTGCTCCATGCCGCTGCCGTGCCCGCCCTTGTGCACGCCGTGCTGCGCGTCCACGTGCTCGGCCTCCAGCGCCTTGACGATGCCGAAACGGATGGTCACATCCGCCACCGTCTTCGCCTGCTGCGCCGACGCGGGCGCGCCGACAAGCGCAGCGGCAAGGACACAGGCCATTCCCGCAATGCCGGAAAGTTTCATGGCTGCCCTCCTTTCCGAGGCAATCACCATGCACCTTCCGGGGAAAGGCGTGTTGATCCGCGTCAACCGGCGGCCACGCGGCGGCCGCCGGCGGGGGCTAGCGCGTGCCGCGCGGCGGGCTGGCGCGCGTCTTCTCGCGGAGCTGCTGGCAGGCGATGCAGCGCTTGGCGGTGGGAAAGGCCTGCAGGCGGGCGACGCCGATCTCGACGCCGCAATCCATGCACAGGCCGTAGCGCTGCGCCGCGATGCGCCCTTCGGCCGCTTCGATGTCGCGCAGCTCGCCCACGTCGCGCGTCACTTCGGCCTGCTGCACGTCGCGCAGCAGGTCCGCGACCGACTGGTCGCCCGCGTCGCTCGAGCCGCCGAGCAGCCTGGCATAGCCCTCCTCGCCCGCGCGCTCCAGGCCGCGGCGGATCTCTTCCAGCAACTGGCGCTTGCGCGCCTTCATGGCCGCCGCGAGGCGCTCGAACTCCTGCTTCGTCAGTCCGTTCATGGCTTCGATTTTACGGCACCAAGGGCGCCGCGCCGGGCTTTTCTTCCCGGGTCATGTGCCGAAGCTCGCGCCGCAGCCGCAACTCTGGCGCGCGTTCGGATTTTCGAAGCGAAGCCGCCGCGCCAGCCCCTCCTGCACCAGGTCGACCGTGGCCCCCTGCAGGTACGGCAGGCTGAGGGCGTCCACGACGACGCGCACGCCGCCACTCTCGAAGACCGTATCGTTCCCGCGGATCGAGTCCGTGGGATCGATGCGGTAGCCGAAGCCCGAGCAGCCGGAGGGCTCGACCGCAAGGCGCACTGCCACCGCCGCCGGGTGCCGGGCAAGCTGCGCGGCGAGGAACTGCGCGGCGCGCGCGCTCACCGATACGGGGGAAGTCCCCGCGGTCCTTGCGGGGACCTCGCGCTCGGATACCTCCACGACCACCTCGCCGCCTTCGGCGAGCGCCTGGCAGGCGAGCCGCGCGCCCGGCTCGAGCGCGTCCGCGCGCTCGAGCATGTCGAGCTCGTCCTCGCTCGCGGCGCTCAGCGCCTGCGCGCCTGCGCGCACGACGACGCGGCAGGACGCGCAGGCGAGCGCCCCGCCGCAGTCGTGCTCGAGCGCGATGCCCGCCTCCAGCATGCGGTCAAGCAGCCGCTCGCCTTTCTCCAGGCTCGCCTTGAAGCGCCTCATGCAAGTTCGACCGTCGCGACGCGCCGGCGTTCCTTGCCACCAGCTCGCCCACCAGGATCGCGGCCGGGTACATCACCTGCTCCTCGGTCTGCGCGTGCAGGATGAGCGCCTCGGCGAAGCGCTCGTGCTGGGGCTGGCCGGCCGCGCGCGCCGCGGCGCGCAGCTTGTCCAGCGCGCCCACGATCTGCTCGTGCTCGGCGAGCATGCCGGGGAGCTCGGCCTTGAGGCGCCGCGTCATCGGCAGCACCTCGGCCATCTCCTCGGTCACGCCTTCACGCGCCAGCTGCTCCAGCAGCCCGAGCGGCGGCAGGGCGAATTCCTCCTCGCGTACGAAGTGCGGGTGCAGAAGGCGCGCGACCTCACGCGCCGCTTCGCCCACGGCGCCGGGTTCCTTGGTCGCCTTGACGAGGTTCGCGTGCAGCTCTTCGTGCTCGACTTGCAGGGGTCTGGGGATCTCGTATTTCATGATTGCCTCCGTTGGTCAGGTAAACATCGTCGCCACGCGCGCCTGCCAGGCGCGCGCAAATGGCTCTCGTTCGCCCTCGAGCGCGAGCGCCCGGCCGAGCGCGGCCCGCAGCTCCGGCGTCATCGGCGCCGCGTTGACCAGATCGACCTGTGCCGAAGCTCCGGTGTCGAGGCGCGTGAAGCGCATGTCCTTCGCGATCGGCGCGCCGAAGGCGAGCAGTCCGCGGCGCTCGAAGCGGCCCGCGATGCCCTTGAAGCCGCCCTCAGCCGCCGCGCCCGTGATGAGCGAGGCGACGCTCGCCACGACGCCGGCGACGCCATCCTCCAGCCGCTCGCGCAGCTCTACGCGGATCGCGCCGCGCTGGGGCAACTCACCGCCGTACAACTCGCGAAGCGCCTCGACCGTGGCGAGGTAAGCGCCCGCGACCGTAGGGCAGGAGTGCCCCGTCAGCTTCACCGCATCGGCGTAGCCGTATTCCAGCCGCCCGCCCTCGGCGGCGCCGAGGAACTCGGCGAGCGGATCGCGCATCGCGATGGATGGCGCCAGTTCGTAGAAGTCTCGCATGCTGGATAGACCGGCGCCGCGCGCGGCCGTGCGATCCGGCCGCGGAAAGCTTGATGCCTGCTAAGGCCCGGCGCCCTTCATCAAGAAAATGAAATGCCCCGAGCCCTCCGAGCCGCCAGCCAGCGGCGAAAATCGGCGCAGGACGCGAGGAATTTCCTGCGGTACGCCTCGGTGCTCGCGAAATGCCGCGGGTGGAGCACGGCCCGCCGGTAGATTCCGAGGGTGCGCCTCACCCAGGCGAGCGTGCGTTCCTCGCCGTCGCGCGCCAGCAGGAAGGCGATGCGCCCGGCTTCAATCCCCTTGCCCGAGCAGGCCGCCGCATTCATGTGCGTGATGCACGGAAAGCCGCTCTCAACCGGTGGCCTGCGCCGCATTCCGGCGCTCTCGGATCAGCCCGTCCACGACGCCCGTGAAATAGAGCCCCGGGTGCGCCTGAAAATAGGTGCGCAAGAAACGCTCGTGGTCCCGGAACACGGTGCGCGCCATGCCCGGCCCGCCGTCGCGCAGGCACAAGCGTCCCTCGCACTTGCCCTCGAGGATGCTCCCGGCCTCGTCCACGATCACCGGCTCCACGCCGAAGAACGGCAAGGTGGCGGAGCCCGGCTTCGCGGCGACCGCGCCCGGCAGCGGCGCGATGAGGATGGCGCCGGTCTCGGTCTGCCACCAGGCGTCGACGATCGGGCAGCGCTCCTCGCCGACGACGCGGTGGTACCAGAGCCAAGCTTCCGGGTTTGATATCCATCGTCCCTACTATGAGGAAACGTGGATTGAATGTCCAATAAGTTTCGATTTACTTCATCGTGCAGGGCGCGCAGCATGGTCTCCGCCATGCAGCGGCCGCCGATCCAGCTCAAGCGCGTCTACGCGGCGCCCAGCGCCGAGGACGGCCTGCGCGTGCTGGTGGACGGGCTGTGGCCGCGCGGCCTGAGCCGGCGCGACGCCGCGGAGAACGTCCCCGGCGTGCGCCGCGTGGAAGACCGGCGCCTGACATGGCGCGAGCTGCCGTCCATGCTATGAACGCCGACTACGAGACGACGCGCCGCATCGCGCGCGGCGATACGGGGCCTTCGTGCAGCTGATGCGGCGCTGCAACGAGGTGCTGTTTCGCGTCGCGCGCGCGATACTTCGCGACGACGCGGCCGCGGAAGACGCGCTGCAGGAGGCCTGGCTGCGCGCCTACCACGCCCGCGCCCGAGGAAGCCATCCGCCGGGAGGACTGGCCCGACGCCCTGGCGCAGCGCAGCGAATTGCGGCGCCGGCTGGAAGCGAACGTCGACGGGCTGCCGCCTCCGTATCGCGACCTGTTCATGCTGCGCGTGCTGCAAGAGCGCTCGGTCCGCGAGACCGCCGCCACGCTGCACATTCCCGAGGCAACGGCCAGGACCCGCCTGTTCCGTGCGCGCAAGCAGTTGCGCCAGGCCTTCTCTTCAACCGCAATCCCCTTCGAGGATCCGAAATGCGCACCCTCCTAATCGCCCTCTTCGCCGCGGCGAGCCTCGCCGCGTGCGGTGAGAAGACGCCCCGGGCCGACCCCGAGCGTGTTCCGGCCTACAACGTCGTGAACGGCGCGCACCCGCTCGCCGAGCGCACGCGCGAGCAGGGCGAGTCCGAGCGCCTGGGCCACTAGTCGGTTTGCGCGGGCCGGGCCGCGTTGCCGGCGGCCGGCTCGGCTTGCACGAAACAGTGCGCGGGCTGCATCCCCGCGTGCACGCGCCGCTCGACCTCGCCGGCAATGCGAGCAGCGTCGGCCACGCTCAGATCCGGGCGCACCGCGATGCGGATGCCGGCGTGCACGGTCTGCGGCCCCACGAACTCCGCGCGCACGTCGTCGATCGCCACGACCCCCGGGACGCCGAGCGCGGTCCGCCGCAGGGCGGCCATGAACTCGGCGTCGGGCGCGCGGCCGAGCAGGAAGCGCGCGTTCTCCACGAACATGCCGACGGCGTTGACCGCGATGATGCTCGCCACGACCAGCGCCGCGATCGGGTCGGCGAGCGGAAATCCCCAGGCGATGCCGCCGAGCGCGGCGAGCGCCGCCAGCAGGCCGAGCTGGTCGTTCACCAGCTCGATGAGCTGCGACTTCGCCGCCGCGCCGCGTGCGCGCTGCAGCGCGAGCTTCACCAGGGGTATCGCGGCGATGGCCATGGAGCCGAGGATCACGCCGAGCGCGAGCGGCAGGCTCTCGTAGGCCGCCGGCTGCGGCGAAAGGAGCCTCGGAATCGCCTCGCGATAGAGCTCGAAGCTGGTGAAGGAAATGAAGAGCGTCGCCGCAACCACCGCGGCAACGTTCTGCGCGCGGCCGTAGCCGAACATGTGCCGTGCGTCCGCCGGGCGGCGCGAATACCAGAGCGCGAGGAGCAGGAAGCCCGAGATGAAGATGTCGCTCAGCGTATGCAGCGCCTCGGCGAAGAGCGCCATTACGCCCGAGGCGTAGTACGCGCCGAGCTTCGCGACGAGGACGATCACGTACGTGGCGAGCGCAAGCTGCAGCCCCCGGATGTCGCCGTCGCCCGCGGGCGCCTGCGCGCTCACGTCGTGCTCCACGCGCGTAGCCGCGCCAGGTCCGGGATCTCGACCGTGCGCCCGCGCACCTCGATCAGCCCTTCGGAAACGAGGTGGCGCAGGATGCGCGAGAGGTGCTCGGCGCTCAGGTTGAGCCGGGAGGCGATCGCGCGCTTAGCCGCAGGCAGCGTGACCGAGACCGCGCCGCGCTCGGCGGGCGCCGCCGCACGCAGCAACCACGCGGCGAAGCGCTTTTCCGCCGAGCCGAGCGCGTAGGTGTCGAGCTCGCGCGCGGCCGCATGCAGCTTCGCCGACAGCGTGGCGATGATGCGCCGCGCGAACCCGGGACTGCGCTCGAGCTCGTCGAACACGGCGTCCTTCGCCACGTGCAGGACGAGCGCGTCGCCGAGCGCCCGCGCGCTCACGATGTAGGGCTTGTCGAGGAACATGATGGCCTCGCCGAAGCTGCGGCCCGCGCCCACGATGTCGGTGACGCGCTCACGGCCGTGCGGCGTGCGCGCACGCAGTTCGATGCGCCCGTGCACGACGGCGTGAAAGCCGGTGGGCGGCTCGCCTTGGCGGAACAGGAACTCTCCGCGCTTCGGCTCGCGGCGCGTCGTCGCGGCGGCCAGCCGTTCGAGCTCCGCCGCCCCCAGCCCAGCGAACAGCGGCAGCCGGGCGAGGAACTGCTCGGTCCGGATCTCTCTGCGCACCTCATCGACGTTACGCGCGGTGCGCGCCCCGCCGTTGAGGAAGATCAAGGAAGAAGAACGCGAGCGCCGCGAACCCCGCCCACAGCGTGGTCCTGAGCGTTATGGCGAAGATCGTGCGCATTTCGTACGCGCCGCCCGAGGCGATATGCACTCCGAGCGCGGCGAAGACCAGCGCGCTGAGCGCGGCAATCGCCAGCGCCAGGCGCGCGGCCCAGCGCCGGCGCAGCCACAGCCCGATGCCCGCCGCTACGTAGGCGAAGCCCGCGAGGAAATTGAACCAGACAACGAACGCCACGACATTGCCGGCCGCGGCGGCGGTGCCGCCGAAGAGCACGCTGGCGCCGCTCGCCACGGTGGCGGCCCCGAAGAGGACCGCCACCACCGCGGCGACGCGGACGGCCGCGCGGCCCGGATTACAGGCGCTTCCAGCCGGCATGGTCGAAGTGCTCGCCGTAGGCGTTCAGCGCCTTCGCCACGCGCTCGGCGCCGGCTCGGCGCGTCACGCCCTGTTCCTTGCCTTCCATCGCCTCGGCGCCCGCCATCAGCTCGGCGACCACGATGTGCAGCTGGGCGTCGGCTTCGGGGGGAAGCTTGCAGTTCTGCACGATGCCCGCCACTTCGGCGTTCACCTTCGCGGCGAGCGCCTGGTACTGCTTGGGCGTCATCTTATTCGCGTGGATCGCCTTGACGTCCTTGGCGATCGCGCCGCGGATGTTGGTCATTCCCTGGCGCAGGGGCTCGTCGGTCTGCCACTTCTTGCCGTGGTCGAGGACCAGCTTCGCTTCCTGCGCGCCGTGACCGTGCTCGTGCGCATCATTCGCGGCGAACGCGGGACCGCCGAACGCCAGTGCCACTGCGAAGGCCAGTGCTGCCTGCCTGATACCTCTTGCCATGATCGAATCTCCTCTCGTGTGTGTTGCCGGCAATGCGCCGGTTAACGAGAGGATTGAGTGGCGCTCGCAGGATCCGTTCGGGCCGGCCGCGGAAAGCTTGACGCCTGCAAAGGTTTTCCCGCCGGCAGGTCGCCTTAATCGTCCCCTAAGAATTAGCGCATAGGCTGCGCTCGTACGTCATTCACGGAGAGACGCGATGATGAGAAGCATTTTCGTCGCCGCAGCCATGGCGCTGGCCGGCGCGGCACAGGCAGCACAACCCGGCGAGATTCTCGCCGGCTACGAGGCCGCGGCGCGGCGCGAGACTCCCGCGTTTTCGGGCGCCTCATCTTCCCGCGGCGAACAGTTCTTCAATGCGCGCCACGGCAACGACTGGAGCTGCGCGAGCTGCCACGGCGCCTCCGGTGCAGCGCAAGGCAAGCACGCGAAGACCGGCAAGGCCATCGCGCCGCTCTCGCCCACCGCGAACCCCGAGCGTTTCGCCGATACGGCGAAAGTGGAGAAATGGTTCAAGCGCAATTGCAGCGACGTGCTCGGGCGCGCCTGCACGAGCGCCGAAAAAGGCGACGTGCTCGCCTTCCTGCTGAAGGGCGGCAAGTGAGGACCCTCCTCGTCGCCGCACTTTTCGTGGTGTCGCTCCCTGCAGCGGCGGACAAGCCTCGGCTGCCTCCCAATGCAACCTATAAGGCCGAATGCGGCAGCTGCCACGTCGCCTATCCGCCGAAGCTCCTGCCTGCGGGCTCCTGGGAGCAACTCATGCAGCGTCTGGACCGGCACTTCGGCAGCGACGCCTCGCTCGACGCCAAGGCGCAGGAGGAGATCAGCCGGTATCTCGCTGCGCATGCCAGCCGCCGCGAGCCACCCCCAGGCGCCGAGCCGCGCATCACGGAGACGCGCTGGTTCCGCAAGGAGCACGACAAAGAGGTACCCGCCGCGCTGTGGCGGAGCGCGGCGGTGAAGAGCGCCGCCAATTGCGGCGCGTGCCACACGCGCGCCGAGGACGGTGATTATTCGGAGCGCTCGCTCCGGCTACCGAAATGAGGACCGCCATGAGCAATGAACGCATTCTCGTCTGGGACCTGCCGACACGCCTGTTCCACTGGCTGCTCGCCGCCTCCTTCGCCGGGGCCTGGCTCACCGCCGAATCCGAGCGCTGGCGCGACGTCCACGTGACGCTGGGCTACACCTTCGCCGGGCTCGTCGTGTTCCGCCTGGTGTGGGGATTCATCGGCACCCGCTACGCGCGCTTTTCGTCCTTTGTCACCGGACCTGGTCCCGTGAAGCGCTATCTCCTGTCCATCCTCAGCTTCCGGCCCGAGCACCATGTCGGGCACAACCCGGCCGGCGGCTGGGCGGTGCTCGCGCTGCTCGGCCTGGGGCTCGCCACCGCGCTCTCGGGCTACGCGGCCTACGACACCAGCAGCCACCTGCTGGAGGAATTGCACGAAGGCGCGGCGGGCGCGATGCTCGCCCTCGTGTTCGTGCACATCGGCGCCGTTGTCGTCTCGAGCCTCATCCACCGCGAGAACCTCGTGCGCGCCATGTGGAGCGGCTTCAAGCGCGGCAGCCCCGCCGAGGCCATCCGCCGCAAGCGCTGGATCGCGGCAGGGGCGCTGCTCGCCATGGTGGCCGGCATCTGGACCGCGGCCCTGCAAGGAGCGTTACCCTAGCGCGATGCGCATCCTCGTCGTGGAGGACGATCCGCTGCTCGGGCGCGGCACGCAGGCCGGGCTCGAGCAGGCGGGCTACGCCGCCGACTGGGTGCGCGACGGCGTCGCGGCCGACGCGTCGCTCGCCGGCACCCGCTATCACGCCGTGGTGCTCGACCTCGGGCTGCCGCGCCTCGCGGGCCTGGAG
>DATFEJ010000323.1:0-2990 GCA_035251235.1 Burkholderiales bacterium
CCACCGCCCCCGCATCCACCCCGAACTGCTCCAGCAGCAGCCGGATGGCGGCGCCATCCGGCGCCGTCACAGGAACAGCTCGCGCGAATCGATCTTGACGGTCGTCGAGTCGAGCGTGCGGCGGATGCGGTAGGGCTCGTCCGGCGTCGCCATGGGCTCGTTCACCAGGTCGAGGATCTTGTGCGGGTGCACCGGATTGCCGTCGGCGCCCTGCACGACCATGACGCGCGGCTGCAGGCGCTTGACCAGGTTCTGCGTGATGACCACGCCGACCTCGCCCGTGTTCAGCTCGACGATGCTGCCCACCGGGAAGGCGCCCACGCACTGGATGAACTGCTCGACCAGCGCGGCGTGGAACTGCGTGCCGCGGTTCTGGAACAGCACGTTCAGGGCGTTGGACGGCGGCATCTGCAGCCCGTAGGGCGCGGGCGCGGTGAGCATGTCGAAGGTGTCGACGATGCCGGCGATGGCGCCCATCTGCGAGATGGCGCCGCCCCTCAGCCCGCGCGGATAGCCGCTGCCGTCGTAGCGCTCGTGGTGCAGCGAGGCGATGCTCGGCAGCTCCGGCGGCAGGCCCGCGGTCTGGGACAGGATCTCCGCGCTGTGCGCGACGTGCGTCTTGAAGACCTCGTCTTCCTCGGACTTCAGGTCGCTGCGGCGCGCCGGCATGCCGGGCGGGAGCTTCAGCATGCCCACGTCCTGCAGCAGCCCGATCAGCCCGAGCAGCTCGAGGCGCTCGCGCTCGAGCTGCAGGAAGCGGCCGAAGACCGTCATGTAGACCGACACCTGCGTCGCGCGGTTGAGCGTCTCCTCGGCCTTGTCGCGCATGGTGACCAGCAGCATCATGGCGTCGGGATTGCGCACCACCGAATCGGTGATCTCGGTCACCGCCTGCCGGGCGCGGTTGCCGTCCAGCGCGTTGCCGCTCACCACGGCGCGCGACATGGTGCGCACGATGGCGTTGGTCTGCGTGTACGCCGTGCGCGCCCGCGGCAGCTCCTCCTCGACCTTGGCCAGCTCCTTGTAGACCACCGAGCCGCGCACCTTTTCCTTGGATTGCTCGGCGATCACCTGGCGCGTCGAGGGCGGCAGGGTGAGGAGCTTGGCCGCCACCGATGCCTGGCGCTTCTCCGGGTCGACGTACACGACCTTGCAGTATTTCTTCAGCGCCTCGAGCTGCTGCTCGGTCGAGAGCACGAATCCCTGGAACACGAATGGCGTCTCGGTCCACGGCCGGTCGAGCTTGGCGACGAACATGCCGAACTCGAGAAACTCGACGGGGACTTCCTTGTGTGCCATAAGTCGCGCAGCCGGGGGCCGGACAGGGAGATTAGGGGATTCTCGTGCCTTGTAGTCCGCTCGGCAAGCAGGTCATGCAGTACCATCCCCGTCCGGGAAGCTCACTGGAAGGACGCGCGGCAGTGCCCGAAGCCATGGACCAAGGCCTGAGCCTGCAGGTCGGCAAGTACGACGTGCAAAAGCTGCTCGGCAAGGGCGCCACGGGCACGGTCTACCTGGCGCGCGACACCTTCAGCGGCGGCGAGGTCGCGTTGAAGACCATCGAGCCCGAGGTGTTCCGCGACCCCGAGTTCGGCACCGTGCACCGCGCGCAATTCCAGAACGAGGCCTCGCTCGCCGGCAAGCTCAAGCATCCGCACATCGTCGGCATCCTCGACGCCGTGGTCGGCGAGGATTCGGGCTACATCGCCATGGAGCTGGTCACCGGCGGCGACTTGTCCGCGTACACCACGCCCGCCAAGCTGCTGCCGGTCGCCGACATCCTGCAGATCGGCTTCAAATGCTGCGGCGCGCTCGACTACGCGTTCCGCGAAGGCATCGTGCACCGCGACATCAAGCCGGCGAACATCATGATCGCCCGGGGCACCGACGTGAAGATCGCCGACTTCGGCGCCGCCTACCTGAGGAAGACCCAGGCGGTGCAGACGGCGATCATGGGCTCGCCCTACTACCTGTCGCCCGAGCAGATCGCCGGCCGCGAGCTCACGCACCACAGCGACATGTACGCGCTCGGCGTGGTGCTGTACGAGCTGCTCACCGGGCAGCACCCGCTGCGCGCCGAGAACCTGCAGGCGCTGCTGAAGAAGATCCTCGAGCTCGAGCCGCTGCCGCCCAGCGAGGTGCGCAAGGACCTGCCCAAGGCGCTCGACGCAGTGGTCATGCGCGCGCTGAAGAAGAAGCCCGAGGCGCGCTATCCGGCGTGGTCCGACTTCGCCCGCGAGCTCTCCAAGGTCGCGCGCCTGGTGCTGCCCGCCGAAGCCATTCCCGACACCGAGAAGTACATGGCGCTGAAGAGTGTGGAGATGCTCTCCAGCCTCGCCGACGCCGAGCTCTGGGAGCTCGCCAAGGCCGGGCGCTGGGGGCGCGTGGACAAGGGGCGCATCATCGTGCGCGAGCAGGACAAGGGCCGCAGCTTCTACTTCCTCGCCGAGGGCGAGGTGAAGGTGACGCGCGGCGGGCGGCTGCTCAACGTGGTCAACCGCAGCGAGTGGTTCGGCGAGATGGCCTACATCTGGGGCGGCGAGCTGCCGCGCCACGCCACCGTCGAGTCGATGACGCGGCTGCTGCTCGCCGAATTCGAGCCGGAGGCGCTTGCCAGGATGAGCGTCGGCGCGCAGCTGCAGCTCACGCGCGCGCTGGTGCGCAACCTGGTCGACCGGCTGGTCCTCGCCAACACGCGCGTCACCGCGGCGCGCTAGGCGACGGGAACCGGCGCCCCGCGCGAGAGTCGAACCCGACGATGCGCGAAATCCTGGGCTTGGGCGACGAGGCGCGACTGAACCGCCGCTGGTTCCACGACGAGTATTTCGACCTGTTCGTCTGGCAGGACGCGGGCGGGGCGCTGGCGCGCTTCGAGCTGTGCTACGGCGCCGGCGCGAGCGAACGCGCGCTGGTCTGGCTGGGCGGCGAGCGCCTGTTCCACGACGGCGCGCCCGGCGCCGCGCCCGAGCTGCAGGCGCTGCTGCAACGCT
>DATFEJ010000324.1:0-5508 GCA_035251235.1 Burkholderiales bacterium
GCGCTCGCCGAGCGCGGCCACGTGCTCAACTTCGCGCGGCTGGCGAGCGGCCTGCACGGCATCGAGCGCGTGCCGGGCGGGTGGCGCGGGGGCGCGGATCCACGCCGCGCGGGCAGCGCGGCGGGGGATTAGGCATCACGAAAAGAGATGGACGTCCGCCCAGTTCATGGGATGTCTTGATTTCTCGAATTTGCATAGCATGGCGCGCAACTCCACGAACCACATGCCCGGGGGATGTGCCCATGCGAACATCGTCTGCCTTCCCATGTAAGCCATGCGTAAGCGGCCGGTGACCCGCAAGTCACCGGCCTTCTCCCATCCTCGTCGCATGGACGGCACCCGCCGCCCGCGAACGAGAAAAGGAGGCAAGCCGATGTTGACGCCCCGGGAAGTCCAAGTGCTGCACCATCTGTCGCGCGGCCAGAGCTACGCCCAGGTCGCCGTTACCCTGGGCGTGAGCCTCAACACCGTGACCAGCCACGTCAAGAACGCGTATCGCAAGCTCGACGTGCATACGGCGGCGGCCGCGGTGATGCGGGCGGTGGAGCTGCAGCTGCTGGGGCGGGCCTGAGGCTATTGCGGCGCAGCAACGTTGTAAGCCATCCGTGATCGCCGAACGCGCATCCGGGGGCAGAATGCCCCGGAACGCCATGGCTCAAGCGTCCGCCACCCGCCGCAAGCCGCTCGGCAAGACCTCCCGACCGCTGCTGTCGGAGATCCTGCCGCGCGAGCGCGTGTTCGCGCTGCTCGACGAGGCGCGCGATGCGCCGGTGACCTGGATTTCCGGCCCGCCGGGCTGCGGCAAGACCACGGCGGTGGCCAGCTGGCTCGACAACGCGCCGCAGCGTTGCCTGTGGTACCAGGTCGACGAAGGTGACGCCGATCCGGCGACCTTCTTCTACTACCTCGGGCTCGCGGCCGCCGAGCTGGAGGGCGGGGAGCGCTCGCCGCTCCCGCTGCTCACGCCCGAGTACCACGCCGGGCTGCTCGCGTTCACCCGCCGCTACGCGCAGGAGCTGTACGCGCGCCTCAAGCCGCCGTTCGTCATCGTGTTCGACGGCTACCACGAGGTGCCCGCGTCCTCGCCGCTGCACGAAGCCATGCGCGAGGCGCTGCGCGAGCTGCCCCCGGGGGGACGCGCCGTCGTCGTGAGCCGCGTCGACCCGCCGCCGACGCTCGCGCGGCTGCGCGCCAACCGCCAGCTGGCGCACATAGGCTGGGAAGACCTGCGCCTGACGCGCGAGGAAACCCTGTCAATTGCCGCGCAGCGCCGCCCCGAGCTGCCGCCGGAGGCCCTCGAGGCGCTTTACGCCAAGACCCAGGGCTGGGCCGCGGGGCTCGTGCTTCTGCTGGAGCAGGCGCGCATGGGCGTGCCGATCGCCGAGGCGCCGGACCTCGCCACGCGCCAGCTCGTGTTCGACTATCTCGCCGGAGAGATCCTGCAGAAGTCCGATGCCCGCACGCAGGAATTCCTGCTGCAGACCGCGCACCTCGCGCACATCACGCCCGCGCTCGGCCAGGCGCTCTCCGGCGACGCGGGCGCCGGCGAGACGCTCGCGCGCCTGCACCGCGAGAACTACTTCGTCGCGCGGCGCGAGGCGCGCGGCGAGCCCGTCTACCAGTACCACCCCATGTTTCGCGAGTTCCTGCTGGCGCGCGCGCAGGAGTCCTATCCCAAGGAGCGACGCCGCCAGCTGCAGAAGGATGCCGCGGCCCTGATGGAGGGCGCGGGCCAGGTCGAGGAGGCGGTGGCGCTGGCGCGCGACGGCCACGACTGGGAAGGCATGGCGCAGCTGATCGAGCGGCACGCGGCCGCCATGTTCGCCCAGGGCCGCGCCGAGACGCTGGTGCACTGGGTCGAGGAGCTGCCGCCCGAAGTGCAGCAGGCGCACCCCTGGACCGTGTACTGGGCGGCCGCCTGCGTGGTGCAGCGCGCGCCGCGCGAAGGGCGGCTCGGTTTCGAGCGCGCCTACGAGCTGTTCCGCGCGCACGTCGCGCCCGAGCCGGCCGGCATGGTGCTCGCCTGCTCGGGCGCGATGGACGCGATCCTCTACGAGCTGGACGATTTCTCGCTGCTCGACCGCTGGATCGCGGTGCTCGACGACATGGCGCGCGCCGGCGCCCGCCTGCCCACGCCCGAGGCCGAGGCGCGCGTGGCGTGCAGCATGTTCATTTCGCTCACGCTGCGCCAGCCGCAGCGCCGCGACATCGAGGAATGGATCGGGCGCGCGATGGCCGCCGCGCAGCAGGTACCCGACCCCAATCCGCGCATCTTCGTCGGCCTGCTGGCGGCGCTCACGCTCATGTGGACGGGCGTGTACGTGCGTGCGCGCGGCCTGGTCGAAGCCATGCGGCGCCTGGCCGCCGGGCCCGGCGTGTCGCCGTTCTCGCTGCTCACGCTGAAGAACGTCGAGGCGATGTACCACATGCTGACCGGCGAGCACGAGCCGTGCCTCGCCGCCATGCGCGAGGGCCAGGAGATCGCGCGCGCCACGGGCATCCATACCTGGAGCGTGCAGCTGCTGGTGAACGGCTACGGCGGAGCGCTCAGTGGCGGCGCTCTCGAGGCCGCGGCGCCGCTCGCGCGCCAGCTCGAGGCGCAGGCGGGCAGCGCGGGCCGCTTCAACCTGTGCCTGTTCCACCACTTCCAGGCCTGGGAGGCGGCGCTGCGCAAGGACCCGATGCGCGCACTGCAGCAGGAGAAGCTCGCGCTGCGCATGGCGGTCGAGGTCGGTTGCCCGTTCCTCGAGGTGCTGACGCGCCTCGCGCTGGCGCAAGTGCTGGTCGAGTGCGGCGACGAGAGGAAGTGCGTGTCGCACTTGCGCCAGACGCGCGCGCTGGCGCGCGACATCGACAGCCGGCACCTGGAGTATGCGTGCCTGCTGGGCTTCGCGGACATCGCGCTCGAGCACGGCCGCCAGCGCGCCGGTCTCAAGGCCCTGCGCCGCGGCCTGGCGCTGGGCCGCGAGCACGGCTATCAGCATTTCCTGTGGTGGCGGCCGGCGTCCGTGGCGCGCCTGTGCGCGCACGCGCTGCGCGAGGGCATCGAGGGCGAGTACGCGAAGCACCTGGTGAAGCACCGCTTGCTCGCCCCGGAACGTCCGCCCCTCGACGTGCCGGACTGGCCATGGCACTTCCGCGCGCATACCCTCGGCGGCTTCCGGCTCCTGCGCCATGGCGAGGCGCTGGTCGCCGGCAGCGGCAAGGCGCAGCGCCGCCCGCTCGAGCTGCTCAAGGTGCTCATTGCCCTGGGCGGCGAGCGCGTGGCCGAGGAGCTGATCACCGACGCCATGTGGCCGCGCATCGACGGCGACTCGGCGCACCGCTCCTTCACCAGCACGCTGCACCGGCTGAGAAAGCTGCTCGGCGAGGATCGGGCGCTCGTGCTGCACGAGGGCAAGCTCTCGCTCGATGCGCGCTACTTCTGGGTCGACGCCTGGGCGCTCGAGCGCCTGCTCGGCGAGCTGGAGGAAGCGCTGCGCCCCGGGCGCGCGCCGCTCGCGCCGGTCGAAGCCGAGCGTCTCGGGGCACGGCTGCTCGACCTATACCGCGGCCCGTTTCTCGCCGGCGAGGCCGATGAGGCCTGGAGCCTGCGTCCGCGCGACAAGTGGCGCGGCCGGTTCGCCCGAGCGCTCGCCGACCTCGGGCGCTACTGGGAGGCAGCGGGCCAGCCGGCGCGCGCGCGCGAATACCGCGAGCGCGGCGAGGAGGCCGCCGCTTTGAGCGATCGGTAAGCCACCGGTAGGCCGGGCGTAGTCGGTCCCCCCGCACCATGGTCAGGCAGGCGAATTGCCTGCCAACCGAGTGGAGGGACCATGAAAGCTTCCAGGATCTTCGTTGCGGCGCTGGTGGCGACAGCGCTCTCCGGCTGCTACGTCGTGCCCGGGCCGGACGGGCAGCTCTGGCACGTGATTCCCGGCGGGCCCCCGGAGCCCGGCACGCAGCCCAGGCCCGGCCCGGCGCTGCCGACCACGCTGCCGGTGCGCCTGTATCCGGCCAACGAGCAGGCGACGCGCACCGGCGTGCTCACCGGCTCGGTCATGAACATGATGACCGGCAAGGGGCGCTTTCAGCTCAACTACGAGGGCGAGACGCTGTCCGGCGAGGCGACGCGCGTCGACGGCGATGCGCGCCGCGGCGTGGCGAGCGCCTATGGCCCGAGCGGCACCTACATGAGCTGCGAGTACCAGATGAACTCGCCGCGCCAGGGCGCAGGCATCTGCACGCTGTCCAACGGCGCCAAGTATCAGGTGCACATCGGCAGCTGAGCGAGGATGGCGGCCACGCACTCGGCCGCCGGCTGCGCGACATCGACGTCGATGGCGTGCGCCGGCGGCTCGAGCGCGGCGAACTGGCTGGCGAGGAGAGACGCCGGCATGTAGCGGTGCTGCCGCGCCGCCAGGCGCGCGCCGATGAGCTCCGGGCTGCCGCGCAGGTGGACGTAGCGGCAACGCAGGCCGTCGCCCAGCCGCGCGCGGTAGGACTCCTTGAGCGCCGAGCAGGCGAGCACGGCGCGACCGCGCTGCTTCAGCTCCGCGTTGAGCCGCGCCAGCCACGGCCAGCGATCCGCGTCCTCGAGCGGGATGCCGGCCGACATCTTCGCCACGTTCTGCGGCGGGTGGAATTCGTCGGCGTCGAGGAACTGCACGCCGAGCCGCTCGGCGAGCAGGGCGCCCACGGTGCTCTTGCCCGAGCCCGCGACGCCCATGACGACGATGATCACGGCTTGCCGACCGGATGCCCGCCGAAGCCCGCGCGCATCAGCGCCAGGAGCTTTCTCGCATAGTCGGCGCGCCCCTGGCTGGCGAAGCGCCCCATCAGCGCGAGCGTGATCACCGGCGCGGGCACGCCGAGCTCGATCGACTCGAGCGCCGTCCAGCGCCCTTCGCCCGAGTCGGCGACCACCGGGGCCACGCCCGTGAGCGTCGCGTCCTTGCCGAGCGCCTCGGCGCAAAGGTCGAGCAGCCACGAGCGGATGACGCTGCCGTGGCGCCAGGTGTCGGCGAGGCGCGCGGCATCGATGCCGAGGTCGGCGCGCGCGGCGAGCAGCGCGAAGCCCTCGGCGAGCGCCTGCATCATCCCGTACTCGATGCCGTTGTGGATCATCTTGGCGTAGTGCCCCGCGCCTGCCGGGCCGCAGTGCAGCCAGCCGCGCTCGGCGTGCGGCGCGAGCAGGCGCGCGTACGGCGCGAAGAGCTCGATCGACTTTGGCGTGCCGCCGAGCATCAGGCAGTAGCCGTTGGCAAGGCCGTGCACACCCCCCGAGACGCCGGCGTCGATGAAGCGCAGTCCCCGCTGCGACAGCTCCATTGCGCGGCGCATCGAGTCCTTGTAGAACGCGTTGCCGCCGTCCACCAGCGTGTCGCCCGCGGAGAGCAGCGGCAGCAGCTCGCGCAGCGTGTCCTCGGTGGGGGCGCCCGCCGGCAACATCATCAGCAGCACGCGCTCGCCCTCGAGCCGCGCGCAGAGCGCCGCGAGGCCCTCGACGCATTCGACGCCCGGCTCGCC
>DATFEJ010000084.1:0-13290 GCA_035251235.1 Burkholderiales bacterium
GGCGCAGCCGGGGGCCGCGGCGGTCGAGGGCACGCTGCACGCGCCGAAGACGGGCGACGCGAAGCCCGACAAGAAGCCGAAGAAGGTTAAGCCGACCACCACCATGCGCGACGACTCCGTGCGCCGCCGCACCATCAAGACGCGCGGCGACATGGGCGGCGGGGTGGCCGGATGGCACGCGCGCGGCGGGGCGCGGCATCGCGGCGGCGCGGTGGCGGAGCAGCCGGGCTTCACGCAGCCTGCGGAGCCGGTGACGCGCGAGGTCGCCGTGCCCGAGACCATCGCGGTGGGCGAGCTTGCCCACCGCATGTCGGTCAAGGCCGCCGAGGTGATCAAGGTGCTCATGAAGCTCGGCACCATGGCGACCATCAACCAGGTCCTCGACCAGGAAACGGCGATGATCGTCGTCGAGGAGATGGGGCACAAGGCGAAGGCGGCCAAGCTCGACGACCCCGAGGCCTACCTCGCCGAGGCGCCGGCCGAGGACTTGGCGACCGAGCCGCGGCCGCCGGTGGTGACCGTGATGGGCCACGTCGACCACGGCAAGACCTCCCTGCTGGACTACATCCGCAGCACCAAGGTGGCGGCGGGCGAGGCGGGCGGCATCACGCAGCACATCGGCGCCTACCACGTGGAGACGCCGCGCGGCGTCATCACCTTCCTCGACACGCCGGGCCACGAGGCGTTCACGGCGATGCGCGCCCGTGGCGCGAAGGTGACGGACCTCGTCATCCTCGTGGTGGCGGCGGACGACGGCGTCATGCCGCAGACCCTGGAGGCCATCAACCACGCCAAGGCGGCCGAGGTGCCGCTGGTCGTGGCGATCAACAAGATCGACAAGCACGAGGCGAACCCGGAAAAGGTCAAGCAGGAGCTGCTGCAGCACGGCGTGGTGCCCGAGGACCTGGGCGGCGACGTACCCTTCGTTCCGGTCTCCGCCAAGACCGGGCAGGGCGTCGATGCGCTGCTCGAGAACGTGCTGCTGCAGGCCGAAGTTTTGGAGCTCAGGGCGCCGGTGCATGCGCCCGGCAAGGGCGTGGTCATCGAGGCGCGCCTGGACAAGGGCCGCGGGCCGGTGGCCACGGTCCTCGTGCAGTCGGGCACGCTCAACCGCGGCGACGTGGTGCTGATCGGCCCCGTGCACGGCCGCGTGCGGGCCATGCTCGACGAGGCCGGCCGGCCGGTGGCGTCCGCCGGGCCGTCGATCCCCGTCGAGATCCAGGGCCTGTCGGAGGTGCCGAACGCGGGCGAGGAGCTCGCCACGCTCGCCGACGAGCGCAAGGCGCGCGAGATCGCGCTCTTCCGCCAGGGCAAGTTCCGCGAGGTGAAGCTGGCGCGCCAGCAGGCGGCGAAGCTGGAAAACGTCTTCGCGCAGATGGGCGAGGGCGAGAAGAAGGTGCTGTCCCTGGTCATCAAGTCCGACGTGCAAGGCTCGCAGGAAGCGCTGGTGCACGCGCTGACCAAGCTGTCGACCGACGAGGTGAAGGTCAGCGTGGTGCACGCGGGCGTGGGCGGCATCACGGAGTCCGACGTCAACCTCGCGCTCGCCTCCCGCGCCGTGATCATCGGCTTCAACACGCGCGCCGATGCCACGGCGCGCAAGCTGATCGAGAGCAGCGGCATCCAGGTGCGCTACTACACGATCATCTACGAGGCGGTCGACGAGATCAAGGCGGCCCTGTCCGGCATGCTCGCGCCGGAGAGAAAGGAGCAGGTCCTCGGCATGGTCGAGGTGCGACAGGTGTTCCGCATCTCCAAGGTGGGCGCGGTGGCCGGCTGCTACGTGGTCGACGGCCTCGTGAAGCGCAGCGCGCAGGTGCGGGTGCTGCGCGACAACGTCGTCATCCACACCGGCGAGATCGATTCGCTCAAGCGCTTCAAGGACGACGTTCGCGAGGTCAAGGCCGGCTTCGAATGCGGCATGTCGCTGAAGAACTTCTCCGACCTCAAGGAAGGCGACCAGTTCGAGGTGTTCGAAGTCCTCGAGGTGGCCAGGACGCTGTGACCGAAACCAGGGTCACGCCGTGACCCGGGGCCGGCCGCAGAAGGTCGCCGACCAGATCCAGCGCGAGCTCTCCGAGATCATGCGGCGCGAGCTGCAGGACCCGCGCCTCAGCCTGGTGACGATCACCGCGGTGGACGCGGCCCCTGACTTGTCGCATGCCGTCGTGTACTTCACCTGCCTGGAGCGCGTGCAGGCCGAGGCAGCGGGGGGCGCGCTGCGCAAGGCGGCGGGTTTCCTGCGCAGCCAGCTCGCGCGGCGCATGAAGCTCTACACGACGCCGGAGTTGCGCTTCAAGTACGACGAGTCGGTAGAGCGCGGCGCGCGCCTGTCGCAACTGATCGACAGCGTCCGTCCGAAGGACTGATGCCGCGCAGTCTGGACGGCGTGCTGCTGCTCGACAAGCCCGTCGGGCTGGGCTCGAACGCGGCGCTGCAGTCCGTGAAGCGCCTGTTCGGGGCCGCCAAGGCCGGACACGCCGGCACGCTCGATCCGCTCGCCTCGGGATTGCTGGCCGTCCTGTTCGGCGAGGCCACCAAGTTCTCGCAGCTCTCGCTCGAGGCCGACAAGGAATACCTGGCGCGCGCGCGGCTCGGCATCACCACGACCACGGCAGACGCCGAGGGCGAGGTGCTCGAGCGCAAGACGTGCACGGTGCGCGCCGAGGCGATCGAACCCGTCCTGGCGCAGTTCCGCGGCGAGATCGACCAGGTGCCGCCCATGTATTCGGCGCTCAAGCGGGCCGGGCGCCCGCTCTACGCGCTGGCGCGCGAAGGACTCGAGGTGCCCAGGGCCGTGCGCCGCATCCGCGTGCACGCCCTGGAGCTGCTGGATTTCGCGGACGACTGCCTGGAACTGCGCGTGCGCTGCAGCAAGGGCACTTACGTGCGCACGCTGGCCGAGGACATCGGCCGGGCCCTGGGCTGCGGCGCGCACCTCGCTGCCTTGCGGCGCGTGGCGTCGGGACGATTCCGCATCGAGGACGCCGCGACGCTGGAGCAATTGGAGAGGGACACGCCTGAAAGCCGGGAGGCCAGGCTCCTGCCGGTGGCATGCCTGCTCGGGGACCTGCCGCGGGTGGACCTGCCCGAGCCGCAGGCAGAGCGATTCGCGCTGGGGCAGTCGCTGCACCTGGAGCATGCGCCGCCCGGACCGTGCGGAGTCTACGGACTGCACGGCAGGCTGCTCGGACTGGGCGAGGGCGGCGCGCAGGGCCAGCTGCATCCGCGCAGGCTCTTGAGCCACGCAAGCGGCTGAAATACATCGAAAAAAACTTGTCGAGGGCGACCGCGCTCAGCTAGAATGCGCGGCTCAAACCAGGAGAGAGAGCGTATGGCTTTGCAGGTGGCGCAGAAAGCGCGGGTAGTGCAGCAGTATCAACGCTCGGGCAAGGACACGGGTTCCCCGGAAGTGCAGGTCGCCTTGCTGACCGAGCGCATCAACAGCCTGACCGAGCACTTCAAGTCGCACGTCAAGGATTTCCATTCCCGGCGCGGGCTGCTCAAGCTCGTGTCGCAGCGCCGCAAGCTGCTGGACTATCTGCGGCGTACGGACGCCGAAAAATACCGCTCGGTGATCGAGCGGCTCAGTCTGCGCAAGTAGACCCCATCAATGCCGCCGCAAGGAGCGCTCATCGTGCGATGGGTGTTCTCGTATTGCCGCGGCTAGCCTGCGAGGTAATCCATTGAATCCGATCAAGAAGACATTCACGCTCGGTGACCATCAGGTCACTTTCGAAACCGGCGAAATCGCGCGCCAGGCCCACGGCGCGGTGGTGTGCTCGATGGACGACACGGTCGTGCTGGCCGCGGTCACCGGGGCGAAGGAGCCGCGCGCCAATCAGGACTTCTTTCCCCTCACCGTGGACTATGCGGAGCGGACCTACGCCGCGGGCAAGATCCCCGGGGGCTTCTTCAAGCGCGAGGGGCGCCCGTCGGAGAAGGAGACGCTGACCTCGCGCCTGATCGACCGCCCGATCCGTCCGCTGTTTCCCGACGGCTACTTCAACGAAGTGCAGGTCGTGGCGCAGGTGCTGTCGCTCAATCCGGAGGTCGATTCCGACATCCCGGCGATGCTGGCGGTGTCGGCGGCGCTGACGCTTTCGGGCCTGCCGTTCAACGGGCCGATCGGCGCGTGCCGCGTGGGCTACGTCAACGGGCAGTACGTGCTCAACCCCACGGCATCGCAACTCAAGGAATCCAGGCTCAACCTGGTGGTCGCCGGCACGGAGCAGGGCGTGATGATGGTGGAGTCGGAAGCGCAGGAGCTCCCCGAGGACGTCATGCTGGGCGCGGTGGTGTTCGGTCACGAGCAGATGCAGGCGGCGATCCAGGCGATCCACGAGCTGGCGGAAGTGGCCGGCAAGCCGGCCTGGGACTGGCAACCGCCGGCCAAGGACGAGGCGCTGGTTGCGCGCGTCACCGAGCTCGCGCAAGCCGACTTGCGCGCCGCCTTCGCGATGCGCCAGAAACAGGCGCGCAACACGCGCCTGGGCGAGATTCGCCGCGCGGTGAGCGCGACGGTCGAGGAGGAAGCCAAGGCTGCCGGGCGGGAAATCAATGAGCGCGCGCTCAAGGACATCTTCTTCAACCTCGAGTCCGCGATCGTGCGCCACCAGATCCTCGACGGCGAGCCGCGCATCGACGGGCGCGACACGCGCACCGTGCGCCCCATCAACGTGCGCGTGGGCGTGCTGCCGCGCACGCACGGCTCGGCGCTGTTCACCCGCGGCGAAACGCAGGCGCTGGTCACGGTGACGCTCGGCACCGGGCGCGACGAGCAGATCATCGACGCGCTCTCGGGCGAGTACCGCGAGCGCTTCATGTTCCACTACAACATGCCGCCCTACGCCACCGGCGAGACCGGGCGCTTCGGCTTCACCAAGCGCCGCGAGATCGGCCACGGGCGCCTCGCCAAGCGCGCGCTGGTGGCCATGCTGCCGGGCGCCGAGGACTTCGGCTATTCGCTGCGCGTGGTGTCGGAGATCACGGAGTCGAACGGCTCGTCGTCCATGGCCTCGGTCTGCGGCGGCAGCCTCGCGCTGATGGACGCGGGCGTGCCGATCAAGGCGCACGTCGCCGGCATCGCCATGGGACTGATCAAGGAAGGCAACCGCTTCGCGGTCCTGTCCGACATCCTCGGCGACGAGGATCACCTCGGCGACATGGACTTCAAGGTGGCGGGTACCGAAGCCGGCGTGACCGCGCTGCAGATGGATCTGAAGATCGAGTCCATCAACAAGAGCATCATGAAGATCGCGCTCGACCAGGCGCGCGAGGCGCGCCTGGGAATCCTGCAGATCATGAAGCAGGCGATCGAGGGCTCGCGCACCGAGCTCTCGACCTTCGCGCCGCGCATCATCAAGATCAAGATCAACCCGGACAAGATCCGCGACGTCATCGGCAAGGGCGGCGTGGTGATCCGCGGGTTGCAGGAAGAGACCGGCACCACCATCGAGATCGAGGACGACGGCACGATTTCCATTGCCTGCGTGTCCGCCGAAGGCGGCGAGGCGGCGAAACGGCGCATCCTGGACATCACGGCCGACGTCGAGGTCGGCAAGGTGTACGAGGGCCCCGTGCTGCGCCTGCTGGATTTCGGCGCGATCGTGCAGCTGCTCCCGGGGCGCGACGGCCTGCTGCACATCTCGCAGATCAGCAACGAGCGCGTCAACGCCGTGTCCGACCACCTGAAGGAAGGCCAGATCGTGAAGGTGAAGGTGCTCGAGGCCGACGACAAGGGGCGCGTGCGCCTGTCGATGAAGGCCGTGGGCGCGCCGGAAGCGGCTAAGCAGGCATAAAAAAGGGCGCCCACGGCGCCCTTGCTGATCTCCGCCGGGTGGCGGTTACTTCGCTACCTGCTTCTCGCGCAGCTCGTCGAGCGTCTTGCAGTCGATGCACAGCGTCGCGGTCGGCCGCGCCTCCAGGCGCTTCAGCCCGATCTCCACGCCGCAGCTGTCGCAGTAGCCGTACTCGTTGGCGTCGATGCGGCCGATGGTCTCGTCGATCTTCTTGATCAGCTTTCTCTCGCGGTCGCGGTTGCGCAGCTCCAGCGCCATGTCCGATTCCTGGCTGGCGCGGTCGTTGGGGTCGGCGAACACCGTCGCTTCGTCCTGCATGGTGTGCACCGTGCGGTCGATTTCCTCGGACAGCTCGGCCTTGAGCTGCTCGAGCATCTTGCGGAAGTGAGTGCGCATGCGCGCGTTCATGTAGTCCTCGCCCTTCTTCGGCGCGAAGGGCGTGAAATTCTTGCGCGACAGTTCGACCGGCATCGTTTTCCTGCTGCACCCGCCAAAAAGAAAGGCGACTTTGTAGCAGAAAAGCCCCCTAGCAGCAAGCTGAAAAGCGGGTATCATGATGCCCCTTTCCGGGGTGTGGCGCAGCCTGGTAGCGCGCTTGCTTTGGGAGCAAGATGTCGGGAGTTCAAATCTCTCCACCCCGACCAGTTTTTGCCCGGCGGCTGCCCGTAGCTCAACCGGATAGAGCACCAGCCTTCTAAGCTGGGGGTTGTGGGTTCGACTCCCGCCGGGCAGGCCAGAGTTGCAATGGTGACCGTAGCTCAAAGGTAGAGTCCTGGATTGTGATTCCAGTTGTTGTGGGTTCGAGTCCCATCGGTCACCCCACACTTTCCTGGCGCGCCAGGTCTTCGCGCGACAGCAGGAACACGGTGCCGCCTTGCGTCCAGACGAAGGGCAGCCGCGGGTAGGCCCGTTGCAGCGCGCGGCGCCCGGCGCCGATCTCGCACACCAGCAAACCCCGGGGGGTGAGCGCCTGTGCTGCTCCCGCCAGAATCCTGCGCACCAGACCGAGCCCGTCCGCGCCGCCCGCGAGCGCCATGCGCGGCTCGTGCCGGTACTCGCCCGGTAGCGCACGCATCGCAGCCGCCGTCACGTATGGCGGATTGCTCACGATGAGGTCGTAGCGAGCATCGCCGAGGCCGTCCAGCAGGTCCGAGCGCACGAGGCGGATTCGGCTGCGCAGGCGATGGCGCGCCATGTTGCGCTCCGCGACGGCGAGCGCGCCCGCCGAGAGATCGGCGGCATCGACCTGCGCGCGCGGAAACGCCTTCGCGGCGAGCACCGCGAGGCAGCCGGATCCCGTGCACAGGTCGAGGACGCGGCGCGGGTTGCGCCGCAGCCACGGTCGCATGCGCTCCTGCAGCATTGCCGCGATATGCGAGCGCGGAATGATGACTCGCCGATCGACATAGAACGGCGTGTCGGCAAGCCAGGCTTCGCGCAAGAGGTAGGCCACGGGCATCCGCTCGCGGATGCGACGCCGCAGCAGACGCGCGATGCGCGTGCGCTCCCGCGTGGCAATGGCCCGATCGGCGGGCGCATCGAACGGCAAACCCAGCCCGCGCAACACGAGAAACGCCGCCTCGTCGCGCGCGTTCGACGTGCCGTGCCCGTAGCGCAGCGGAGCGCGGCGCAGCGCGAGCGCGACCTCGCTCACCAACTGGCGCAGCGTCAAGGCAGAAGGGCGCGCAGCGCGTCCAGGTAGATGCGCGGCAGGCGCGCGAGCTCCTCGAGCGCGATGTTCTCGTTCAGCTTGTGGATGGTGCTGTTGACCGGGCCGAACTCGACCACCTCGGGGCAGATGTCGATGATGAAACGCCCGTCGGAGGTGCCGCCCGCCGTGGACAGCTCGGGCGAGCGCCCGGTGTGCGCCTGCACGGCCTGGCGCATGATCTCGATCAGGCGGCCCTGGCCGCTCAGGAACGGACGCCCGCCGAGCTTCCAGGCCACCGAATAGTCGAGTCGATGCCGGCGCAGCACCTCCTCGAAGCGCTCGCGCAGCGCCTGGTCGGTGCTGGCGGTCGAATAGCGGAAGTTGCACATCACTTCCACCGTTCCCGGCACGATGTTCTCCACGCCGGCGCCGGCGTGGATGTTCGAGACCTGGAAGCTGGTGGGCGGGAACGACTCGTTGCCGCGATCCCATTCCGTGGTCGCGAGCTCGGCCAGCGCGGGCGCGAGCTGCAGGATCGGATTGCGCACCTGGTCGGGATACGCGACATGGCCCTGCACGCCGCGCACCACGAGCGTCGCCGAGAGCGAGCCGCGCCGACCGACGCGCAAGGTGTCGCCCAGGGTCTTGGTGGAGGAGGGCTCGGCGACGATGCAGTAGTCGATGCGCTCGCCGCGCTTGCCGAGACGCTCGACCACCCGCACGGTGCCGTCGACCGACGGTCCTTCCTCGTCCGAGGTGAGCAGCACGCCGATGGAGCCGGCGTGCGCGGGGCGCTCGGCGACGAACTGCTCGATCGCCACGACGAACGCGGCGATCGACGATTTCATGTCGGCCGCGCCGCGCCCGTAGAGCCGGCCGTCGCGCTCGACCGGAACGAAGGGATCGGAGTGCCACTGCTCGAGCGGACCGGGCGGCACGACGTCGGTGTGGCCGGCGAAGCAGACGAGCGGCGCGCGGCTGCCGCGGCGCGCCCACAAATTGGTCACGCCGTTGACGCTCGCGTCCTCGCAGCGGAACCCGGCGGCGGCCAGGCGCGCGGCCAGCAAGGCCTGACAGCCGCCGTCCGCCGGCGTCACCGACTTGCGGGCGATCAGCTCCCGGACGAGCGCGTGGACCGGCTCCACCTCAGTTGGTGGCGTCGATCTTGAAGCCGTCGAACTGGGCGCCGCCGCCGGCCAGCAGCCCCTCCTTCTTGTCGCCCGCGGGCGGCACGGCCGGGATGGACACCTGGCCGGAGGTGATCTGCCCGGCGGTCGCCTGGTTGATCAGCCAGAGCATGTTGGTCGCCGAGTCGGCGTTGTGCAGCGCCTCGTCCTGGGTGATGTCGCCGGAGATGAACAGCTTGAACAGCGATTGCTCGAAGGTCTGCGAGCCCGGCGCCATGCTCTTTTCCATCGCCTCCTTCATCTCGTTGATCTCGCCCTTCTCGATCAGCTCGGAAATGTGGCGCGTATTGAGCAGCACCTCGCAGGCCGGCTTGCGCGCGCCCGCCTTGGTGCGCACCAGGCGCTGCGAGATGACGGCCTGCAGCGACGCCGACAGGTCGAGCAGCAGCGTCGGCCGGTTCTCCAGCGGATAGAAGCTGATGATGCGGTTCATGGCGTGGTAGCTGTTGTTGGCGTGCAGCGTGGCCATGCACAGGTGGCCCGACTGCGCGTACTGCAGGGCCATCGACATCGTGTCGCGGTCGCGGATCTCGCCGATGAGGATCACGTCCGGCGCCTGGCGCAGGGCGTTGCGCAGCGCGACCGGGAACGCCTTGGTGTCGGTGCCGACCTCGCGCTGGTTGACGATCGACTTGCGGTTCTTGAAGATGAACTCGACCGGGTCCTCCAGCGTGAGGATGTGCCCGGAGCGCTCGGCGTTGCGGTAGTCGATCATCGCCGCGAGCGAGGTCGACTTGCCCGAGCCGGTGGCGCCGACCATGAGGATCAGGCCGCGCTTCTGCATCACTACTTCCTTCAGCACGCCCGGCAGGTGCAGCGAATCGAGCGGCGGCACCGTGCCCGGGATGTAGCGCACCACCACGGCGGGCGTGCCCTTTTGCCGGAACGCGCTGATGCGGAACGTGCCGACGCCCTCCATCGTGTAGGCGGTGTTCAGCTCCAGCTCCTCCTCGAACTCGCGCACCTGGTGCTCGTTCAGCACCTCGTAGAGCAGCGTCTGCACGGCGCTCGCGCTGAGGATGGTCTGGTTCACCGGCATGGCCACGCCGTTGATCTTGATGTTGATCGGCGCCCCGATGGACAAAAAGATATCCGAGGCCTTCTTATCGGCCATCAGCTGGAACAGGCGTTTCATTGCCGACATGGCTTGCCTCCTGGGGTGCCTTGGCCCGCTAGTTTAATCCCCTCGCAGCAACTCGTTCAGGCTGGTTTTCGCCCGTGTGCGCGCATCAACCTTTTTGACAATCACGGCGCAGTACAGCGCGCAGCTGCGGTCCGCGGAGGGCAGGGTGCCGGCCACCACCACGGAGCCGGCGGGCACGCGGCCATAAAGGATCTCGCCCGTCTCGCGGTCGAAGATCTTGGTGCTCTGGCCGATGAACACGCCCATGGAAATGACGCTGTTCTCCTCGACGATCACGCCCTCGACGACCTCGGAGCGCGCGCCGATGAAGCAGTTGTCCTCGATGATCACCGGGTTGGCCTGCACGGGCTCGAGCACGCCGCCGATGCCCACGCCGCCCGACAGGTGCACGTTCTTGCCGATCTGCGCGCAGGAGCCCACAGTCGCCCAGGTGTCGACCATGGTGCCCTCGTCCACGTACGCCCCGATGTTGACGTAGGAGGGCATGAGCACGACGTTCTTCGCCAGGTAGCAGCCGCGCCGCGCCATGGCTGGCGGCACCACGCGGAACCCGCCGCGGCCGAATGCAGCCGCGTCGTAGCCGGCGAATTTGCCGGGCACCTTGTCGTAGTAGTTGGTGGAGGTGCCCGGCATCAGCCGGTTGTCCTCCAGACGGAAGGAGAGCAGCACTGCCTTCTTCAGCCACTGGTGCGTGACCCACGCGCCGCCGCGCTTCTCGGCGACGCGCAGCGTGCCGTCGTCCAGCCCGGCCAGGGCGGACTCGATGGCCGCGCGCAGCGCCGGCGGCGCCTTGGCGGGCGACAGCGCGGCGCGTTCTTCCCAGGCTCGATCGATGATGCTCTGCGCTTGCTCCATGATTCCCCTACAGGCTGCGGACGAACTGGCGGATGCGCTGCGCGGCTTGCACGCACTCGGCGAGCGGCGCGACCAGCGCGACGCGCACATGGTTGCGGCCCGGGTTCGCGCCGTGCGCGTCGCGCGCGAGGAAGCTGCCGGGCAGCACCAGCACATTATATTGGCGCTGCAGTTCGCGCGCGAAGTCGGCGTCGTCGATCGGCGTGCGCACCCAGAGATAGAAGCCGCCGTCGGGCATGGCGGTGGCGAGCGGCGCGCCGACAAGCGGCAGCACGGCGCGGTACTTCTGCGCATACAGCTGGCGGTTGGCCCGTACGTGCGTTTCGTCGCCCCACGCGGCCACGGAGGCGCGCTGCACCGGCAGGCTCATGGCCGAACCGTGGTAGGTGCGATAGAGCAGGAACTGCTTGAGCAACGCCGCGTCGCCGGCGACGAAGCCCGAGCGCATGCCGGGCGCATTGGAGCGCTTCGAGAGGCTCGAGAAGGCCACCAGGCGCCGGAAATCCCCGCGGCCGAGCTGCTGCGCCGCCTGCAGCCCGCCGAGCGGCGGGTGCTGCTCGTCGTAGTAAAGCTCCGAGTAGCACTCGTCGGCGGCGATGACGAAGCCATGGCGGTCGGAGAGCTCGAACAGGCGCCGCCACGCCGCCAGTCCCAGCACGCGCCCGGTGGGATTGCCTGGCGAGCACACGTAGGCCAGTTGCACGCCGGTCCAGTCGATGTCGTCGAACGCCATGCCGTCGTTGAGATAGACGGGCTGCGCGCCGGCCAGCAGCGCGGCGCCTTCGTAGATCTGGTAGAAGGGGTTCGGGCAGCAGACGCGCGCTGTCCCGCCGGCAGGGTCGATCACGGTCTGCGCGAAGGCGAACAACGCCTCGCGCGAGCCGTTGACCGGCAGCACCTGCGTCGCCGGATCGATGGCCGCCAGCGCGAATCGCCGCATCAGCCACGCCGCAATCGCCTCGCGCAGCGCCGGGGTCCCGGCCGTGGCCGGGTAAGCCGCGAGGCCGTCGAGCGCGCCGACGAGCGCCTCGGTGACCAGCGCCGGGGTCGGATGCTTGGGCTCGCCGATGGACAGATTGATCGGCGCGAGCGACGCGTTCGGCGCCACGCCCGCGAGCAGCGCGCGCAGCTTCTCGAAAGGGTAGGGCTGCAGCCGCCCGAGGAGCGGATTCAAGCCGCCGGCTTCCAGCCGCGCTTGCGGTGCTCGACGACCACCGAGGTGCCGATGCCGCCGCGCACGCTGAAGCGGGCGCTGAGCCGCATGAAGCGGGGCCGGGTGGCGCGCACCAGGTCGTCCAGGATGCGATTGGTCACCGCCTCGTGGAACGCGCCTTGGTCGCGATACGACCATATGTAGAGCTTGAGCGATTTCAGCTCGACGCACAGCCGGTCGGGCACGTACTCGAGCTCCAGCGTGGCGAAATCCGGCTGGCCGGTCATCGGGCACAGGCACGTGAACTCCGGCATCGTCATGTGGATGCGGTAGTCGCGTTCCGGCGACGGATTGCGGAACGTCTGCAGGCGCTTGCTGGGACGCGAAGGCATCGGAAAATGCGGCGGAACGCGGGCGTGGGCGAGCGCGCAGATGGTATCATTTTCGAAACGAGAAAACGTTCCGTGCGACTCAATCAAATCCGGCTTTCCGGCTTCAAGTCCTTCGTCGATCCCACCTCGATCCATTTCCCCGGCCAGCTGGTCGGCATCGTCGGGCCGAACGGCTGCGGCAAGTCCAACGTCATCGACGCGGTACGCTGGGTGCTGGGCGAGACGCGCGCCTCGGCGCTGCGCGGCGACTCCATGCAGGACGTGATCTTCAACGGCTCGGGCAACCGCAAGCCGCTGGCACGCGCCAGCGTCGAGCTGCTGTTCGACAACTCCCTGGGCCGCGCCGGCGGGCAATGGCAGCAGTACGCCGAGATCGCGGTCAAGCGCGTCCTGCAGCGCGACGGCGAGTCGTCCTACTACATAAACAACCAGCACGTGCGCCGGCGGGACGTGACCGACATGTTCCTCGGCACAGGCCTGGGGCCGCGGGCGTACGCCATCATCGAGCAGGGCATGATCTCGCGCGTCATCGAGGCCAAGCCCGACGAGCTGCGCGTCTTCCTCGAGGAGGCGGCGGGCATCTCGCGCTACAAGGAGCGCCGCCGGGAGACCGAGCACCGGCTGGCGGACACGCGCGAGAACCTCGCGCGCGTCACCGACATCCGCCTGGAGCTCGGCGCGCAGATCGACAAGCTCGAGGCGCAGGCGCAGGTGGCGACGCGCTACCAGGCGCTGCAGGGCGAACTGCAGCTCAAGCAGCAGCTGCTGTGGTACCTGCGACGGCGGGACGCCGCCGCGGAGCGCGAGCGGCACGCGCAGGAGATCGCGCGCAGCGCCAACGCGCTCGAGGCGGAGACGGCGACGCTGCGCGAGGTGGAAAGCCGCGTGGAAACCTCGCGCGCCGCGCATTACGCCGCCGGCGACGCGATGAACGCCGCGCAGGCGGCGCTGTACGAGGCCAACGCCGAGGTCGCGCGCCTGGAGTCGGAGCTGCGCTACGCCGAGGAGGCGCGCCAGCGGCTGGAGTACCAGCACGCGGAGCGCCGCGCGCAGCTGGCTTCCTGGCGCGAGCAGCGCGCCCAGCTCACGCAGGCCCTGCACATGTGG
>DATFEJ010000367.1:0-29799 GCA_035251235.1 Burkholderiales bacterium
CCGCTCGCCAAGGCGCGGCTGGTGCAGGGCCTGTTCGCCGCGGCGACCGCGGACGGCACGATCCGGCTGGGCGAGGCGGAGCTGCTGCGCCTGGTGGGCGCGGTGCTCGATTGCCCGCTGCCGCCGCTCATCGACGCGCTGGCGCCGGCCGAGGCCTGACGGTGGATTTCTTCGCGCAGCAGGAGGCGGCGCGCCGCGCATCCCGCTGGCTGGTGCTGTGGTACCTGCTGGCCGCGGTTTTCGTGGTCCTGTGCTTCAACCTCGCGGGCGCTGCCTTGTACGCCCTCGGTGCGATCTTCGGCCTGCTGCCGCTCGCGGGCGGGGAACCTGTCGTGTGGCATGGGCTGCTGCGGACCTATTGGCACGCCCTCGCGCACGTGCCACCGGCGTTCCACCTCTGGGTGGCGGGCATCGTGGGCGCGATCGTCACCGGCACGTCCGTCTGGCGCATGTGGAAGCTGAGCGAGGGCGGCACGGCGATCGCGGCCATGCTGGGGGCCCGCTACCTCGAGCGCGGGCGCGCCAGCGCGATCGAATCGCGGCTGCTCAATATCGTCGAGGAAATGGGGATCGCCTCGGGCATTGCCGTTCCGCCCGTGTACGTGCTTCCATACGACGACGCCGTCAACGCGCTGGTGGCGGGTCATTCGCCGAACGAGGCGGTGATCATTGTCACGCGCGGCCTGGCGCAGAAGCTGACCCGCGACGAGCTGCAGGGCGTGATGGGCCATGAGTTCAGCCACATCCTGAACGGCGACATGGCACTGAACATACGCCTCGCGGGCCTGCTCGGCGGCCTGACGATCTTCGGCGAGGTGGGCGAGGCGCTGGTCTACGGGGCCGCCGAGACCGCGCGCGGCAAGAAGCGCGAGAACGCCGGCGGAGAAGTGTTCAGCGCGCTCTTCGGCACGCTGATCGCCTTCGTGGCGTTCCCGGGATCGTTCGCCGCCGAGGCGATCAAGGCGTCGATCGCGCGGCGGCGAGAGCTGCTGGCCGATGCCGCGAGCGTGCAGTTCACGCGCAACCCCGACGGGATCGCGGGCGCGCTGGATGCCGTGTCGTTGCTGCGGGCCGGCACGACCGTTCGCGGCATGCACCTGGACGAGCTGTCGCACATGTTCTTCCTGCCCGCGATCGTGCACTGGTGGGGGTTCCCGACGCATCCGCCGATCGAGGAGCGCATCCGACATGCCCACCCCCGGTTCCAGCGCGAGGAGTACCGGCGCACGCGTCCCGGGCACTACGCGGGAGACGGTCGCGTGGCGGTGCTCGACGGCGCCGGCAACATCGTGAAGGTAGCGGGCGGCCTGGGGACGCTCGCCGCTGTCGTCGAGGCCCCGCGCCGCGAGCACGTCGACCATGCCCGCCGGCTCCTCGAGCGGCTGCCGCAGGCGCTCAAGGCGCGGCTGGCGAGCCCCGAGGAAGCGCACGCAGCGGTGCTCGAGCTGGTGTCCGCGCACGGCGCGCTGCCGGGCACGGGACGGCACGACGCCCTGCTGCTCATCGAGCTGGCGCTGCCCGCGCTCAAGCAGCTGCCGCAGAAGCGCCGCGACGCGTTCCTGGAGGAAGTGGTGCGGCGCGTGCAGGCCGACGGCAAGGTGACGCTCGCGGAGCTCGTGCAGGCGACGTTCCTGCGCCAGCACCTGCGCGAAGGCGCGGGCAAGCCCATCCCGACGAAGTTCGGCAAGGTGGATGAGATCGCGCAGGATGCCCAGGCCGTCATCTCGCTCATCGCGCACGCCTCGCAGGGCGACACCGCCGCCGCGCACGCCAAGGGCCGCGCGGTTCTCGGCCTCGCGCTGCCCGGGCCCCTCGCGCTCGAGGAGCTCACCACCGCGCGCATCGTCGAAGCGCTCGAGCGCCTGCGCCACCTGCAGCCGTTCGAGAAGCCGCGCGTGCTCAAGGCCTGCGTGCAGACCGCGGCCGCCGACGGGCGGTTTCGCCTGGCGGAAATGGAGCTGGTGCGCGCCGTCGCGGCGACGCTCGACTGCCCGATCCCGCCGGTGATCGGCGCGCTCGACCCCGCTACACTGGCGGCATGAGGCAATTGCAGGCCGCGCTCGGGGCCGCGGTCGCCGGCGAAGTGCGCTTCGACGCCGGGGCGCGCGCTGCCTATGCTTCCGAAGCGTCCAACTATCGCCAGGTGCCGATCGGCGTAGTGCTGCCGCGCTCGGCCGAGGACGTGGTCAAGGCGCTCGCCGCGTGCCGCGCGCAGGGCGCGCCGGTGCTCGCGCGCGGCGGCGGCACTTCCATGTGCGGCCAGAGCGTGAACGTCGCGGTGGTGTTCGACTTCTCCAAGTACATGGACCGCGTGCTCGCGGTCGATGCCGAGGCGCGCAGCGCGCTCGTCGAGCCGGGCGTGGTGTGCGACAGCCTGCGCGCGGCGGCCGAAGCGCACGGCCTGACCTTCGGCCCGGACCCGGCCACGCACAGCCGCTGCACGCTGGGCGGCATGATCGGCAACAACTCCTGCGGCGCGCATTCGGTGATGGCCGGCAAGACGGTCGAGAACATCGAGGCGCTGGAGGTGCTCACCTACGACGGCGCGCGCTTCTGGTGCGGGCCGACGGACGAGGCGGAATTCCAGCGGATCCTGGCGCGCAACGACCGCCAGGCCGAGATCTACCGCGGCCTGAAGGTGCTCGGCGACCGTTACGGTGAGTTGATCCGCAAGGGTTTTCCGAAGATCAAGCGCCGCGTCTCGGGCTACAACCTCGACCAGCTCCTGCCCGAGAACGGCTTCAACGTGGCGCGCGCGCTGGTCGGCTCGGAGGGCACCTGCGCGATGGTGCTGCAGGCAAGGACGACGCTGGTAAAGAGCCCGCGCCACCGCGTGCTGCTGGTGCAGGGCTACCCCGACGTCTACGCGGCGGGCGACGCGGTGCCCGAGATCCTCGCCGCGGGGCCGATCGCCTGCGAGGGCCTGGACGAGCCGATCATCGGCGGGCTGCGCGAAAGGAAGCTCAGGCTCGGCGACCTCGCGCTGCTGCCGGAGGGCAGGGCCTGGCTGATGATCGAGTTCGGCGGCGACACGCGCGAGGAGGCGATCGACCGGGCGAGCGCCTTGCGCGGTCGCATCGTCACCGATGCGGGCGAGATGGCGCGCCTCTGGGCGATCCGCGAGACGGGCGCCTCCGCCACGGCGTTGAATCTGAAGGGCACGCCCGGCCCCGACCCGGTGGTCGGCTGGGAGGACGCGGCCGTGGACCCGCTGCGCCTCGGGGACTACCTGCGCGAGTTCCAGGCGCTCGTCGACCGGCACGGCTACCGCACTTCGCTCTACGGGCACTTCGGCGACGGCTGCATCCACGCGAGGATCACCTTCGAGCTGCGCACGCCCGCGGGCCTCGCGCAATGGCGCTCGTTTCTCACGCAAGCCGCCGAGCTGGTGGTGCAGTACGGCGGGTCGCTCTCCGGCGAGCACGGCGACGGGCAGGCGCGGGCCGAGTTCCTGCCGGCCATGTACGGCCCCGAGCTGATGCAGGCGTTCCGCGAATTCAAGCGCCTCTGGGACCCGGCCAACCGCATGAATCCGGGCAAGCTGGTCGATGCCTACAAGGTGGACGAGAACCTCAGGCTCGGGCCGCAGTACAAGCCCGTCACGCTGCAGACCAGGTTCGCCTTCCGCACGGACGTCGGCGAGGGCTTCGGCAGGGCGGCGGAGCAGTGCGTGGGCATGGGCAAGTGCCGCGCGAAATCGGGCGGCACCATGTGCCCGAGCTATCGCGGCACGGGCGAGGAGCGCTACTCGACGCGCGGGCGCGCGCGACTGCTGTGGGAGATGCTGCAGGGCGAAGTGATCAAGGACGGCTGGCAGAGCGAGGACGTGAAGGAGGCGCTCGACTGGTGCCTTTCCTGCAAGGGCTGCCGCTCGGACTGCCCGACGCACACCGACATGGCCGCCTACAAGGCCGAGTTCCTCTCGCACTACTACGAGAAGAAGATCCGGCCGCCGGCCGTGCAGGCGCTGGCGAGGATCGGCGAGTGGGCGCCGCTCGCATCCAGGGCGTCCGGACTGGCCAATTTCCTCGGCGGGCTCGGCCGGCCGGTCGCGGGCCTGTCGATGCAACGAAAGCTCCCGCGCCTCGCGCCCAGGAGCCTGCGCGCGCAGTTCGCGCCGCTGGGCGCGGGCGAGCGCGTGGTCCTCTTCGACGACACCTTCAACGGCTACTTCCGGCCGGCGACCGGATTGGCCGCGGCGCGCGTGCTGGCGCACGCGGGCTGCCGCGTGGAGCTGCCGCGCGAGCACCTGTGCTGCGGGCGGCCTTACTACGACGCAGGCATGCTCGACCAGGCGAAAGCGGCGCTCGAGCGCATCCTGCAGTCGTTGGAGCCCGATGTGCCGGTGGTCGTCCTCGAGCCGGCGTGCCTGTCGGTGTTCCGCGACGAGCTGCGCCAGCTCTTTCCGGAGGACGCGCGCGCCGCCGCGCTCGGCGCGCAGGTGAAGTCCCTCGCCGAGTTCCTCGAGGCGCGCGCTTATGCGCCGCCGCGCGCCTTCGGCCACGCGTTGATGCAGGGGCACTGCCACCAGAAATCGCTCTGGGGTCTGTCGGCGGAGTCGAAGCTGCTGCGCGCCGCGGGCCTGGAGGTGGATGCGCCGGACACCGGCTGCTGCGGCATGGCGGGCTCCTTCGGCTTCCGGCAGGAAACCGAGGCCGCGTCGCGGCGCATCGCCGAGCTGGCGCTCCTGCCACGGGTGCGCGCCGCCGCGCCCGACACGCTCGTGGTGGCGGACGGCTTTTCCTGCCGCGAGCAGATCGAGGGCCTCTCGGGGCGGCGCACGCAGCACCTCGCGGAGGTGCTCGCCGGCTCGCTGCCATGAGGCGGCTGGCCGCGGCGTGCCTGCTCGCCACGGGCGCGGCCTTCGCGCAGACGCCAGACGAGCGGCTGCTCGAGGCGATCCAGGCGGGCAAGGAGCCGGTGGCGGCGATCCTCGTGCTCGGCGGCAAGGTGGACGTGAAACATCGCTACGCGGCGCGCGAGACGGCGCTGCACCTCGCGGCGGAGAAGGACATGCGCGCCCTGGCGCGCCACCTGCTCGATGCCGGGGCTAGCGTGCGCGCGCGCACGGCCACGGGCGAGACGCCGCTGCACCACGCCGCGCTGAACGAGGACACGGCGCTCGCCGCGCTGCTGATCGACGCGGGCGCCGACGCACGCGCGCAGAACGACCACGGCGAGTCCGCGCTGCACTGGGCGGCGTATTCGGGCAATGACGCCGTGGCGCGCCTGCTGCTCGAGCGTGGCGCGGACGCGAATGAGGTCAATCTCGACGGCAATCTCGCGCTGCACGGCGCGGCGGCCGGCGGCCACGAGGCGATGGTGCGGCTGCTCCTGCCGCGCACGCGCGCGCCGCTCGCGAAGAACCGGCAGGGCAAGACGCCCGCGGACCTCGCGCGCGAGCGCGGGCACGACGGCGTGGCGGCGCTCTTCTAGGCGAGGCCGAAAGCCTCGGCCAGGAGCTCGTAGGAGCGCAGGCGCGTCGCGTAATCCCCGGTGATGGTGAGCGCCATCACTTCGTCCGCGGCGTAGCGCTCGGCGAGCGCGAGCAGCGCGTCGCGGCAGTGCGCGGGCGCGCCGATCACCGCGCGCTCGCGCTGCGCGCGCACGTAGCGGCGCTCTTCCTCGGTGTAGGCGTGCGCCTCGGCCTCGGCGAGCGTAGGCACGGGCGTGTCCAGGTTGAGCGCCATGTGCAGCCGCCGCAGGTCGATCGAGGCCGCCAGGCGCTCGGCCTCGGCGTCGGTCTCGGCGCAGATCACGAACACGCAGACGATGGCCGCGGGGGCCGCTTCGCGCGTCGAAGGTCGGAAGCGCTCGCGGTAGGCGCGCGTCACCGCGTCGCCGCCGCGCGGATTGATGAAGTGCGCGAAGGCGAACCTGAGGCCCATCTGCGCCGCGAGCGCGCCGCTGTAATCCGAGGAGCCGAGCAGCCAGACTTCGGGTGCCGTGTCGCCCCCGGGCTGCAGGCGCACGTGCCGATGCGGGTGGTCCTCGGGCAGCGTGCCGTCCAGGTGCCCGACCACTTCCCAGACGCGCTGGGGAAAATCGTCCGCCGTAGGCATCTGCCCGCCCCCGACCGCGTGTGCGGTGCGCGCATCGCCGCCCGGCGCACGCCCGATGCCGAGGTCGACCCGGCCCGGGTAGAGGGCTTCCAGCATGCGAAACACTTCGGCCACCTTGAAGGGGCTGTAATAGGGGAGCAGGACTCCGCCCGTGCCGATGCGCATGCGCTTCGTTTCCGCTCCGAGGCGCGCCAGGACCACCTCGGGGCATGGATCGGCCAGTGCGGCGATAGCGTGGTGCTCAGCGAGCCAGTAACGGTGATAGCCCAGGCCTTCCGCGGCTCGTGCCAGCGCCAGGGTGGCAGCGACGGCCTGGGCGGGGGTGTGGCCCGAGATCACCGGGGACTGGTCGAGGATGGAGAGCTTGAGGGCCACGCCCGATTATCGGGCCCCGCGCGTAAGCCCCGGGGCCCCGATTTCGACCCAAGGGGCATGCGGATCGCCCTGGCTGCCCTGCTCCTCGCCGCCCTGACCCCCGCCCAAGCCCGGGACTGCAGTGCCCAGTCCGGGCCCCATACCACCGCGCTAGTCGAGCTCTACACCTCCGAGGGCTGCGATAGCTGCCCACCGGCGGACCGCTGGCTGCAGGGGCTTGGCGCCCGGGGCTACGCCCCCGGACGGGTGGTGCCGCTTTCCCTGCACGTCAACTACTGGGACTACATCGGCTGGAAGGACCCCTATGCGCAGCAGCGCTTTGCGGACCGCCAGCGGCGCCTCGCCCAGGTGATGCGCGCGCGCATCGTCTATACGCCCCAGGTGCTGCTCCAGGGGCAGGACTTCCGCCGCTGGGGGTCCGGAACCTTCGACGAGGCGGTGGCGAAGATCAATGCGCAGCCGCCGCGGGCAAGCATCGCGTTGCACCTGCAGGGCGGACGGGGAGATACGCTGGATACGCAGGTGAGCGCGGCCCTGCTCGACCCGGCGAGCACGCCCGACGCGGTCCTGTACCTTGCGAGCTACGAGAACAAGCTCGTCTCGAGCGTCTCGGCCGGCGAGAACCGGGGCCGCACGCTGCAGCACGACTACGTCGTCTTCGAATGGGTGGGCCCTCTGCCCCTCACGGGGGGCAGGATCGAGGCGCGGCACGCCCTGCCGCTCCTGCCCAAGGCCGTCCGGGCGCACTCCGGGGTGGCCGCGTTCGTCCAGAACGGGCGCACGGCGGAGGTGCTGCAGGCCCTGATGCTGCCGGCCTGCCCGGCCTAGGCCAGCGAGACTCTCCCTGCGGGGGGCGGCGGCCTTCGGTATCATTCCGGCGGACCCGATAGCTGGGGCGAACCGCCCGGAGGCAGCAGCCGTGCTCGCGACGCAGATCCGCCAGAAGGACGGCATTTTCTATTTCGTCAGCTACCCGGCGAAGGAGCTGCTGCAGCGCGTGCGCTTCATCAGCCGCTTCTACGGCGACGGCGAGACCATCCCCGCGTCGCGCATCGCGCAGGACGACGACGTCGCGCAGTTCATCGCGCGCATCGAGCGCACGGACCACGCCTTCCAGCGCGGGCTGTCGCAGTCCAAGGTGCGCCAGCTGCGCAACTTCTACGAGACCGCCGTCACCCAGCCGCCGATCCCCGGGACGGTGCTGCTGTTCACCTCCGAGACGCTGCGCTACCAGTCGGCGGCCGACGGCATGGGGCACCTGTCCGAGCCGTCCGCCAAGTTCCTGATCATCGACGGCCAGCACCGCCTGGCGGCGCTGCACTTCTACATGCAGGACCGGCCGGCCGAGGCGGCCAGCATTCGCGTGCCGTGCATGATCTTCGACGGCCGCACCGAGGATTTCTCCACCGAGATGTTCGTCATCATCAATTCCACGCCGACGCGCATCAACAAGAGCCACCTCGTCGACCTGTACGAGAAGGTGTCGTGGGCGGCGCCCGACCGCAAGTTCGCCGCGCGCCTGGTGGACAAGCTGTACAGCGAGGGCGACAGCCCCTTGCGCTACCGCATCAACCGCCTGGGCGGGCGCAGCCAGCGCGACAAGTGGATCCTGCAGGCGGAGTTGTTCAACGAGCTGCACCGCTGGGTGCGCGCCGACTGGCGCAAGATCCAGGTGACGGGCGGCAGCGCGAAAAACGTCGACAAGTACTACGGCGCGCTGCGCGACTTCCTCAAGGCGGCGAAGAGCGTCTTCGGCGACACCTGGGGCAAGGACAACTACATGGTCACCAAGCCGGTGACCCTGAAGGCCATGATCCGCGTGTGCACGGCGCTCGCGCGCGAGGATGCCGATCCCGTCGAGGGCCGCCAGCAGCGCTGGGAGGAGCGGCTGCTCCCCTGGGGCGACCTGGCGCGCGAGTTCCGCGAGGAAGGCTTCTACGAGCGCTTCGCCGCCAAGGGCGAGGTGGAGCGCGTGGCGCGCGTGCAGAAGGATCTGGCGCGCGCCGCCGGCATCGAGCTCAGGAAGTCCTGATCGCCCCGGCCGCGGCGAGGGCGTCGATCTCGCCCGCCGCGTAGCCCAGCTCCGCCAGTACCTGGCGGCTGTGCGCGCCCAGCGCCGGCACGTCGTCCATGCGCGGCTCGAACTGCGACAGGTTGAACGGCGGCTTGGCGGCGCGCACGGCGCCGGCGGACGTGCCCACCTCGCGCCAGCGGTCGCGCGCCGCGAGCTGGGGGTGGTTCCAGTATTCCTGCAGGTTGTTGAGGCGCGCGTTGGCGATGCCGGCGCCTTCCAGCCGCTCCTCGACCTGCGCTGCCGTGAGCTTGCCGAACACGTCCTCGATCTCCGCGTGCATGGCGTCGCGGTTCTGCATGCGCGCCGGGCTCGAGGCGAAGCGCGGGTCGCGCGCCAGCGCCGCGCGCCCCAGGACCTGGTCGCAGAAGCGCGCGAACTCGCGCTCGTTCTGGATGCTGAGGAACACCGTCTTGCCGTCGCCCGCCTGGAACGGGCCGTAGGGGACGATGGTGGCGTGATAGGCCCCCGAGCGCGGCGGCGGCGTGCCGCCGTAGTTCGTGAAGTAGGCGGGGAAGCCCATCCACTCGCCGAGCGACTCGAACATGGTGATGTCCAGCGTCGCGCCCACGCCGTCGCGCTCGCGGCGCAGCAGCGCCGCGAGAATCGAGGACATCGCATACATGCCGGCCGCGATGTCCGCGACCGGGATGCCCGCCTTGGCGGGCGCCTCGGGCGTGCCGGTGACCGACAGCAGCCCCGCTTCGCACTGCACGAGCAGGTCGTAGGCGCGCTTCTCGGCGTAGGGTCCCGAGGTGCCATAGCCGGAGATGCCGCACCAGACGAGCCGCGGATGGCGCGCGCGCAGCTCGGCCGCGCCCAGGCCGAGCCGCTCGACCGCCCCCGGGGCGAGGTTCTGCACGAAAACGTCGGCGCGCGCCAGGAGCCCGGCCAGGATCTCTTTCGCGCGCGGGTGCTTCACGTCGAGCGCCAGGCTCTCCTTGGAGCGGTTGGTCCAGACGAAGTGCGAGGACAGGCCCTGCACGGTGCGGTCCATCGAGCGCGACTGGTCGCCGCCCTCGGGGCGCTCGATCTTGATGACGCGCGCCCCCAGCTCGGCGAGCTGCCGGGTGCAGAACGGGCCGGCGATCACCTGCTCCAGCGCCACGACCGTGACGCCGTCCAGCGGCCGCCTCACCGGAACATCACCGTCAGCCCGGCGAGCGGCAGGCCCTCGAAAGCGGTGCTCCAGGTCTCGCCAGGCGCCACCGGGTGCGCATCGGTCAGCGTGCCCGTGCTGACGATCTCGCCCGCGTGCAGCTGGTCGAAGTTGGGCTGCAGCGCGAGCACCTCGACGAGGTGCGCGAGCGCCTGCAGCGGCCCGTCGAGCACGTTCGCGCCGGCGCCCTCGTCGATCCGGCGGCCGCGGCGCTTGAGCACGACGCGCGCCGCGGGCAGCAGCGCCTCGAGATCCGGAATCTCCTCGACCGGCACCGGCGTGCCGACGATGAGCCGACCGTGCAGCCCGTTGGCGGCGGTGCAGTCGGGCAGCGCGAACTTCCAGTCCGGGTAGAAGCTCTGCACGATTTCGATCGAGTGCGCCACCCATTCGATGGCCGCGAGGATGGCATGCGTGTCGTGCGAGCGCGGCGGCGGCGCCTTCAGGCCGAAGCAGATTTCGGGTTCGATGCGCGGCTGGGCGAGGCCCTCGAGGGCCACCTCGGCGCGGTTGTTCTCGGCGCGCTGCACGGTGTGGTCGTAGACGAAGCCCCAGATCGGCTCGTGCACGCCGTAGCGCGGCCAGAGGGTGCGGTTGGTGAAGCCGATCTTGCGGCCGAGCGGCTTCCAGCCGATGGTCAGCCGGTGCTCGTGCAGCCGCTGCATGGCGCGATAGCCCTTCTCGGCGTCCAGCTCGGGAAAGCGCGCGCTGAAAGGCGGGGCGGTATGGCCGCTCGCCGCCAGCTCGATCAGCTCCTCCGAGACTTTCTTCAGGGTGCGTTCCGGCATGGGGAAAATTCTACCCTCGCGGGCCGGTTGCACCCCGGCGTTTCGCGTGCCACATTACCGCGCCATGGACGCCTACCTCCTCTGGCTGCTCGCCGGGCTCGCGCTGGTGATCGTCGAGCTGCTCACCGGCACGTTTTATCTGCTGGTCCTCGGCGCCGCGGCGTTCGCCGCGGGCGCCGCCGCCTGGCTCGGGGGCGCCTTCCCGGCGCAGGCGATCACCGCCGCGCTGATCGCGTTCATCGGCGCGTATTTCGTCCATGCCTACCGCGCGCGCAATCTTGCCCGGCAGATGCCGTCCATCGACGGCGGGCAGCCGGCGAGCTTCGAGCACTGGGTCGACGAAGGGGCGCGCCTCGCCCGCGTGCGCTACCGCGGCGCGAGCTGGGACGCGCGGCTGGAGGACGCCGCCGCGCCGCAGCCGGGCGCGCTGCTGTACGTGCTCGCCACCGAAGGCAACCGGCTCAGGGTCAGCGCCAGGCCGCCGGCCTGAGGGCGGCGCGACAGAAGGAGGAGGGGAATGCTCACCAAGTTGATCGTCTCCGCGGTGCTCGCCATCGCCACCGGCATCCTGACCCGGCAGCCGAGCTACGCGGTCTACGTGTTCCTCATCGCCGCCGCGGTCGCCTTCGTGCTGGAAGGCGTGCGCGTCGTGCCGCAGCAGAGCGTGTTCGTGGTCGAGCGCTTCGGGCGCTTCCACGCGGCACTCGAGCCGGGGCTCAATTTCATCGTGCCGGTGTTCGACCGCGTGGCCTACCGCCATTCGCTGAAGGAAGTGCCGCTCGACGTGCCCGAGCAGGTGTGCATCACCAAGGACAACACGCAGCTCGGCGTCGACGGCATCCTGTACTTCCAGGTCACCGACCCGCGCCTCGCCTCCTACGGGTCGTCGAACTACATCGCGGCCATCTCGCAGCTCGCGCAGACCACGCTGAGGAGCGAGATCGGCAAGATGGAGCTCGACAAGACCTTCGAGTCGCGCGAGGAGATCAACAAGCAGATCGTCAGCGTGCTGGACGAGGCCGGGCGCAACTGGGGCATCAAGGTGCTGCGCTACGAGATCAAGAGCCTCACGCCGCCCGAGGCCATCCTGCGCTCCATGCAGCAGCAGATCACCGCCGAGCGCGAGAAGCGCGCGCTGATCGCCAAGTCCGAGGGCGAGCGCCAGCAGGAGATCAACGTCGCCGACGGAGAAAAGCAGGCCGCCGTGCTGCGCTCCGAGGGCGAGAAGCAGGCGGCCATCAACCGCGCGCAGGGCGAGGCGACGGCGCTGCGCGTGATCGCCGAGGCCAACGCGGCGGCGGTGCGTGCGGTGGGCGAAGCCATGTCGGAGAAGGGCGGCATGGACGCGGCCAACCTCAAGGTGGCGCAGGAGTACGTGGCGGCGTTCTCCGAGCTCGCCAAGCAGTCCAATACGGTGATCGTGCCCGCCAACGCGGCCGACGTCGCGTCGCTCATCACCACGGCGATGACCGTGCTCGACAAGACGCGGCAGACCCAGGCCGCGGCGAAAGGAGCCTGACATGCCGGTGCAGCGGATGGACCACTTCAACATCCTCACCGACGACCTGCCGGCGACGCTGGCGTTCTACGAGGAGCATCTCAATCTCAAGCCCGGCGCGCGCCCGCCGTTCAGCTTTCCCGGCGCATGGCTCTATGCGGACGGCGGCAAGGACCCGATCCTGCACGTGGTGGCCGGGCGGCCGAAGTCGCAGCTGGTGAAGGGCGTCATCGACCACATGGCGTTCTACGGCAGCGACCTCGCCGGGACCCTGAAGAAGCTGAAGGCCAGGGGTATTGCCTACGACCTGCGGCGCCTGCCGGAGTACGGCACCTGGCAGCTGTTCTTCTTCGACCCGAACGGGGCCAAGGTCGAGATCGACTTCGACAAGGCGGAAGCCGCGCCGGCGGATGCCGTGGTCGGCGCGCGGACCGTGACCAGCAGCTACTAGCGGCCGGGAGCGCGCGCCGGCTTGAACCTGCTGCTGCGCATCGCCGGGGCGATCCTCGGCCTCGCCTTCTTCGTGCTGGCGTTCATCTTCGCCTCCGTGGTGCTCGCGGCGGCGGGCGGCATCGCGCTCGGCGTGTGGGCGTGGCTGGCGTGGAAGACGCGCCACGTGCGCCGCGAGGCGCGCCAGGCGCAGGGCACCGTGATCGAGGGCGAGTACCGCGTCGAGCGCGAGGTGCGGCGCATCGACGACGACACGGGCTGAGCGGGCTGCGGCCCGCTCAGAGCACGTCGACGTCGAGGTTGCCGTTGGCGAGCAGCGTGGCGAGGTCGAGGTCGGTCTGGCCCTGGAGGTTGGCCAGGCCCTGCCAGCCCTCGGGGCCGGCGCCGTCGCGGTCGATCTGCAGCTGCGAGCCGGCCGGCACGTTCTCGAAGCGCACGAAGGCCGACAGGTCGCCGCCCGCGCCGCCGGCGTAAGTGGTGGCGAAGGCGAGCAGGTCGGCGATGTCTAGCACGTCGACGCCGGGCACCGCCTCGAAGTCCTCGATGGTGTCGATGCCGTGGCCGGGATCGTCGAAGTCGAAGCGGTCCATACCCAGGCCGCCGTTCATGAGGTCGCCGCCCTGGCCGCCGCGCAGGAGGTCGTTGCCGTCGCCCCCGCGCAGGGTGTCGCCCTGCACGGAGCCAATCAGCGTGTCGTCGCCGCCGCGACCGTCGAAGGTGTAGGCCTGGAACGAGCCCGTGCCGTCAAAGAGGTCGCCGAAGTTGGTGCCGCGGATCGACTCGATGCCAGTCAGCGTATCGGTGGCGTGGCCACCGGCGCTCGCCGTGAAGCTGCCCGAGCCGGTGGAGATGAACGTGCCGGGGCCGTTGGAGCCGTTGTCGTAGCGCACCAGGTCGAAGCCGTCGCCGCCGTTGATCATGTCATTGCCGCCGCGCCCTTCGAAGGTGTCGTTGACGCTCGAGCCGTTCAGGATGTCGTCCCAGTTCGAGCCGCGCACGTTGAAGACGTTGAAATACGAGTCGCTGCCGACGAAGTCGCCGAAGGCGCCGCCCGTCGCCCCAAGGTTGACCGTCACGCCCGTGGGCGAGCTGATGTAGCTAACGCGCGTCGCGCCGTTGCCGGTGATGGTGTCGTTGCCCCCCAGGCCCTCGAACTCGTTGAACGTGGTCAAGCCCGTAGTTGCGCTGTCGTAGCCGGTGGCGTCGTAGGTGTCGTTGAAGAAGGTGCCGACCACCGAGACGATGTCGATCAGCGTATCGGTGCCGACTGCCGCATCGCCCACTACCGTGCCGGTAAACGAATTAATGGCGTCCATGTCCACCGTGATGCCGGTTTGCGCGCCCTCGGAGGCGTAGACCGCCTGGTCGAAGCCGCCGCGGCCGCTGAAGGTGTCGTTGCCGGCACGGCCCTCGTAGATCTGAGCAGAGGTGGTGCCGTTGTTTGTGCCCATCAGCGTATCGTCGAAGCTCGAGCCGCGCATGGCGTTCACGCCGCTGACCGTATCGTTACCGACCGAGGCGCCGCCGACGACCGTGCCGGCCGCGAGGTCCACCGTCACGCCCTCGCGTGCGCTGACGAAGGTCAGGCGCGTATTGCCATTGCCGGTGACCGTATCGTTGCCGGCCATGCCCTCGAACTCGTTGAGCGTGCCGAACGAGCCGGGGTTGACGCCGGACGCGGAGAAGCCAATGGCGTTGTAGACGTCGCCCAGGTGCGTGCCGCGGACCGCCTCGACGCTCACCAGCTTATCGGTGCCAGTCCACACCGCGTCGCCGCTGACGCTTCCCACGGCGAGGCTCACGTTGATGCCGATGGCCGACGGCCCGTTGAAGGCGTAGTCCGCGCGGTCCATGCCCGCGCCGCCGTTGATGGTGTCGTTGCCGCCACGACCGTCGAAGCTCTCGTCATTGAAGTTGCCGCTGCCGGTCAGGGAGTCGTCGAACGAGGAGCCGCGTACCGCGTTGATTCCGCCAAAGTAGGTGTCGGCGCCCACCGAGGCGTCGCCCGTGGCGCCGGTGCCCAGGTTGACTGTCACCGGGCCGGAGGCGCTCGTGTACTCGACGCGCGTGTTGCCGTTGCCCGTGATCTGGTCGTCCCCGCCGCGGCCTTCGAACGAGTTGAAGCTCGAGAGGAACCCGCCGGGCAAGCTGCCCGTCACGAACCAGCCGGCGTTGTAGGTGTCGGCGAACGCCGAGCCCGAGAATCGCTCGACCTCGAGCAGCGTGTCCGTTCCCACCGAGGCGTCGCCGCTCACCGTCGCCGAGGCATCGCCCGCGCCGCCCACGGTGATCAGCACCGGCGCGGTCGCGTCGAAGTACTCGGCGAGGTCGTTGCCGCCGCCGCCCTGGATCGTGTCGTCGCCCGCGCCGCCGCGGAAGCTCTCGCTGAAGGTGTTGTTCGCGCCGATCAGCACGTCGTCGAACGCCGACCCGGTCACCGCCTCGATGCCGATCAGCGAGTCGGTGCCGCCTTCGCCGTCCTGCGCCGTGCCGAGCTCCAGGCTGACCGTCACGCCCGCAGGCGCAAAGCTGTAGTCCGCGCGGTCGTTGTCCCTGAAGCCCTCGTCGGACTGCAGGTCCGCGATCGCATACCCATCCAGCACATCGTTCCCGCCACCCCCGCGCAGGAAATCGTTGCCCAGGAGCCCTATCAGCGTGTCGTCGCCGGGACCGCCCTCCAGGAAATCGTTGCCCAGCGTGCCAACCAGCGTCACGCCGCCGCCGCCACCACCGCCGCCGACGACGAGATTGCCATCGGCGACCAGCGTCTCGGCGTCCAGCCCCGCGCCGCCCAGCAGCAGCGCGAGGCTCTGCCAGAGTTGCGGGCCGGCAATGCCGTCGGGGTCGATCTGCAGCTCGGCATCGGGGCCGACGCTCCCCAGCCTCACGAACTCCGATACCGGCCCGCCGGCGTAGCTCGTCTCCAGGGCGAGCAGGTCAGCGATATCGAGCACGTCGCCGCCCGGGCCGGCGGCGAAGCCGGCGATGGTGTCGATGCCGTCCGCGAGGCTGTCGAAATCGTACGTGTCCGAGCCCGCGCCGCCATCTAGGAAGTCGAAGCCCTGGCCGCCGCGATGCAGGTCGTTGCCCTCCCCGCCGAGCAGGGAGTCGGATGAGGAGGAGCCGAGCAGCGTGTCGTCGCCGCGGCCGCCTTCCAGCACGTGCGGGGCGACGGACGCCGAGGCGTCCAGCACATCGCCGAAATTCGACCCGCGCACCGCGTTGACGCCGCTGAACGTGTCGCTGCCCACCGAAGCGCCGCCGGTCGCGGTGCCTGCGCCGGCGTCGACGGCGACGCCTTCACGGGCGTTGACGAAGCTGAGGCGCGTGTTGCCGTTGCCGACAACCGTGTCGTTGCCGGCCATGCCCTCGAACTCGTTCAGGGTGCCGTTCGAGCCGGCATTGACGCTGAAGCCGGTAAACCCCGAGGCGTCGTATGCGTCGTCCCGGTGCGTGCCGCGGATCGCCTCGATGCTGATCAGGGTGTCGTTGCCCGTGAAGGCCGGGTCGCCCGTCACCGTGCCCAGGCCCAGGTCCACCGTGATGCCGTTGGCTGCCGGACCGTTGAACGCGTAGTCGGCCCGGTCGAAGCCTCCGCGGCCGTCGATCGTGTCGAACCCGCCACGGCCATCGAAGGTGTCGTTGCCGGCACTGCCGTACAGCATATCGTTGTGCGACGAAGCGCGGATCGAGTTGACGCCGGTGAACGTGTCATGGCCTACCGAGGCGTCACCGTCTGCGGTGCCCGCCGCCAGATCGACCGTCACGGCACCCGAGGCGCCGGAGAATTCGATGCGCGTGTTGCCGTTGCCGGTGATCTGGTCGTCCCCGCCGCGGCCTTCGAACGAGTTGAAGCTCGACAGGAACCCGCCGGACACGCTGGCGCTAAGGAACGCGTGCACCGTGAACGTGTCGACGAAGTTCGTGCCGACCACCCGCTCGACGTTGAGCAGCGTGTCGTTGCCCGACCAGGGATCCCCGGTCACGCTGCCCGTGGCGTCCGCCAAGCCACCCATGCTTCCCAGCGTGATGACCAGGCCGGCGGACGCATCGAAGTATTCGGCGCGGTCGTTGCCCAGGCCGCCGTCGATGAAGTCGTCGCCCGCGCTGCCCATGTAGTTCTCGCTGAACGAATCGCCCCCGATGATGACGTCGTTGTGAATGGAGCCGGTGACCGACTCGATGCCGGACAGCGTGTCGTTGCCGCCCTGGCCATCCTGGGCCGTGCCCGCGACGAGGTTCACCATGACGCCGGAGGTGGCGATGCCGTAGTCCGCGCGGTCGTTGTCGCGGAACCCCGTGTCCGACTGGTAGTCCGCGACGAAGCCGCCGTCGAGTACATCGTCGCCCGCGTTGCCCTGCAGGAGGTCGTTGCCCAGGTCGGCGAGGATCGTGTCGTTGCCCGGGGTGCCGATCAGCAGGTCGTTGCCCGGGGTGCCGATGATCGTCATGCCGCCGGCGGGAGCGCCGACATCGAGGTTGCCGTTGGCGAGCAGGGTCGCGATGTCGAGCCCCGCGCCCCCCCGCAGCACGGCGATGCTCTGCCAGGGAGCGGCGCCGGCGAAGCCGTCGGTGTCGATCTGCAGCTCCGCGTCCGGACCCGCAAGCAAGAGGCGCACGAAGTCCGCCAGCGGCCCGCCCGCGCCGCCGCCGTAGCTTGTCCAGAGCTCGAGAAGGGATGCGATGACCAGGACGTCGCCGCCCGGGAAACCTTCGAAGTCGTCGACGGAATCGAGCCCGTCCGACGGTGAGAAGAAGAGAAAGTGGTCCTGTCCGGCACCCCCGACGAGGGTGTCGAATCCCTCCCGGCCGAACAGGGAGTCATTGCCGTCGCCGCCGAGCAGGATATCGCTCCCCGCGGAACCCCCGAGCGCATCGTTGCCGCCGCGGCCGTCGAACGTGAAGTTGCTCAGAAGCGCCAAGCCGTCGAAGAAGTCGTCGAAGGCGGTGCCGCGAATCGACTCGATGTTGAGCAGCGTGTCGGTGTCGTGGCCCGGCGCGGTCGCCGTAAAGCTATTGGTAAAGAAATCGGAGGTGACCGACAGCGGGCCGAACGAGCCGTTGTCATAGCGCACCAGATCGAAGCCGTCGCGGCCGTCGATGAAGTCAAAGCCGCCGCGGCCCTCGAAGGTGTCGTTGAGCGCGCTGCCGAGCAGCGTGTCGCCGAGGTTCGAGCCGCGCACGTTGAAGACGTTGACGAGCGTATCGTTGCCGGTGGCTGTCCCCGTGGCGCTGCCCAGGTTCAAGTCGACCGTCACCGGGGCGAACGAGCTGATGTAAGAGACGCGCGTGGCGCCATTGCCGGTGATGGTGTCGTCGCCGCCCAGGCCCTCGAACTCGTTGAAGGTGTTCAGGCCCGTGATCGCGCTGAAGTAGCCGGTGGCGTCGTAGGTGTCGCCGAAGTTGGTGCCGACCACCCCGGGAATGTCGATCAGCGTGTCGATGCCGATACCCGCGCCGCCCGAGACGGTGCCGATGTTCGTGCCGGCGGCCGTGGCCATGGTCACCGCGACGCCGCTCGGGGTTGCCGCCTCGGCGTCGTAGCGCGCCTGGTCGAATCCCCCGCGGCCGCTGAAGGTATCGTCGCCGGCGCGGCCCTCGTAGATCTCGGCGAAGCCGATGCCGTGGTTGCTACCCATCAGCACGTCGTCGAAGCTCGAGCCGCGCATGGCGTTCACGCCGCTGATCAGGTCGTTGCCGACTGAAGCCCCGCCCTCGACCGTGCCGGCCGCGAGATCCACCGTCACGCCCTCACGCGCCAGGCCGAAGGTGAGGCGCGTGTTGCCGTTGCCGATCACGATGTCGTCGCCCGCCATGCCCTCGAACTCGTTCAGAGTGCCGCTCGAGCCGGCGTTGGTGCTGAAGCCCGAGAAGCCGCTGGCGTCGTAGGTGTCCGCGAGGTGCGTGCCGCGGATCGACTCGATGCTTCTCAGGGTGTCGGTGCCCGTGAACACCGGGTCGCCCGTCACGATGCCCATGTCGAGATCGACGAAGATGCCGAAGGCCGCCGGGCCGTTGAAGGCGTAGTCGGCGCGGTCGAAGCCCGCCCGGCCGTCGATGAAGTCGTCGCCGCCGCGGCCGTCGAAGGTCTCGTTGACGAACGAGAAGCTGCCCAGCAGCGTGTCGTTGAACGAGGTCGCGCGCACCTGGTTGACGTTGGAGAGCGTGTCGGTGCCCACCGAGGCGTCGCCCCAGGCCCTGCCCATGTCGAAATTGACCGTCACCGCGCCCGTGGCGCCCGTGTAGTCCACGCGCGTATTGAAGTTGCCGAAAATGGTGTCATCGCCACCGCGGCCCTCGAAGGCGTTGAAGCTGGTCAGGAACCCGCCGGGCAGCGCATTGCTCAGGAACCAGCCCACCGTGTAGGTGTCGGCGTACTCCGAGCCGGTGAACTGCTCGACATTGTTCATCGTGTCGGTGCCCGCCGAGATGAGCTCGCCGCTCACCGTCGCCGCGGCGCTGGCAAAGCCACCGAAGCCGCCCACATTGATCGTCACGCCCACGAACGTGAGGAGCACGGGGTCCCAGACCGGGCCCGCGCTTGCGTACTCGGCGCGATCAAAACCGCCGCCGCCCTCAATATGGTCGTTGCCGCCGCCGCCGTGGAAGCTCTCGCTGAAGGTGGTATCCGACCCGGTGAACAGGTCGTCGAACATCGAGCCGTTCACCGACTCGATGCCCTCCAGCACATCCATGCCGCCTTCGCCATCGTCGGAGGCCTGCCCGGTGGCGAGATTCACGTTCACGCCCCACAGGGCAGAGCTGTAGTCGACGCGATCGGTATCGCGGAAGCCGACATCTGACTGCAGGTCGGCGATGATGCCGCCGTCCAGCAGATCGTTACCCGCGCCGCCGCGCAGCAGATCGCTGCCCAGCCCACCCACAAGCGCGTTGTCGAGCCCGTTGCCCCAAAGGGTGTCGTTGAAGTCCGTGCCGGTGACGTCTTCGATATTCACGAGCGTGTCGAACCCGCTGCCCAGTCCGGCCAGGAAGTCGTTCGCCGCGCCGAACTGCAGGTCGACGAATACGCCGCCGCTCGCGCCGGAGAAGTCCGCACGGTCGCGGCCCGTACCGCCGTCCAAGAAGTCGCTGCCGGCGCCGCCGACGAGCACATCGTTTCCGCTGCCGCCGAGGAGACTGTCGTTGCCGCTCGAGCCGATCAGCGTGTCGTCACCCCCGACGCCGTCGAAGACGTAGCCGACGCTCGAGGCCGAGCCGTCGAAAAAGTCGCCGAAGTTCGTGCCCCGGATCAGCTCGATGCCGTGCAGGCTGTCGGTACCATGGCCGGCCGCCGACGCGGTGATGCCGCCGAATGCGTCGGCGATGAAGGTGCCTGCGCCCGAAGACCCGCCGTCGAAGCGCGCCTGGTCGAAGCCGTCGCCGCCGTCGATCGCGTCGCTACCGCCGCGTCCGTCGAAGATATCGTTGCCCGCGCCGCCGAGGAGCGCATCGTCGAACTGCGAGCCGCGCACCGAGTTCACACCGGTGAAAGCGTCGCTGCCCGTCGTCGCGCCTGAAGCCGTGCCCGCCCCAAGGTCGACCATCACCGCGGCGCCCGAGTTCAAGTAGGAGATGCGCGTGTTGCCGTTGCCGATGATGGTGTCGTCGCCACCGCCGCCCTCGAATTCGTTGAAGGTGCCCAGCCCCGAGGCGGTGCTGCTGTAGCCGATGGCGTTGTAGGAGTCACCGAAGCTGGTACCGCGCACCGACACGACGTCGATCAGGGTATCGGTGCCGATCGCCGCGTCGCCGGTCACGGTGCCGGTGAACGCATTGACCGCGGCCATGACCACCGTGATGCCGGTGGAGGGCGCATCTCCGCTGTAGCGCGCCACGTCGAACCCGCCGCCACCGATAATCGTGTCGTCGCCGCCGCGGCCCTCGTAGATCTGCGCGGAGGCCGTGCCGTTGTTCGAGCCGACGATCAGGTCGTCGAAGTTCGAGCCGCGCACTTCGCTGATGCCGCCCAGGAACGTGTCGGTGCCCACCGAGGCGCCACCTTCCCCTTTGCCGGTCGCGAGGTTCACGCTCACGCTTTCGCGCGCGAAGATGTACGACACGCGCGTATTGCCGTTGCCGATGACGGTGTCGTTGCCGGCCATGCCCTCGAATTCATTGAAGGTGCCGTTCGCGCCGGCGTTAGCGCTCGCTCCGGAGTAGCCGGTTGCGTCGTACCAGTCGTCCAGGTGCGAGGCGCGAATCGATTCGATGCCGCGGATCGTATCTGTGCCCGTGAACACCGGGTCTCCCACCACGATGCCGTCGGCCATGTGAACCGCAATGCCGGAGAGGATCGGCCCGTTGAACGCGTAGTCCGCGCGATCGAAGCCCGCGCCGCCGTCGATGAAATCGTCGCCGCCCCGGCCGTCGAAGGCCTCGAAGCCGTTGCTGAGCGGATTGCCGCCAAGCAGCGTGTCGTCGTAAGCCGAGCCGCGCACCTGTGCTACGCCGCTGAAGCTGTCGGTGCCCACCGAGGCGTCGCCGGTGGCGACTCCGGCCGCGAGATCGACCTCGACCGCGCCCGTGGCGGTGAAGAAGTCGATGCGCGTTCCGCCGTTGCCGGTGATCTCGTCGTCGCCACCGCGGCCCTCGAAGCTGTTGAAATTGCTCTCGAAGCCTCCCGGGTGGCTGTCGGCGCTCACGAATCCGGTAGCGTCGAAAGTGTCCGCGAAATCCGTGCCTGCAACCTGCTCGACGTCGATGAGTGTGTCGGTGCCGACCGAGCTGTCGCCGCTCACCGTTCCCATGTGCGCCGCTGGCGCGCCGAGAACCACCGCGATGCTGCCCGTCGCGTCCTGATACTCGGCGCGGTCGTAGCCGCCCGCGCCGTCGATCGTGTCGTTGCCCGCGCCGCCGCGGAAGATCTCGAAGAAGGCGTCCGAGCCCGTGAGCGTGTCGCCGTGCGCGGACCCGGTCACCGCCTCGATGCCGATCAGTGTGTCGGTGCCGCCTTCGCCGTCGTCGGCCGAGCCGCCCGCCAGATTGACGTTCACGGGGCCCGCGGCCGCGCTGTAGTCGGCGCGGTCGGTGTCGGTAAAGCCGTCGAACGACTGGAAGTCCGCCCGCACGCCGCCGTTCAGCACGTCGTCGCCGGGTCCGCCGCGCAGCGTGTCGCTGCCCGGCCCGCCGTAGAGCTGGTCGTCGCCGCCGAGGCCGATCAGCAGATCGTTGCCCGAAAGGCCGCCGATGGCGTCGTTGCCGGCGCCGCCTGTGAGCGTGTCGTTGCCGAGCGTGCCGACCAGGCCGCCGTCGACGTCGCCCACCGGGGCGGCGGCGATCTGCGCGGTGAGGCTGGCGCCCGTGTAGTCGGCCGCTAGCGTGCCGGGATCATTGGTGCCGCCCGCCTGAGCGAGGTCCGCGGTGAGCGCATCGCCTTGCGCGACCCAGGCCACCTGCGCGAGCGCCTCGAGCACCGCCACGCCGCTGCCGCCGGCGAGCGCATCGGACACCGCCGCATTGGTCGCCGCAAGAACCTGCGCTGCGGCCATCACGACAGCCGCGTCGAGCGGCGAATCGCCGGTCGCGTAGGCTGCGGCGGAAACGATGACGGATTCCGCCACCGCCTGGTCCGCGAGGTCCACCGGCACTCCGGAAGCGACGAGATCCGCCAGCGCGGCCACCACCGCTGCGCCCGCGTTAGTCGCGCCGGCGCCAGCGAGCAGCGCACTCACCTGGGTAATCGCGTTCTGCGCCCGGATGCCCGCGCCGAACACCTGTGCGGCGGCATTGCCGTCGGGGCCGCCCGCGAGCGCGACCGGCACGGGATCGAAGTGGAGCAAGTCGATTGGATTTCCGCCGACGGTCAGCGTGTCAAGGCCGAGCGCGGACAGCACGTTGCTCTCCGCGTCGCCGGGCAGCTGGCCGAGGTCGCGCAGTCCCGAGACGAGCGTCGTCAGCGGCGTCAGCACGGTCGCGCCCTCCGGCGCGCGCAGCACGCCGGCGAAAGCGTGTCCCGTGGAGATGTCGACGCCGCCCGACATGACGAGCGGTCCGCTGCCGCCCATCAGCGTAAAATTGCCGCCCGCATCGGTGGTCGCGCTCGCTTCGCCCAGGTCGAGCAAGCCGTTCTCGTTGCCGTCGGCGAAGACGGTCGCGCCGACGATGTAGCCGTCGATCGCCTGGCCGTGCAGCGCACCCTCCTGGTCGACGCTCACGGTGAGCGTCGCGACGCGGGTCGCGGAGTCGCCGTTGCTCGCTTCCGTCGCGGCCGCGATGACCGAGAGCGTGGCGCTGCCGACGGCGTCCGGCGCTGGCGTGATCGTCAGCCCGAGCAGTTCAGCGCTCGTCAGGGTGTAATTCCCGGTCTCCTCGTCGCGCACGCCGGCCGACAGGCTCCAGCCTTCCGGCACGCCGGAAATGGTGATCGCCGACAGCGTCTCGGAGCCGTCCGCGTCGGCCAGCGCGACGCTGATCGACAGCGGAATCGGCACGTTGCCGACGCTTGCCGCGTCCGCGACGGTTGCGTCCGGCGCGTCGGCGACGGCCTCGATGCTCAGTGTCACCGAGGCCGTGTCCGTGAAATCGCCGTCGCTGACGGTGTAGCTGAAGCTCGCAGGGCCACTGTAGTTCGCGTCCGGAGTGAAGCGCACGACGTCGCCGAGGAGCTCGACGCTGCCGTTCACGGCGTTCTCGACGGAAACGATCGTCAACTCGGCGCTGCCGTCGGCGTCGGTGTCGTTGGCGAGCAGGTCGGACGCCAGCCTGACCACGACCTCGTCCTCGGACGTCGCAATGGCGTCGTCGCCCGCCACCGGCGGCGCCTCGTTGACGTCGGTGACCGCGATGCCCACGACCGCGGTGTCCGTCAGGCCGCCCGCATCGGTCACTTCGACGACGAGCGCGTAGGCGGACAGCGCCGGGTCCTCGAAGTCGAGCCTGCTCGGGTCGAGCACCACGATCTCGCCGTGCGCATTGATCGCGAACGCGCCGCTCTCGTTGCCGCTGAGGATGTCGTACGTGAGCGGCTGCCCATCCGGATCGCTCGCCGCGAGCTGGCCGACGACCGTGCCCAGCGCCGAGTTCTCGGCAATGTCGAACGACTGGTCGTCGACCACCGGCGGCTGGTTCTTCTCCACCACCTGCACGTCGATGACCAGGTCATTGAAGTCGCGGTCGCTCTTCTTGACCAGGTCCTCGAACGCGATGCGCCCGAGGATCCCGTCGGCGTTGTCGTCGCCCCTGGCGTAGTCGGTGTTCTTCTTGTTCAGCGTCTCGTCGGTGAAGATGATCTCGCCCTGCTCGCCGCGCAGTTTCTTGCCGTCCGCGTCGCGGATGATGCCGTCGCCGTTGCCCTGGGTGTCGAAGGTAAGCGGGCCGTTGAGGACGCTGTCCTCGTCCGTGCCGTAGATCTCGGCGCCGTTGGGGATGACGAAGAAGCCGATGTAGCCCGCGTCGATGTCGGACTGCTCGACGTCGATGGTCGCGGTCGTGCCGGCGGAGATGCCGGCGTCCGGGCCGTCGTCGTTCGTGTTGATGAAGATGATGCCGGCTTCGCCAGTGCGGCTGTTGTACCAGCCGAGGACGTTGTCGTAGCCGGCGCTCTCGGAAACGAACGTGATCTGCAGCGTGGTCATATGGACTCCCCCGTTGGCCGCCCGTTCTGCACGCGCGCGATGTCGCGTGATCCAGCGTCTGCGATTCTAGGTCTGCCGCCGCCGCTCAGATATCCCCTGTACAAGTTAATAACTCAGGCGCGGGGGTCGCAAGGGTCGGCATCCGAGTGCCAGATGACAGTCGCCCGACAGCTTGCGCAGGCGCCCATGACGGAAGTACTGATCCGCTTGTCCGAATCGAGGCGTGGCGGAATTTCGCGCCCGGGACGTCCGACGCCTCCGGGAAGAGCCGGGAGCTGGCGCTAGGAGGTGCGCGCCGCGCTCTCGGACGCGCGGCGCCGTTCCAGCAGCTGCGCCGCCGCCACGACCACGAGCAACCCGAAGCCGATCGAGTCGGTGATCAGGCCCGGCGTGATCAGGCAAAGCGCCGCGACCACCAGCAGCGCGCGCTGCCACATCGTGGCGAACGCCAGCAGCCAGCCGAACAAGCCTGCCGCCAGGGCGATCACGCCGATCGACGCGGTGATCGCCGCCCAGGCCATATAAGGCCAGTCCGTGGCCCAGTCCTTGGTGATCAGCAGCAGCCGCGGCTCGTAGACGAACATGAACGGCACGATGTAGGCGGGCGCGGCGGCGCGCATCGCGGCGAAGCCCGAGGCCCACATGTTCGCCTTGGCGAGGCCAGCGGCAGCGAACACGGCGAGCGCGACCGGCGGCGTAATCGCCGACAGGATGGCGAAATAGAACGCGAACATGTGCGCCGCGGGAGTCACGGCGCCGAGCTTGATCACTGCCGGCACCAGCAGCGCGACCATCATGATGTAGGCCGGGGTCGTCGGCATGCCCATGCCGAGGATGATGCCGGCCATCGCGGTGAGCATCAGCGCGAGGATCAGCGAATCCTGCGCCAGCGCCACCACCATCTGCGTGAACACGATCCCCAGGCCAGTGATGGTCACGCAGCCGATGACGATCCCCGCGCAGGCGCAGGCCATCGCCACGGCGAGCGTGTTCTTCGCGCCCTCCTCGAGTGCCTCGAGCACGGTCTTCCAGGAAATGCCGGCGCGCGTCGTGCGGCGCAACAGCGCGAGCGGCAGGCAGGACAGCGCGCCCCACAGCGCGCACAGCGGCGCCGAGTAGCCGGACATCAACCCCGCCAGCACGACGAGGATCGGCACGAACAAGTGGCCCCGCACCATCATCACGCTGCCGAAGGCCGGCAGCTCCGACTTGGGCACGCCGGCGAGCTTGTAGCGCTTGGCCTCGAAGTGAACCGCGAAGAACACGGCGAGGTAATACAGGAACGAGGGCAGGATCGCCCACACCGTGATCTGTGCGTAGGGCACGGCGAGGAACTCGGCCATCACGAACGCCGCCGCGCCCATGATCGGCGGCATCAGCTGCCCGCCGGTGGAGGCCACGGACTCCACCGCGGCGGCGAAGGGCGGCCGGAAGCCAGTGCGCTTCATGAGCGGGATGGTGATCGGGCCGTCCACCATGACGTTGGCCACCGCGCTGCCCGACACCGTGCCGAACAGCGACGAGCTGACGACGGCGACCTTGCCCGGCCCGCCGGCCGTGTGCCCGGTGATGGACATGGCGAAATCCATGAACAGCTGCCCGGTGCCGCTCTTCTCCATGAAGGCGCCGAACAGCACGAACAGCATCACGTAGGAAGCCGAGACGCCGAGCGTGGAGCCGAAGATGCCCTCGAGCGAGAGGTACACCTGCTCCATCAGGTTCTGCATCGACACGTTGGTGAAGCCGATCGCGTAGACCAGGAAGGCGATGGCGGTGAGCGGCAGCGCCCAGCCGATCACGCGCCGCGTCGCCTCCAGCACCACGAGCACCGCGACCACCGCGTAGACCATGTCCGAGGCGCTGAGCTCGTCGATGTAGATGGTCCGGTCGGTGAAGTACCGGTAATTGAAGAAGATGTGCAGCACGAAGCTCCAGCTGGCGAGCAGCAGCAGCGCGTCCAGCGCGCGCCAGCCGGGCGCGCCGCCTGGCCGGGACGGATAGAGCAGGAAGACGAGCGTCAGGGCGAACAGCAGGTGCGTGCCGCGAAACACCATCGCTTCCGGCGGACCGAAGCCGGCGACGTACATGTGGTACAGCGACATCGCGACCGCGATGCCCAGCACCACCCAGCGCAACGCCACCTGGGACGGCGTCGTGGCTGCCTTTTCTTCGGACAAGTGCCCCCCTGATGCAGAACGGGGCGGCCGTGCCGCCCCGTTCGTGCCGCCACCCCGCCGGGCGCTACATCGCGCCCACTTCCTTGTAGAACCTGGCCGCGCCCTTGTGGAACGGCACGCCGATGTCGAGCGCCATGTCCTTGGGCGTGACGCCCTCGATGGCCTTGACCACCGCCGCCATGCCGGCAACGTTGCCCGCCATGGTCTTCACCATGCCGTACGCGATCTGTTCCGGCAGGTCGCAGGCCACCACCACGTGCGTGGAATAGCCGATCACCGGCACGTCCTTGTCCTGCTTCGGATAGGTGCCCGCCTTGATGACCAGCTTGTTGTAGCCGGGATTCATCTTCTTCAGCTCGGACATGGTCTTGTCGTCCACCGGGACCAGCTTGATGTCGCGCGCGCTGGCCAGGTCCATGATCGCCGAGGCCGGCGCGGTGGTGCCGAGCGTGAACACCTGCGCATGGCCGTCCTTCATCAGTGCCACCGACTCGGTGTAGCTGTTGTAGTTGAGCTTCGACAGCGACTCGTAGCTCATGCCGTTCATCTTGAGCACCAGCGCGGTCAGCAGCTCGCCCGTGTTGCCCTTGGCTTGCGTGGTGAGCGACTTGCCCTTGAGGTCGGCGAACGAGCCGACGTTGGCGCTCGTGAGCGCGACCATCTGCCAGTACTGCGGGTAGAGGTTGGCGAGCTGGCAGACCTTGGTCACCTTCTTGGGGTACGGCGCCCGGCCTTCGAGGCCGTCCACCGTGGTGCTCGAGTTGCCGAAGCCGATGTGCGCCTTGCCTTCGTCGATGCCGCGCACGTTGGAGATGCCCGCGCCGGGTGTCTGCGTGATCTTCAGGCCCGGGACATTCGTTTCCCACATGCCTTTCAGCGCGCCGCCCAGCGGAATCCACGAGCCGCCCTGCGGGCCGGTCATGAACGTGACTTCCTGGGCCGCGACGGGCGCGGCGAAGGTGGCGCCCACCGCGAGGGCGAGCAGGGTCATTCTGTATTTCATGTCTCCTCCTGAGATTGAATCGTCAGTCTATCGAGCTAGACGCGCCGGCATGATAGCGCGAGACCTCTCAAGGAAGATGCTGCGCCGCGGCAACGCATCTCGATCAGTGCAGCGCGGCGGTGACGGTCTCGAATAGCGGATCGTAAGGAAGCACTAACCTATTGGCCTAAACGACCCGCGTGAGGACGGGCTTGCCCGCGAAATGGGCCACCAGGTTGTCCACCTGCAGGTTGCCCATCGCCGTGCGCGTCTCCTGCGTCGCGCTGCCCACGTGGGGCAGGAGAACAGCGTTCTCGAGCGTGAAGAACGCGGGCGGCACGCGCGGCTCGTCGGCGAACACATCGAGCCCGGCACCGGCGACTTTCTTCTCCTGCAGGTACTTCAGCAGCACCGGCTCGTCGACCACCGAGCCGCGCGCGATGTTGACCAGGTAGCCCTGCGGCCCGAGGGCGTCCAGCACCCTGGCGTTCACCAGCTTGTCGGTGGCCGCGCCCCCGGGGGTCACGACCATGAGCACGTCGGAATTCGTCGCCAGCGCGACGGGATCCGCGTCGTAGGGATAGGCGACGTCTTTCCTGTTCCGATTGTGGTAGCGGATCTTCATGCCGAAGGCCTGCGCGCGCTTCGCGATCGCCTCGCCGATGCGCCCCAGCCCGAGGATGCCCATGGTCTTGCCGCCGAGCGACGTCGTCAGCGGGTAGCCGCCCTTGGCGGCCCAGTGCCCCGCGCGCAGGTAGACCTCGGCCTGCGGAAAGCGGCGCATGACGTTCACGGTGAGCGCCATGGCGGTATCCGCCACGCAGTCGTTCAGCACGTCGGGCGTATTGGTGACGATGATCTTGCGCTGCTTCGCCGCCTCGAGGTCGATGGCGTCCACGCCGACGCCGAAGTTGGAAATGATCTCCAGCTTGGGCAGCGCGTCCATGAGCTTCGCGTCCGCGCCCGCGGGGCCAAAGGTGGCCAGCGCGCGCGCGGTCGGCGCGCGCTCCTCGAGGAACGCGGCGCGATCCTTGGCCTCGTACAGCCGGTGGCACTGGAACTCGCGCTCCAGCCGCTCCTGCGTGGGCGCGAACAGCCTGGTGGTCAGAATGATCTCGGGTTTCATGTCCTGAACCTGGAGAGTAGGTTTTCCGCGCCGCGCGCGAGCAGCCCGACGTCGGCGCCGACGGCCACGAACTGCGCGCCCGCGGCGAGCATGCGCTTCGCGTCCGCTTCCACGGGCGAAAGATAGCCGGGCGCCTTGCCCGCCTTGCGGATACGGCGGATGCTGTCCTCGATCAGCGGGAGCACCGCGGGATTGGCGGTTTCGCCCGGATAGCCCATCGACGCGTGCAAGTCCGCGGGCCCGATGAAGATCCCGTCCACGCCCTCGACGGCCGCGACCTTCTCGATCTCGTCGAGCGCCGGCTTGGTCTCGAGCTGCACCAGCACGCAGATCTCCTCGTGCGCGCGCCGGGCGTAGTCCTTGACGCGGCCGAAGCGCGTGGCGCGCGTCGTGCCCGCCACGCCGCGCACGCCCGCCGGCGGGTAGCGCGTGTTGGCTACCGCCGCCTTCGCCTCCGCTGCGTTCTGCACGTAGGGAACGAGCAGCGACTGCGCGCCGGCGTCCAGCACGCGCTTGATGGTCACCGTGTCGTTCCAGGGCACGCGCACGACGGGCGTGGTCGGATAGGGCGCCGCCGCCTGCAGCTGCGCGAGCAGGCTCTCCAGGTCGTTCGGCGAGTGCTCCATGTCGAGCAGGATCCAGTCGTAGCCGGCGCCGGCGATCACCTCCACCGTGTAGTTCGACGACAGGCTCGACCACAGGCCGATCTGCGTCTTGCCCTCGGCGAGGGCGCGCTTGAATGTGTTCTTCGGCAGGTCCATGGAAGAAGGAAGCGGTGACCGACGGCGGAGCTGCGATTCTACCCCGGGCGGTTGGCCGTCCGCCCGAGGCGCCGACTGGACGCGAGGAGCAAGCAGCCGCGGAATACTTGGTCCAATCGAGGCGTTGGCGGGATACCTGGTACTGCTACAGTGCTTCGCATGTTCTTGCGCATGGCCTTGCTGCTGGCCTGGACCGCAGCCGCCGGCGCGGCGGACGGCATCTCCGTGGAAACGACGCGCCGCGGCGCCGCGGTCGAGGTGCGCGCCTATGCCCGGGTCGAGGCGCTGCACGCCACGGTCTGGGGCACGGTGACCGACTACGACCGGCTCGCGCAGTTCGTCCCCGGCTTGCGCAGCAGCCGCATCGTCGCCCGCCGAAACGGCGACCTGGTGGTCGAGCAGCACGGCGAGTCCCGCTTTCTCGTCTTTACCTATCCGCTCGACGTCACGCTGCTGGCGACCGCGCGGCCGCCGGGCGCCGTCGACGTGCGCCTGTTGAGCGGCAATCTGAAGCGGCTGGACGGCAGCTATCGCCTGGAGGCGGCGGGCGCCGGCTGGGTCGCGCTGCGCTGGACTGGGCTGATCGAGCCCGATGCCTTGCCGCCCCTGCTCGGCGAGCTGCTGATGCGCGCGGCGATCGAGGCGCAGTTCACGGGCATGGTGCGCGAGATCGAGCGGCGCGCCGAGCTCGCCCGGAGGTCGCCGTGAAGGCCTGGCGACTTGCCGTGCTCGCGCCGCTGCTCGCCGCAGCCTGCGCGACCCGGCCGCCCGCGCCCG
>DATFEJ010000133.1:0-10472 GCA_035251235.1 Burkholderiales bacterium
TCGCCATCCTGCACGCGCTGCTGATGGCGCTGCTCGAGCGCCGGCTGCACGGCAGCGCTGCCCAGCGCGGCGCCGAGGGCGCGGCGATGCTCGCCGGGCCCCTCGGCGCGCTGCCGCCGCTGCTCACGCTCGAGCGGCTGCTGTTCCGCATCATCGCCGCCGCCTTCGTCCTGCTGACGTGCACGCTGGCCACCGGCATCGCGTTCTCCGAGTCGCTGTTCGGCCGGCCGCTGCAGTTCGACCACAAGACGCTGTTCGCGCTGATTTCCTGGGCGACCTTCGCCCTGCTGCTCGCCGGGCGCCACCTGTACGGCTGGCGCGGCCGCGTGGCGCTGCGCTGGACGCTGACCGGGTTCGTGCTGCTGCTGCTCGCCTACGTCGGCAGCCGCTTCGTGCTGGAAGTCGTTCTCGCGCGTGGCTGACCTGGACGTCGTTCCGCTGTTCTGGGAACTGGCGGCGCTGGCGCTGCTCCTGGTGATGTCGGGTTTCTTCTCCATCGCCGAGACCAGCATGATGGCGCTGAACCGCTACCGCCTGCGGCACATGGTGGCGCAGGGCCACGGCGGCGCCCGCCGCGCCGCCGCGTTGCTGCGCCACACCGACCGCCTGCTCGGCGCGATCCTCATCGGCAACAACGTCGTCAATGCCGCGGCCGCGACGCTCGCCAGCGTGATCGCGGTCGAGTTGGTGGGCCAGGGCAGGATGGCCTATGCCGTCAGTACGCTCGGCATCTCCTTCGTGATCATCGTCTTCTCCGAGATCACGCCCAAGGTGATCGGCGCCACCTATCCCGAGCGCATCGCCCTGCCCCTGGCCTACGTCCTGGGGCCCCTGCAGCAGCTGCTCACGCCCGCGATATGGTTCGTCAACCTGTTTTCCCGACCGCTACTGCGGCTGGTCGGGGTCCGGCCCGGGGAGGCGAGCGAGGCGCCGCGGCTCTCTCCCGAGGAGATCCGCACGCTGGTGCGCGAGTCGTCGGCCTTCATGCCGAGGAAGCACGTCACCATCCTGCTCAACCTGTTCGACCTCACCGACATCACCGTGCAGGACATCATGCTGCCGCGCGCCCGCATCGAGTCGATCAGGCTGGACGAGGACATGCCGGCCATCGCGCGCCATCTCGCCACCAGCTACCACATGCGCCTGCCCGTGTTCGGCAACGCGCGCGGCGACGTGCTCGGCGTGCTGCACCTGCGCAAGGTACTCGCGCCGCTGCTCGCCGGCACGCTCGACAAGCCGCAGATCGAGGCCCTGCTCGTGCCGCCCTACTTCGTGCCGTCTTCCACGCCCGTGTTTGCGCAGCTGCAGTACTTCCAGGAGAACGAGGAGCGCATCGCACTGGTGGTGGACGAATACGGCGAGCTGATGGGCCTGGTGACCCTGGAGGACATCATCGAGGAGATCATCGGCAAGTTCACCACGTCCCTGCCCTCGGCGCAGGCGCTCGCCTGGGCGGAAGACGGCAGCGCGTCGATCGACGGCGCCACGCCGGTGCGCGAGGTGAACCGCGCGCTCGGGCTGGAGCTGCCCACGGAGGGGCCGAAGACCATGAATGGCCTGATCCTCGAGCACCTGCGCGACATCCCCGAGGCGGACGTCTCGGTGAAGATCGCGGACGTGGTGATGGAGATCGTCCACGCCCAGGGCAGGAGCGTGAAAACGGTCCGCATCTTCCGGCCGCAGGGCGCTGTGGAAGAGGTCACGGAAGGGGTCTGAGGGAGGCCTCCCGGAAAGGTCAAAATGTTTTCAGGTCAGTCGGTTAGACGCGAAACCTGAGGCTTTACAAAACACGGGCCGCAGGGCATCATCGTCAGCCTATCCCGCGGCGACGGGAACCGAATCGGGGTACGCGCTATGGCAACGGCAGCGGCAAAGGCCGCCGGGCCCAAGGAATTCAACTTCACCTGGGAAGGCCGCGACAAGGGCGGCAAGGTGATCCGTGGCGAGCTGCGCTCGGTCAGCGAGGCAGCCGTGAACGCCACATTGCGTCGCCAGGGCATCGTCGTCCAGAAGGTCAGGAAGCAGAAGATCGGCAGGGGCGGCAAGGTCACCGAGAAGGATCTTGCGCTGTTCACGCGGCAGCTGGCGACCATGATGAAGGCGGGCGTGCCGCTGCTGCAGTCCTTCGACATCGTCAGCAAGGGCGCTTCCAACCCCGCCGTGATGCGCCTGCTCGTCGACATCAAGACCGAGGTCGAAACGGGATCGGCGCTCGCCGCCGCTTTCCGCAAGCACCCCCTGTACTTCGACGCGCTGTACTGCAACCTGGTGGCCGCGGGCGAGCAGGCGGGGATCCTGGAAACGCTGCTCGAGCGGCTGGCCGTCTACAAGGAAAAGATCCTCGCCATCAAGTCGAAGATCAAGTCGGCGCTGTTCTATCCCATCGCCATCATCGTGGTGGCATTCATCATCACCGCCGTGATCATGATCTTCGTCATCCCGGCGTTCAAGGAGGTGTTCACCAACTTCGGCGCCGACTTGCCGGCACCGACGCTGATGGTGATGGCCATTTCCGACTGGTTCGTGGCCAACTGGTACATCATCTTCCCCGCGGTCATCGGCGGCGTGATCGGCTTCCTGGAGGCATGGAAGCGTTCCGTGCCGGTGCAGATCTTCATGGACCGGCTGATGCTCAAGCTGCCCGTGTTCGGCGACCTGGTGCTGAAATCCACCATCGCGCGCTGGACGCGCACGCTCGCCACCATGTTCGCGGCCGGCGTGCCGCTCGTGGAGGCGCTCGACTCGGTCGGCGGCGCCTCCGGCAATCACGTCTACCTCACGGCCACCAAGAAGATCCAGCAGGAAGTCTCCACGGGCACCTCGCTCACCATGGCGATGCAGAACTCGGGCGTGTTCCCCAACATGGTGCTGCAGATGTGCTCGATCGGCGAGGAAACCGGCGCGCTGGATGCCATGCTCGGCAAGGTCGCGGACTTCTACGAGGCCGAGGTGGACGACGCCGTGGAGGCGCTCTCCTCGCTGATGGAGCCGATGATCATGGTGGTGCTCGGCACGCTCATCGGCGGCATGGTGATCGCCATGTACCTGCCGATCTTCAAGATGGGCCAAGCCGTCTAGATGGCGGTCGAGAGCTGGCTGGTCCAGCCAGCGGTTCTGCCGTGGGTGGCGCTGGTTCTCGGCCTGTGCGTCGGGTCGTTCCTGAACGTCGTCATCCATCGCCTGCCCAAGATGATGGAGCGCGAGTGGCGCGAGCAATGCGCCGAGCTCGCCGGCGCCCCGGCCGCGTCAGCGGCCCAAGGCCGCTACAACCTGTTCGTTCCCGCCTCGGCCTGCCCGGCCTGCGGCCGGCGTGTGCGCGCGCAGGAGAACATCCCCGTCTTCAGCTGGCTCTTCCTGCGCGGCAAGTGTGCCGGCTGTGCCGCGCGCATCTCGGCGCGCTACCCGGTGGTCGAGATCGCCTCCGGAGTGATCGCGGCGTATGCCGCCTGGCGCTTCGGCCTGTCGCCGGCGGCGGCCGGCGCCATGCTGTTCGGCTGGTCGATGCTCGCGCTGGCGGTGATCGACCTGGACACCCAGCTCCTGCCGGACGACATCACGCTGCCGCTGCTGTGGGCCGGGCTGCTCTTCAACCTGGAGCGCGTATTCGTGCCCCTGCCGACCGCGGTGATCGGCGCCGTCGCCGGCTACCTGTCCCTGTGGCTCGTGTACTGGGCGTTCAAGCTCGCCACCGGCAAGGAGGGCATGGGCTATGGCGACTTCAAGCTGCTCGCCGCGATCGGCGCCTGGCTCGGCTGGCAGAAGCTGCCGCTGGTGATCCTGCTGTCGTCCGTGGTCGGCGCCGCCGTCGGCATCGCGCTGATCATGCTCGCGCGCCATGGCCGGGAGAGGCCCATTCCCTTCGGCCCGTATCTCGCGGCCGCGGGACTCATCGCGCTCTTCTGGGGCGAGCCCATCACGCGCCGCTGGCTGCCGATCCTCGGTTGATGCCCTTCGTGGTCGGCCTGACCGGCGGCATCGGCAGCGGCAAGAGCGCCGCCGCCGAGGAATTCGCGCGGTTGGGGGCCGCCGTGGTCGATACCGACGCCATCGCGCACGAGCTGACCGCGGCAGGCGGCGCCGCCATCGACGAAGTACGCCGCGTGCTCGGCGACGAATATATCGACGGCACCGGCGCCATGGACCGCGCCAAGGTGCGCGCGCGGGTGTTCTCCGACCCGGCGGCCCGGGCACGACTGGAAGCGGTGCTGCATCCGCGCATCCGCGCCGAGTCCGAGCGTCGCATCGCGGCCGCGCGCGCGCCGTACGTCGTGCACGTGGTGCCGCTGCTGCTCGAGTCCGGCAACTACCGGCGCCGCGTCGCCCGCGTGCTGGTCGTGGATTGCGCGCCCGAGCTGCAGGCGGCTCGTGTCCGGCGCCGCAGCGGCCTCGCGGAGCAAGAGATCCGGCGCATCATCGCGGCGCAGATGCCGCGGGCCGCGCGACTCGCGGCGGCCGACGACGTGATCGACAATTCCGGCGGGATTGACGCACTGCACAAGCAGGTCGCCGCCTTGCATGCACGCTACCTCGAGCTGGCGCGCGCCGCGCCATGAATTTGTCATCGCCACGCAAATCACTCAGAATCCGGCAAATTTTCGCCGGGCGAGCGTGATCACCTACGAGTACCCGCTCAACGAGCGCATCCGAACCCTCCTGCGGCTGGAGGACCTGTTCGAGCGCTCGCGCCATTTCATCGCGCGCACGGACCCGCTCGACCATCACGTCGCGCTGCTCACGCTGTTCGAGATCCTCGAGGTGTCCAGCCGCGCGGACCTGAAGTCGGACCTGCTGCAGGAGCTCGAGCGCCAGAAGCAGGTGCTGCTGTCCTTTCGCAACAACCCGGAGATCTCCGAGGAAGCGCTCGCCAACGTGCTGCGCGACATCGAGCAGGCGGCGGCGGCCCTGTTCTCCATGACCGGCAAGATCGGCCAGTACATCCGCGACAACGACTGGCTGATGTCCATCAAGCAGCGCACCGGCATTCCCGGCGGCGCCTGCGAGTTCGACCTGCCCTCCTACCACTTCTGGCTGCACCGCCCCGCCGAGGAGCGCATCGGCCAGCTGGCGGCCTGGACCGGGCCGCTGTTTCCGGTGCGCGACGGCTCGGCCATCATCCTGCGCATCCTGCGCGAGTCGGGCAAGCCGCAGCGCCTGCAGGCACCGCTGGGCACGTACCAGCAGATGCTGGGCGGCAAGACCGCGCAGATGCTGCGCGTTCGGCTCGACCCGGCGGCAAACTGCGTGCCCGAGATCAGCGCCAACAAGTACGTGCTCAACATCCGCTTTCTCACGCAGACGAGCGACGACCCCAAGCCACGCGCCGCGGACTGGGACGTCGCTTTCGAGCTGACCTTCTGCAACCTGTAAGGACCGTCCCCTGCCCGCGCTGCGGCGCGCCTGCGGCCTACGGCCCGCAGAACCGCTGGCGGCCGTTCTGCAGCGAGCGTTGCCGGATGATCGACCTCGGGCGCTGGGCGGCCGAGGACTACCGGGTACCGGAAGGCAACCGCGCGCCGGACCCGCAGGATCCGCAGGATTCCTAGGCGCGCAGGGCCGACGCTACTGCGCCGCCGTGTCCTGCGCGCGCAGCACGATCTTCTTCGTGGCGGCGCTGTACATCAGCTTCGTGGATGCGCCATGGAGCGGCAGCGGCTCCTCCCGGCTGCGCAACTGCGGCTCGCGGTACCAGAGCTTCGCCACGATGTCCTGCGAGTCGTCGAACTTGACCGCGGTGCGCAGGCAGTCCCGCAGGCTCCATTCGGCGCGTCCTGGGGACGGACGGAAGCCGACGAAGGTCACGTGCACGACGCGCGGGCCGCGCGCGCCCAGCGTCAATTGCGCGTCCGGATAGTCCGAGACACTGCCGCGCGCGCAGTGCAGCGCGACGACTTCCTGCGCGCTGCTGTGCGGTACCCGTGCGGCGCAGGCGAGCAGCCCGAGCGACCAGCAGACAGAGACGACAAGCAGCCGAGGCATGCGGCCAGTCTATCGACCGACCCCGCCGCAATCTGCAGGCGTTGACAGGAAATTGTCATGCAATGCAAATTCGCGGCCGGCTAGGCGGGCAGCGTGAAGCGGAAGGTCGCGCCCTGCCCCGGCACCGCCTCGGGGGTAAGCCGCCCGCCGTGGCGGCGCACGATGCGCTGCACGATGGCGAGGCCGACGCCGTTGCCCTCGAAGGACGCCGCCGAGGGCAGGCGCTGGAACGCCTCGAACAGCCGTTCGGCGTGCCGCATGTCGAAGCCGACGCCGTTGTCGCTCACGGCGTATTCGATGCCCTCGCCGCAACGCACACCCCAGATGCGCACCCGGGGCGCCGCTTGCTCGCGCGAATATTTCAGTGCGTTGCCGATCAGGTTGCTCCACACCTGGCGCAGCAGCACCGCGTCCCCCAGGGCCGGCGGCAGATCGCCGACCTCGACGATCGCGTCGAGCGCCTCGCTCGCGCCCAGCTCGCGCAGCACCGAGTCGACCACCGCGCGCATGTCGACCTGCGTCTTCTCCAGCGGCCCGCGCCCGGCGCGCGCCATCTGCATCAGCGCGCCGATCATCCCTTCCATGCGTGCCGCGTTCGTTTCGATCTCCCTGACGAACTCCTGCCGCCGGCGCGCGCTGGTGCCCGCGCCCGCATCGCGCAGCAGCTCGGCAAAGCCGGTGATGGCGTTCAGGGGCTGCCGCAGGTCGTGGGAGATCGAGTAGTTGAAGCTCTCGAGATCGCGGTTGGCGTCCTGCAGCTCGGCGGTGCGCTCGCGCACCGTCTGCTCCAGCGTCTCGTTCGTGCGGCGCACCAGTCGCTCGGCGCGCGCACGCTCGATCTCGGCGGCCGCGCGCGCCGCGAAGATCTCGATCATCGACGACCAGAGCTGCGCGCGCTCGATGGGCTTGCGATGCATGACCACCAGCACGCCGATGGCACTGCCGTCCGCAGCGTGCAGGCCGGAGCCGATGTAGCCCTGGATGCCGAGCCGTTGCAGGCCGCCATCCCGCGGAAACTGCTCGGCCACGCGCGCCGGGTAGATCACCGTGCCGCGCCGCTCCAGCCCCGTTGCGCACGGCGAGCCCTCGACCGCGTACTCGAAGTTCGGCGCGCTCGCCCCGTCGGCGACGAACGCCAGCGTGCGCAGCCGCCCCCGGTCCGGATAGGTCAGCTTGGCGATGAACGCAAAATCGGCCTCCAGCTCGCGCGCCAGGTGCTCGACGAGCGACTGGAAGAACGCGTCGCCGAGTTCCGCCGACACGCCGCGCGCAATGTTCATCAGCATGGCCTCGTGGCGCTTGCGCTCGGAGATGTCGTGCACCACGCTGACCGTGAGCCGCTCCCCCTCGTGCTCGACCAGCGAAGCCGACAGCATCCCCGGGACGACGGCGCCGTCGCGCCGCCGCAGCATCATCGGCCGCTCGTACACCGCGCCGTCCCGGCGCAGGTCGGCGCGAAAGCGCTCGCGCGCCACCGGGTCGGCCCACAGCCTGAGTTCGTCGACGGTGCGGCCGCGGGTCTCCTCGGCGCCATAGCCGGTCATGCGCTCGAATGCCGCGTTGGCGGCGACGAACGCGCCGTCGCTGGCGCGCACCACGGTGATGAACTCGGGCGAGGCGTCGAACACGTGCGCCAGCAACCGCTCGGCGCGCACGCGGGCCGACTCCTGGCGCTTGGCCGCGCTGATATCCTTGATCACCCCGGCCATGCGGGTGGCGCGGCCGTCCGCGCCATACTCGGCGCGCCCATAGGTTTCCAGCCAGTGCACGCTGCCGTCCGGCCAGATGACCCGCTCTTCGGCGCGATACTCCGGCGAGCGGCCCTTCATGCAGTCGATGTAGAGCTGCTTCGCCTTTTCCGCATCCTCGGGGTGCAGCCGCGCAAGGTAGTCGGCGAAGCGCCCGGAGAAGCGTCCCGGCGGCAGGCCAAGCAGCCGCGAGGCGTCGCCATACCAGCGCACGAGGTCCGGTGCGAGATCCCAGATCCAGGTGGCGATGCCCAGCGCCTCCTGGACGAGCTCGAACTGCACGTGGCGATCGCGCGCGCGCAGGTCGCGCTTGCCAACGTGCGTCGGCCGCCCGCGCGACGATCGCGCGGCCGCTCGCCGCCTGACATCCTTCGGATCCGCCGCCACCAGGCCCTCTCAGCCGCCCCCGTGCATGGTGCTACAGCCCGGCGCGGGAGGGAAGTGCGTTCATGCAGGCGCCGGGCCGAGCACGCGTGCCACGGTCTGCACCAGCCGGCGGGGGCTGAAGGGCTTTCCCAGCACCTCGCGCACGCCCAGGGCGCGCATCTCCTCGTCCAGACGCCCGGGCCCGGCCGCGGTGAGGAAGATCGCCGGCACCTCGCGCAGCCCGTCGATGGCGCGCAGGCTGCGCAGCGTCGCGACGCCGTCCATCCCGGGCAGGTGCAGGTCGAGCAACAGGAGCTGCGGCAACTGCGCGCGCGCCATGGCCAAGGCCTCGAAGCCGTCGCCCGCGGACTGCACAAGGCAGGTACCCAGCTGCTCGAGCGCGATGCGCACGAGGCTCTGCTGGCTGGCGTCGTCTTCGACGTGCAGGACGAGCGTCCGATCTAGGTTCATGACGACGCGGCCCTGCGGCCGCAGCCGGTAGAATAGGTCGACGGGGGCAGCCGATGGGCACGAGATCTCAGCGATCGCAGCGACCGGCCGGGGGTGCGCCGCGCATCGCCGTGCTCGAGGACGACGCCTCCCAGGCGAAGCTGCTGCAGCACTGGATCGAATCGCAAGGGTTCGCCTGTCGCCTGTTCGACCGAGGCCAGGCCATTCTGAAGTCGGTGCTGCGCGACACGTACGACCTGGTGATCCTGGACTGGCGCGTACCGGACCTGAGCGGCGAGGAGGTGCTGCAGGCGATCCGCAGCCATGTGCGCGATCCGCTGCCCGTGCTGTTCACCACCGGCCGCGACCGGGAGGAAGACATCGTGCACGCGCTGAAGAGCGGAGCCGACGACTACCTCACCAAGCCCTTGCGCCGCCTGGAATTCCTGGCGCGCGTCGACGCGCTGCTGCGCCGCGCGCGCGGATTGGTGCGCGATGCCGAGGCACCCATCGAGGCCGGGGCTTTTTCGATCGATACCCAGGGCCGCACCCTGACTCGCGATGGCGACCTCATCGAGCTGACGCAGAAGGAGTTCGAGATGGCGGCGCTGCTGTTCCGCAACATCGGGCGGCTGCTGTCGCGCTCCTACCTGCTCGACACGGTCTGGGGCATCAGCGCCGACGTCAGCACGCGGACGGTGGACACGCACGCCAGCCAGCTGCGCAGCAAGCTGGGCCTTTACCCGGAAGGCGGCTGGCGGCTGAGCGCCGTCTATCAGCACGGCTACCGGCTGGAGAAACTGGCGATCGCGGCACCCCCGCGCAAAAAGCCGACCGCCGCACCGCGCCAGCGACGCGCGAAGCGCGCGCGCTGAACCCATCCTCGGCTCAAGGCGGCCCATGGAAGCCTTCATGGTCTCACTGCCTCGGCCAGCCAAGCGTCAGCCAATGTCAGCCGTCGGCAATGCAAGGAGCGGGTGTCCCGCCTACGGGTTCGACCCGCAGTGCAGATAGGCGGTCTTGCCGCACGGCACAAAAGCCGGATGCGCCAGCGCGCTGGCCTCGGCGTGGCCGAGGAACAGCATGCCGCCAGGCGCGATGACCGCGGCGAGCCGGTCGAGCAGCCGGCGCCGGCTGACGCGGTCGAAGTCGGTCATCGCGTTCCGGCAGAAGACGAAATCGAAGCGCCCGGCCGGTGTCCATTCCGCGTCGAGCAGGTTGCGCTGCTCGAACCGCACCATGGCGCGCAGCTCGGTGCGCACGAGCGCGACGGTTGCGCCGGCGTCCTCACCGCGCACGAAGAAGTGCGCGCGCTGCCGCTCCTGTCCCAGCCGCGCCACCGCCTCCAGCGCAAAAATGCCGCGCCGCGCCGCGGCTAGCGTGGTGGCGTTGACGTCGGTGGCGAGAATCTCTCCCGCGCAGCCAGCTTCGCGCAGCACCATGGCGGCCGAGTAGGGTTCCTCACCAGTCGAGCAAGCGCAGCTCCAGACCTGCACGGGCGCGGCGCGCCCCGGCATCGCGCGCACGCGCTCGGCCAGCCTGGCGTAATGGTGCTCCTCGCCAAAGAAGCCGGTCGCGCCTGTCGTCAGCGCGCTCACCAAAGACTCGCGCTTGCCGGCGGCGCGCCTGGCGCCGCCTCCGGCCTGGTGAAATCGAAATCGTTCAGCGCCTCATTCGCGGCCATCCTCGCCCCTTCCCGTGCATCGCGCCCGTCTTGTCTGCGAGCGCCGCATCTTCGGGCGAAGGGCTAGAGCGAATGTCAGCAACTGTTCATGCGGCGCAAAGAAGTGGCAGCGTGTCCCGCGGTGAAGGCTCGGCGCGCCCTAGATTTCCCGCCACTCTTCCTCGACGTCGCCGTCGCCGTCGCCGCGGCGCTTGGACGCCTTGGGTGCCGGCGCCTGCAGAGCGGCTCGGGCGGCCTCCAGCCGCCTC
>DATFEJ010000166.1:0-5005 GCA_035251235.1 Burkholderiales bacterium
CGACGCTGCGCGTGCTCGACGCGGACCTGCGCGCGCGCTTCGGCATCCGGCGGCCGCGCATCCTGGTCGCCGGCCTCAACCCGCACGGGGGCGAGTCGGGGCACCTCGGCACCGAAGAGCGCGACGTGATCGCGCCCGCGCTGCGGCGCGCGCGCAAGCTCGGGCTGCGCGTCGAGGGGCCGATTCCCGCCGATACGCTGTTCGTGCCGGCGCGGCTCGAGGGCGCGGACTGCGCGCTCGCCATGTACCACGACCAGGGTCTGCCGGTGCTGAAGTACGCGAGCTTCGGGCGCGGGGTCAACGTGACGCTCGGCCTGCCGTTCGTGCGCACCTCGGTCGACCACGGCACCGCGCTGGACATCGCCGGCCGCGGGCGCGCGGACGCCGGCAGCCTCGCCGAGGCGCTCAAGCTTGCGCGCAAGCTGGCACGCGCCGCGTAAGCGCTTCGGCCAGCACTTCCTGCACGACCGGGGGGTGGTGGCGCGCATCATCGACGCGGTCGATCCCGGTCCGCAGGACCACGTGGTCGAGATCGGGCCGGGCGAGGGCGCGCTCACCCGGGCACTGCGCGCGCGCGCCGGCCGGTTCGAGGCGATCGAGATCGATCGCGACCTGGCGGCGGCGCTGCGCGCCGAGGGCGTCGAGGTGCATGCCGTGGATGCGCTCGCCTTCGACTTCGCCGCGCTGCCGCCCGGGACGCGCATCGTCGGCAACCTGCCCTACAACATCTCCACGCCGATCCTGTTTCGCCTGGCGGAGCACGCCGCGCATTTGCGCGACGTGCATTGCATGCTGCAGCTCGAAGTGGTGCAGCGCATGGTGGCGCCGCCCTCGACCCCGGACTACGGGCGCCTGTCGGTGATGCTGCAGGCGCGCTTTCGCATGCAGATGCTCTTTCGGGTCGCGGCCGGCGCCTTCCGCCCTGCGCCGAAGGTGGAATCGGCCGTGGTGCGCATGGCGCCGCTCGCCGAGCCCCTGGACCGCGACGCGCCGGGCTTCGCGGACCTGGTGCGCACCGCGTTCAGCGCCCGGCGCAAGACCCTGCGCAACGCGCTCGGCATGTCGGCCGCCGACCTGGCCGCGCTTGGCGTGGACCCCGGCCTGCGCCCGGAGAACCTCGCGCCGCAGGACTACGCGCGCATTGCGCGGCGCACCATTTCGCATCGCGGTTGAGCGCGGGGAAGGGCGGCGCGTACAATCCGGAGGCATCCCCACCGGAGGAAACGACAACATGAGAACGGCAATTGCACTGGCATTGGCATCGGTCTTTGTCCTGGCGGGCTGCCAGACGATGACGTCGCAAGACACGCCGCGCGCCACCGCGGGACTGGCGGCGACCAAGGGGAACAAGACCGTGGGCGAGGTCACCTTCGAGCAGATCGGCGACAAGGTGCGCGTCACGGTGCAGGTGATCAACCTCAAGCCCAACGGGGTGCACGGCTTGCACATCCACGAGGTGGGCGACTGCAGCTCCGGGGACGGCATGAGCGCCAAGGGCCACTTCAACCCCTACGGCAAGCCGCACGGCCAGGGCATGGAGCGCCACGCCGGCGACCTGCCGAGCCTCAAGGCCGACGCCAAGGGGCGCGCCAAGCTGACGGTGGACATGGACATCATCACCGTCACGCCGGGGCCGGCGAGCATCATCGGCCGCGGCGTGATCGTGCACGCCGATCCCGACGACTACAAGACGCAGCCCACCGGCAACGCCGGCGCGCGCCTTGCGTGCGGGGTGATCAAGGCCGGCTGAGCCGGCAGGCCGCCAGCGCGAAAGGGCGCCTTGCGGCGCCCTTTTTCATTTCGTGCGCTGGATGAACTCGATCTTGTAGCCGTCCGGATCCTCGACGAAGGCGATGACCGTCGTGCCGCCCTTCACCGGGCCCGCCTCGCGCGTCACCTTGCCGCCCTTGGCGCGCACCGCTTCGCAGGTCCTGGCCGCGTCATCGACCTCGATGGCGATGTGGCCGTAGGCCGAGCCCAGGTCGTACCTGTCCACGCCGTAGTTGTAGGTGAGCTCGAGCACCGAAGCGCGGTCCTCGGCGTCGTAGCCGACGAAGGCGAGCGAGTACTTCTGCTCCGGGCGGTCGGTGGTGCGCAGCAGCTTCATGCCGAGCACCTGGGTATAGAAGTCGACGGAGCGCTGCAGGTCGCCGACCCGCAGCATGGTGTGCAGGAGTCTCATGGTGGCGCCAGTCTACAGCGTCGGCTGCTGGGCCTCGATCCAGGCCCGCGCCTCGGCGATCACGTCCTTCGGTTCCCGGCCGAGCGTGGCGATCGGCGGACCGATGCGCACCGTGACGGTCCCCGCGCGCTTGAGGAAGGCGTTGCGCGGCCACAGGCGCCCGGCATTGTGCGCCACGGGTACGACGGGGACGCGGCAGCTCACCGCGAGCCACGCGCCGCCCTGGTGGTAGGCGCGCTTCTCGCCGGGCGCCACGCGCGTGCCCTCGGGGAAGATCACCACCCAGAAGCCCTGCGCGAGCCGCTCGCGCCCCTGGCGCGCCATCTCCCGGAGCGCCGCCATGCCGCGCGCGCGGTTGATCGCGATCGGGCTCATGAGCGCGAGGCCCCAGCCGAAGAAAGGGATCCACAGCAGCTCGCGCTTGAGCACCAGCACCTGCGGCGGAAAGATCTCCTGGAAGGCGAGCGTTTCCCAGGCCGACTGGTGCTGGGACAGGATCACCGCAGGCTCGTCCGGGAGGTGGCGCCGCCCCTCGATCTTCCAGCGGATGCCGCAGATCCACCAGGCAAGCCACACGACCAGGCGCGACCAGGCGGAGATGAGCCGGTAGCGCGCCATGCGCGGCAGCGGGAAGCTGAGCAGGGCGACGATCGCGTACGGCGGGGTGACGAGCACGAGCGCCAGGGCGAACAGCACCGAGCGCAGCACGGTCATGGCGCAAGCTGGGCGGCGAAGGCGGCGAGGTCCGGGTAGGTCTCGGTGCCGGGCGGCAGCCCGCCCGCGGCGCGGGTCTTGCGGCCCTTGCCGGTCAGCACGAGCACCGGGCGGGCGCCGGCGGCCGCGGCGGCCTGCAGGTCCCGGAGCGCGTCGCCCACCATCGGCACGCCGGCGAGCGGCACGTTCATGCGCCGGCTGATCTCGAGCAGCATGCCGGGCCTGGGCTTGCGGCACTGGCACCCGGACTCGTCCGCGTGCGGGCAGAAGAAGATGGCGTCGATGCGCCCGCCCGCCTGGTGCACGGCGCGCTGCATGGCGTCGTGGATGGCGTTGAGCGTGGCGGTGTCGAACAGCCCGCGCGCGATGCCCGACTGGTTGGTGGCCACCACGACGCGGTAGCCGGCCTGCGTGAGCCGTGCGATGGCTTCGAGGCTGCCCTTGAGGGGCTTCCACTCGGCAGGCGACTTGATGTACTGGTCGCTGTCGTGGTTGATGGTGCCGTCGCGGTCTAAGACCACCAGCTTCATGCCGCGAGCTTGGCGAGATCGGCGACGCGGTTCATGGTCGCGTGCAGCTTGCCGAGGAAGCCGATGCGGTTGCGCCGCACGCTATCGTCCTTGTCCATCACCAGCACCTTGTCGAAGAACGCGTCCACGGGCGCCTTCAGCGCGGCCAGCGCCTTGAGCGCGCCGGCGTAGTCGCCGGCCTTGAACGCGCCCTCGAACCCGGGCTGCAGCGCGGCGAACGCCTCGGCGAGCGCGCGCTCCTCGGCCTGCGTGAACAGCGCCGCATCGTACTCGGGCGGAATGCCCTCGGCCTGCTTGAGGATGTTGGCGATGCGCTTGTTGGCCGCCGCGAGGCTCGGCGCTTCGGGCAGCTTGGCGAACGCGCGCACGGCGTCGAGCTGCCGGGGCACCTGGTCCAGGCGCACGAAGGCCCGGCTGAGGACCGCCTCCACCTCGGTGGCCGCATAGCCGCGCTCCGCAAGGTAGCCGCGCATGCGATCGAACACGAACGTCTCGACCTCCGCGTGGGCCTGGCCGATGTCCTTGGGCAGCACGTCGTACGCCGCCTTCACCAGCACATGCAGCGATACCGGCAGCGCGCGCTCGACCAGGATGCGGATCACGCCGAGCGCCGCGCGGCGCAGGCCGTAGGGATCCTTCTCGCCGGTCGGCTGCTGGCCGATGCCGAACAGCCCGGCCAGCTGGTAGAGCTTGTCGGCGAGCGCCACCGCGCAACCGACCGGCTCTTCGGGCAGCGCGTCGCCGGCAAAGCGCGGCCGGTAGTGCGCCTCGATCGCGCGCGCCACCTCGGCCGGCTCGCCGTCGTGCAGCGCGTAGTAGCGGCCCATGACGCCCTGCAGCTCCGGAAACTCGCCCACCATGCCCGTGAGCAGGTCCGCCTTGGACAGCTCCGCCGCGCGCTCGGCCAGCATGTCGCTCGCGCCGAGCTCGCGCGCGATGATGCCGGCGAGGATCTTCGTGCGCTGCACGCGGTCGAGCTGGCTGCCGAGCTTGTGGTGGAACACGACGCGCGCGAGCTGCGGCACGCGCTCCTCGAGCCGGCTCTTGCGGTCCTGGTCGTAGAAGAAGCGCGCGTCCTGCAGCCGCGGGCGCACCACGCGCTCGTTGCCGCCGACGATGTGCCGCGGATCGGCGACCGCCATGTTGGAGACGATGAGGAATTTCGCCTGCAGCGCGCCGCGCGCGTCGTACAGGGGGAAGTACTTCTGGTTCTGGCGCATGGTGAGCGCCAGGCACTCGGCCGGCACGTCGAGGAAGGCCGGGTCGAAGGCGCCGACGTACACGCTCGGCTGCTCGACCAGCGCCGTCACCTCGTCGAGCAGCGCGGCGTACTCGCCGAGCGTCGCGCGCTGCGCGAGCGCCGCCGCCACGAGCAGGCGGTCGATTTCCGCGCGGCGCGCCTCGAAGCTGGCGATCACGCGCCCCTCGTCGCGCAGCTGCGCCTCGTAGGCCTCGGCCTCGCGCAGCGCGATCCAGCCCCTGGCGAGGAAGCGGTGGCCGCGCGTGCGCTTGCCCGCCGGCAGGCCGAGCACCGTGCCGGGCACCACCTTCGCCCCGTGCAGCATGACGAGCGCGTGCG
>DATFEJ010000209.1:0-9269 GCA_035251235.1 Burkholderiales bacterium
GGCCGCGGCGCCGGGGCGGCGCGCTCCTCCGCGCCGAGCGCGGCGTTGTCCAGGCGATTGCGTGCGCCGCTGATGGTGAATCCTTCCTCGTACAGCAACTCGCGGATGCGGCGGATGAGCAGCACCTCGTGGTGCTGGTAGTAGCGCCGGTTTCCCCGGCGCTTGACCGGCTTCAACTGCGTGAACTCCTGCTCCCAGTAGCGCAGGACGTGGGGCTTCACGCCGCACAGTTCGCTGACCTCACCGATGGTGAAGTAGCGCTTCGCCGGAATCGGCGGCAGGTCAGCTTTCTTGCTGGGGCTGCGGCTTTCCATGGCGCGCCTTCTCCACCATTGCCTTCAGCTTCTGGCTGGCGTGAAAGGTGACCACGCGGCGGGCGCTGATAGGAATTTCCTCGCCGGTCTTGGGGTTGCGGCCCGGGCGCTGCGGCTTGTCGCGAAGCTGGAAGTTGCCGAAGCCGGACAGCTTGACGCTCTCCCCCCGCTCCAAGGCGCCGCGGATCTCCTCGAAGAAGGCCTCGACCATGTCCTTGGCCTCGCGCTTGTTCAGGCCGACCTTCTCGAACAATAGATCGGCCAGCTCAGCCTTGGTCAAAGTCATCACAACTCCCTGATTTCTTTATTTATACGCGGGGTGTCGCGCTGAAACGACGTCCCCACAGCTCGACCAGCGCATCGCGCGCCGCGTCGGCCTCCGCATCCGTGAGGGTTCGTTCAGTATCTTGCATAACTACCCGGAAAGCAAGGCTTTTTTTCCCTCCGGGCAGGTTCGGACCCTGGTACAAATCGAACAGTCGCACGCTTTGCACGATGGCAGGCTTTTCCGCCATGGCCACGGCCAGAAGGGCGTCTGCGCTGATGTCAGTGTTCACTAACAATGCGATGTCGCGCGTTACCGGCGGGAACCTGGAAGGCAGCACGGGGGCCGGAAGTGGAATTTCCTGCACTGCAGCACCATCCACCTCGAACATCGCAACGCTCTGGGAAAGCTCGTATTTTTGCTGCCATCGCGGGTGGAGCTCCCCGAGCCAGCCGATCTCCTGGTCCCGCAGATACACCCGCGCCGACCTGCCGGGGTGAAAGGCGGGGTGCCCGGCCGCCTCGTAGCGCAGGTGCAGCGGCGCGGCCAGCGCCTCAAGGTCCGCCTTCAGATCGAACAGATCGACGGGGCGGCGCGGCACACCCCATTGGTCCTCCCATGCCGGGCCATAAGCAGCCGCCGCGATGCGCACCGGCTGGCGCACCCCCCCGACCTCGAGCAGGCCGTCCGGGTGTCCGCTGTCGCGCAGGTAGACCCGGCCGACTTCGAACACGCGCACGCGCTCGAGCTTGCGCGCCACGTTGTAGCGCACATTGGCGATCAGCCCCCCGAGGAGCGACGTGCGCATCAGCGACTGCTGGCTGACGATCGGGTTGAGCAGCCGGATGGGCTGCGGTCCGCCGCAGAAATCGGCTTCCCAGGCCGGTTCGACGAAGCTGAAGTTCACGACCTCCTGGAAGTCACAGGCCGCGAGGCGCTCGCGCAGCGCGTGCAGCGAGCGCCGGGCCTCGGGCAGGGCCGCCATGGCGGCGCGCGCGCGCGGCGGATGCGTCGGGATCCGGTCGAAGCCATGCAAGCGGGCGACCTCCTCGATCAAGTCCTCCTCGATCTGCAGGTCGAACCGGTACGAGGGGGGCGTGACGCTGAATGCGCCCTTGGCGCGACGCACGGGCAGCCGCAGGCGGGCAAACGCATGCGCCATCTCTTTCTCGGAGATGGGCATGCCGATCACCTTCTGCGCGCGCGCCACGCGCATGCGCACCGGCCTCCTCTTGGGCAGGCGCTTGACCAGGTCCACCGTCGGTCCCGGCTCGCCGCCGCAGATCTCGAGGATCAGCTGCGTGGCGCGCTCGATGCCCTGCACGTTGTTGTCGAAGTCCACGCCGCGCTCGAAGCGGTGCGAGGCGTCGCTCGCGAAATTGAAGCGCCGCGCGCGCCCGGCGATCGCGTCCGGGTGGAAGAACGCCGACTCGAGGAAGATGTTCTTCGTGCCGGCCTCCGCCTTGGTGCTCTCGCCGCCCATGATGCCGGCCAGGCCGATCGGCCCGGAATCGTCGGCGATGCACAGCACGGTCGGGTCGACTTCCAGCTCCTGCCCGTTCAGCAGCAGCACCCTCTCGCCCCTGTGGCCCCAGCGCACGTCGATCGCCCCGCGCAGCTTGTCCTGGTCGTAGACGTGCAGCGGCCGTCCTAGCTCGAGCATCACGTAGTTGGTCACGTCCACCAGCGCCGAGATGGAGCGCTGCCCGGCGCGCTCCAGGCGCTGGCGCATCCAGGCCGGCGTCGGCGCGCCGGCATCGACATTGCGGATCATGCGGCCGGCGAAGCGGCCGCAGCCCTCCGCGTGGGTGATGCGGAACGGGTGGCGCGCCTTGCTCCGGGCCGCAACCGGCTTGACTGCCGGCGCCTTGAGCGCGGCGCCGGTGATGGCGGAGACCTCGCGCGCGATGCCCAGGATCGAGAGGCAATCGGCGCGGTTGGGCGTGAGCTTGAACGTGAACACCTGCTCGTCGAGGTCGAGAAGCCTGCGCAGGTCCTGCCCGGCATTCGCCTGCGCCGGCAGCTCGAGCAGGCCCGAATGGTCCTCGGAAAGCCCGAGCTCCTGCGCCGAGCACAGCATGCCCCGGCTTTCGACGCCGCGCACCATCGCCGCCTTCACCTGCAGGCTGCCGAGCTGCGTGCCCACGAGCGCGAGCGGCGCCTTGAGTCCCGCGCGCGCGTTCGGCGCCCCGCACACGACCTGCAGCCTCTCGCGGCCCGCATTCACGGTGCACACCGCGAGCTTGTCGGCGTTCGGGTGCCGCTCGACCGACAGGATCTCGCCCACCACCACTCCGGAAAAGGGCGGCGCCGCCGGCGTGCAGGCCTCGACTTCCAGGCCCGACATGGTCAGCAGGTGCGCGAGCCGCTCCGTCTTCATGGGCGGATTGCACAAGCTGCGCAGCCAGAGCTCGGGGACGTTCATGCGAACTGGCGCAGGAACCGCAGGTCGCCGTCGAAGAACAGGCGCAGGTCGTCGATGCCGTAGCGCAGCATGGTGAGCCGCTCGAGTCCCGAGCCGAAGGCGAAGCCGATGTAGCGCTCGGCATCGAGCCCGAAGTTGCGCACCACGGCCGGATGCACCTGGCCCGCCCCGGAGATCTCCAGCCAGCGCCCGCGCAGCGGCCCGCTGCCGAACTGCATGTCGATCTCGGCCGAGGGCTCGGTGAACGGAAAGTAGGAGGGGCGGAAGCGCACCTGCAGGGCGTCGGACTCGAAGAAGCGGCGCAGGAAGTCCGTGTATACGCCCTTGAGATCCGCGAAGCTCACGTCCTCGTCGATCCACAGGCCTTCGACCTGGTGGAACATGGGCGAATGCGTCGCGTCCGAATCCACGCGGTAGGTGCGCCCCGGCGCGATCACCTTGATCGGCGGCTTGTGCATGCGCGCGTAACGCACCTGCATGGGGCTCGTGTGCGTGCGCAAGAGAAGCGGTAGACCGCCGTCCTTTCCCTTGCCATCCTTCAGGTCGACGTAGAACGTGTCCTGCATCGAGCGCGCCGGGTGGTTCTCGGGGTTGTTGAGCGCGGTGAAGTTGTACCAGTCGTTCTCGATCTCCGGCCCGTCGGCGACGTCGAAGCCGATCGAGCCGAAGATGGCCTCGATGCGCTGCCAGGTGCGCGTGATCGGGTGCACACCGCCGCGGCCGCGCCCGCGCGCCGGCAGGGTCACGTCGATCGCCTCCTCGGCGAGGCGCGCCTGCAGCCGGGAGTCCGCGAGCTGCGCGCGGCGCGCCTCCAGCGCCCGCTCGATCTCGTCCTTGGCGGCGTTGATGCGCGCCCCGGCGCTGCGCCGCGCCTCGGGCGCGAGCGCGCCCAGGCCCTTCAGCTGTGCGCTCAGCTCGCCGGACTTGCCCAGAAAGCGCGCCTTGGCGTCTTCCAGCGCAGCCGGATCCCCGGCCGCCCGGAACGCGGCGTGCGCGCGCTCGACGATGCGCTCGAGCTCTTCCATCCCCGCGGCTCTCGCGCCGGGGTCAGTGAGCGAGGCTGGCCTTCACCTGGCCGGCGATCTTGGCGAAGGCCGGCTTGTCGGCCACCGCCAGGTCGGCGAGCACCTTGCGGTCGATCTCGATGTTGGCGCGCTTCAGCCCGGCCATGAACGCCGAGTAGCTCATGCCGAGCTCGCGCACGGCGGCATTGATGCGCGCGATCCACAGCGCGCGGAAGGTGCGCTTGCGGTTGCGCCGGTCGCGGTAGGCGTACTGCCCGGCCTTCATCACCGCCTGCTTGGCGACGCGGTAGACGTTGCCGCGGCGGCCGCGGAAGCCCTTGGCCTGCTTCAGGACCTTCTTGTGGCGCGCGCGCGCCGTGACCCCACGCTTGACTCTTGGCATGGCGCGCTCCTTACGACGAGTAGGGCAGCATGGCGCGCACTGCCCGCTTGTTGGTGGCGTGCACCTCGGTAGTGCCGCGCAAATGGCGCTTCCTCTTCGTGGACTTCTTGGTGAGGATGTGGCGCATGTAGGCCTGCGAGCGCTTGATGCTGCCGGAAGCGCGGACCTTGAACCGCTTGGCGGCGGACTTCTTCGACTTCACCTTGGGCACGATCGTGCTCCTTCTCTTTTAGCTTGACGCCGGGCGGCCCGCCATGCGGGCGCTTGAAGCCGCGGCCATCACTTGTGAGGCTGCGGCGACCCCTAGGTCGCCGCAGCGGGTTTCGGGCTTGCTTCCTTCTTCGGCTTCGATTCCTTCGCTTCCTTCGCTTCCTTCGCTTCCTTCGCTTCCTTCGCGTCTTTCGCAACCTTCGGCTTCGCCTTGGGCGGCACGCCCTTCTTCTTGGGCGCCAGCACCATCACCATCTGCCGGCCTTCGAGCTTCGGAAACTGCTCGACGATGCCGACCGCCTCCAGGTCCGCCTTCACCCGCTCGAGCAGCCGCACGCCGAACTCCTGATGCGCCATCTCGCGTCCGCGGAACCTCAGCGTCACCTTGGCCTTGTCGCCGTCCTCGAGGAACTGGATCAGCTTGCCGAGCTTGATCTTGTAGTCGCCCTCGTCGGTGCCGGGGCGGAACTTGATCTCCTTGACCTGGATCTGCTTCTGCTTGAGCTTCGCCTCGTGCGCCTTCTTCTGCTCGCGATAGCGGAACTTGCCGTAGTCCATCAGCTTGCAGACCGGCGGCACCGCCATGGGCGCGATCTCCACCAGGTCCACGTTCTGCTCTTCCGCCATGCGCAGCGCCTCGGCAACGGCCACGATGCCGTGCTGCTCTCCCTGCTCACCGACCAGCCGCACCTGCGGTGCGGTGATCTCCCCGTTGATGCGCTGCGATCTCTCGAGTGCGATGGGTGACAGCTCCTCTGTTCGTCAAAAAAACCGGCCGTGCTGCTTACGCGCTCGCCTCGTTGCGGAGGCGTGCGATGAAGGCACCCAGCGCCATGGCGCCGAGATCCTCACCGCCGCGCGTGCGCACGGCCACCGTTCCAGCCTGCTTTTCCTTGTCTCCCACCACCAGCTGGTAGGGGAGCTTCTGCAAGCTATGTTCGCGAATCTTATAAGAAATTTTCTCGTTTCGCAAATCTTCCGACGCTCGAAAACCCGCCTCGCGCAAGGCCTGCGCCACGGACTTCGCGTAGTCCGCCTGGTGCTCCGAGATGTTCATCACCACCACCTGCTCGGGCGCGAGCCACAGCGGGAACGCCCCCGCGAAGTGCTCGATGAGGATGCCGAGGAAGCGCTCCAGGGACCCGACGATGGCGCGGTGGAGCATCACCGGGACGTGGCGCGCGTTGTCCTCGCCCACGTACTGCGCGCCCAGGCGCTCCGGCATGAAGAAGTCCACCTGCATGGTCCCGCACTGCCAGACGCGGCCGATCGCATCCTTGAGCGAATACTCGATCTTGGGGCCGTAGAAGGCGCCCTCGCCCGGGGAGATCTCGAACTTCACCCCGGAGCGCTCCAGCGACGCGATGAGCGCGCGCTCGGCCTTGTCCCAGGCCGCGTCGTCGCCGATGCGCTTCGCGGGGCGGGTGGCGATCTTGTAGATGATGTCGGTGAAGCCGAAGCGCGCGTACACCGCCTGCAGGAGCGCGGTGTACTGGACGCACTCCTCCAGGATCTGGTCCTCGGTGCAGAAGATGTGGCCGTCGTCCTGCGTGAAGCCGCGCACCCGCATCAGGCCGTGCAACGCGCCCGAGGGCTCGTTGCGGTGGCAGGCGCCGAACTCGCCCAGCCGGTAGGGCAGGTCGCGGTAGCTGCGCACGCCCTTGTTGTAGATCTGGATGTGGCCCGGGCAATTCATCGGCTTGACCGCATAGTCGCGGTTCTCCGAGGCCGTGGTGAACATGTGCTCGCGGTAGTTCTCCCAGTGGCCGGTCTTCTCCCAGATGCTCTTGTCGAGGATCTGCGGCCCGCGCACCTCCATGTAGCCGTTGTCGCGGTACACGCGGCGCATGTACTGCTCGACCTGCTGCCACAGCGTCCAGCCCTTGGCATGCCAGAACACCATGCCGGGCGCCTCGTCCTGCATGTGGAAGAGGTCGAGCTGCGTCCCCAGGCGCCGGTGGTCGCGCTTCTCGGCCTCCTCGAGCATCTTCAGGTACGCGTCCTGGTCCTCCTTCTTCGCCCAGGCGGTGCCGTAGATGCGCTGGAGCATCTCGTTCTTCGAGTCGCCGCGCCAGTAGGCGCCGGCGACGCGCATCAGCTTGAACACCTTGAGCTTGCCGGTGGAGGGCACGTGCGGCCCGCGGCACAGGTCCACCCAGTCGCCCTGGCCGTAGAGCGAGATCGCGTCCTTCTCGGGGATCGAGGCGATGATCTCCGCCTTGTAGACCTCGCCCTGGTCGCGGAAGAACTTCACCGCCTCGTCGCGCGGCATCTCGCGCCGGTGCACGGGCAGGTCGCGCTTGGCGATCTCGCTCATGCGCTTTTCGATCGCCGCGAGGTCCTCGGGCGTGAACGGGCGCCTGTAGGCAAAGTCGTAGTAAAAGCCGTTCTCGATCACCGGCCCGATGGTCACCTGCGCCTCGGGAAAAAGCTCCTTCACCGCCTGCGCGAGCAAGTGCGCCGTGGAGTGCCGGATCATGTCCAGTCCCTCGGGGTCGCGATCGGTGACAATGGCGAGCGCGGCGTCGCCCTCGATGCGATAGCTGGTGTCGACCAGCTTGCCGTCGACCTTGCCGGCGAGCGCGGCGCGCGCCAGCCCCGCCCCGATGGACTGGGCGACCTCGGCGACCGTGACCGGGCCCGGGAAGGACTTCACCGAGCCGTCAGGGAGCTTGATGTTTGGCAAGATGTTGGTAGGCGCGATTGGACTCGAACCAACGACCCCTACCATGTCAAGGTAGTGCTCTAACCAGCTGAGCTACGCGCCTGATGGAACGAAGCCGGGATTTTAACTGAAGATGGACCTGATTCTCTGGCGCCACGCCGAAGCCGAGGACGGCAGCCCCGACCTCGAGCGGCGGCTCACCCCCAAAGGCCAGAAACACGCCGCGCGCATGGCCGCCTGGCTGCTGCAGCGCCTGCCGGAGAAGTTCCTCGTGCTGGCCAGCCCCGCGCGGCGCGCGCAGGAGACCGCGCGGGCGCTGGGCGTGCCCTGCCGGACGCTGCCGGTCCTCGCCCCGGGCGCGCGCGTGCGCGACATCCTCGCGGCGGCCGAGTGGCCGGAGCGCAAGAGCGCCGTGGTGGTGGTCGGGCACCAGCCGGACCTCGGCCACGCGGCGGCCTTTCTCGTCTCCGGGGCCGAGGCCCCCTGGAGCGTGAAGAAGGGCGGGCTGTGGTGGATCACCAACCGCGTGCGCGGCGACGAGGCGCAGGTGGTGGTGCGCGCCGTCGCCGCGCCGGACCTGCTCTAGCCGCGGGCCAGCACCGACACCTTCTTGTCCGAGAGGCCGCTGACGGTGAGCTTCATGCCCACCGACTTCCAGTGGCCGGCCTCGTCCTCCAGGGCCGCGGCGGACAGCGGATTGTCGTCGAGCCAGGACTGCGCCAGCTCCACTTCGAACCCGCTCTCGTCGCCCGCCACGCGCAGCAGCGGCAGCTTGACGTCGGTGCGCCGGCGCAGGATGAGCGACGCGAGCCGCAGCGCGAACACCAGCGGCCAGTCGGCCCCTTCCAGGCCGGCATCCTGCATCTTGCGCAGCTTGCCGCGGTGCGCGAGCACGATGCGCGCCAGGCGCTGCTGCTCCATGCGCGAGAAGCCCGGCATGTCGGCGTTCTGCAGCACGTACGCCGAATGCTTGTGGTACTGCGCGTGCTCGATCGACAGGCCGACCTCCGCCAGCTGCGCCGTCCAATCCAGCAACTGCCGGTCGGCGTCGTCCTCGCGCTCGCGGCCCGGGAACAACGCGTCGTAGATGGTGAGCGCCAGGCGCCGCACGCGCTCGGCCTGCGGCGCGTCCACGTGGTACCGGCGGCCGAACTGCGCCACGGTCGCGGCACGCATGTCGCGGTGCTGCACCCGGCCCAGCAGGTCGTACAGCACGCCGTGGCGCAGCGCGCCGTCGGACACCGCCATTTCCTCCACGCCCAGCTCGTCGAGCACCGCGCCCAGGATGGCGAGCCCGCCAGGCAGCACCGGGGCTCGATTGGCGCGCAGCCCGGCGATGCGATCGGGATCGGCGCGCTCGTGCTTGACGAGCAGGCTGCGCAGGCGCTCGACGGCCTCGCGCGTGATGCCCTGCGCGGCGAAGCCGTTCTCGCGCAGGATGGTCTCGATCGAGCGCGCCGTGCCCGAGGAGCCCACCGCCTCCTGCCAGCCGAGCGCGCGGTAGGCGAGCGCGATGCCGGCCAGCTCCTGGCGCGCGGCGAGCTCCGCGGCCTTGAAGCGCGGCTTGTCGATGCGCCCGTCCGCGAAGTACTTCAGGCTGTAGCTCACGCACCCCATGTACAGCGACTCGGTGAGCTGCGGCTCGAGCCCGGCGCCGATGACGAACTCCGTGGAGCCGCCGCCGATGTCCATCACCAGGCGCCGGTGCGGCGCCGGCGGCATCGAGTGCGCGACGCCGAGGTAGATCAGGCGCGCCTCCTCGCGCCCGGCGATCACCTCGATCGGGTGGCCGAGCGCCTCGGCGAAGCGCTCCTCGACGACGGCGGCGTTGCCCGCCTTGCGCAGGGTGTTGGTGCCGACCGCGCGCACCGCCGAGGAGGGCATGCCGCGCAGCCGTTCACCGAACCGGCGCAGCGCCGCCGCGCCGCGCTCGATCGCCTGGCGGGTCAAGGCGCCCTTCGCGTCGAGCCCGGCGGCCAGCCG
>DATFEJ010000071.1:0-4416 GCA_035251235.1 Burkholderiales bacterium
TCTCGGCGCTCGACCTCCGCTACGGCACGCCACGAACGATCATCGGTCAACCAGAGGTGCCCATGGGCATCTTGCCCGGAGCCGGCGGGACGTCGAGGTTGCCCCGCTTGCTCGGGCGGGATCGGGCCCTCGAGATCATGCTCACCGGGCGCGACGTCGACGCCACCGAGGCGCTCGCCATCGGCTGGCTCACTGGGCTGTACGCCGGCGACGAGATCGAACGCATCGTCATGGCCCTCGCTCGTCGTGTCGCGCGCATGCCGGCCGCATCGGTCGCAGCGGTCAAGCGCGTGGTCGACCTGTCGCTCGGAGACCTGCGACCGGTGTTGACGGCCGAGACCGACGCCTTCGGCGAGCTGACGTCATCGGGCGCGCACCTCGAGCCGATGCGTCGCTTCCTCGAGGCGGGCGGCGCGGTGAAGTCCGGCTCGCCGATCTCCATGTGCACCACGCGGCGGCCCGCGGCCTCGAGCGCCTGCGCGCGCGCCAGCACGTCCATCACGTGGAAGGGCTCGATGTCGGCGGCGCGGTGCGCCGCCAGCAGGCGGGAAGGGGTCAAGGCGCGCGCCGGGAAGAGCGGGGGATTATACGGACGGGTTGCTATAATTTTTACCCGAGTCGAGGAGAATGATGTGGACGAGCAGCTGAAGGCGAACGCCCTCGAGTATCACAGCCATCCTCGTCCCGGGAAGATCTCGATCCTTCCCACCAAGCAGCTCACCAACCAGCGCGACCTCGGGCTCGCCTATTCGCCCGGGGTGGCGGCCGCCTGCGAGGAGATCGTGCGCGATCCGGCGCAGGCCATGCGCCTCACCTCGCGCGCCAACCTGATCGCGGTGATCACCAACGGCACCGCGGTGCTCGGCCTGGGCGCCATCGGGCCGCTCGCCGCCAAGCCCGTGATGGAAGGCAAGTCGGTGCTGTTCAAGAAGTTCGCCGGCATCGACTGCTTCGACATCGAGGTGAACGAGCGCGATCCCGAAAAGCTGGTCGAGATCATCGCGGCGCTCGAGCCCACGTTCGGCGGCATCAACCTGGAGGACATCAAGGCGCCCGAGTGCTTCATCGTGGAGCGCAAGCTGCGCGCGCGCCTGAAGATCCCGGTGTTCCACGACGACCAGCACGGCACGGCGATCACCGTCGGCGCCGCGGTGCTCAATGGCCTCAAGGTCGTCGGCAAGGACCTCGCCCGCGTGCAGCTCGTGGTCTCGGGCGCGGGCGCCGCGGCGCTCGCCTGCCTGGGGCTGCTGGTGCGCATGGGCATGCCGCTCGCGAACATCACCGTCACCGACATCAAGGGCGTGGTGTACAAGGGCCGCAAGGAGGAGATGGACCCGGACAAGGAGCGCTACGCGAAGGACACCCGGGCGCGCACGCTCGACGAGGTGATCGGCGGCGCCGACGTGTTCCTCGGCCTCTCGGCGGGCGGGGTGCTCAAGCCCGCGATGGTGAAGAAGATGGCCGAGCGGCCGCTGATCCTGGCACTCGCCAACCCGGAGCCCGAGATTCGCCCGGAACTGGCCAGGGAGGCGCGGCCCGATTGCGTCATCGCCACGGGGCGCTCCGACTATCCGAACCAGGTGAACAACGTCCTGTGCTTCCCGTTCATCTTCCGCGGGGCGCTCGACGTGGGCGCCACCACCATCACCCATGAGATGGAGCTCGCGGCGGTGCGCGCGATCGCCGAGCTCGCGCAGGCCGAGACCTCCGAGCAGGTCGCGCAGGCCTACGGCATCGAGTCGATCAGCTTCGGGCCGGAGTACCTGATCCCCCGGCCCTTCGACCCGCGCCTCATCGCGCGCGTCGCGCCGGCGGTGGCGCAGGCCGCGATGGCCTCCGGCGTGGCGACGCGCCCGATCGCCGACCTCGCGGCCTACCGCGAGTCGCTCGCGCAGTTCGTCTACCACTCGGGCCTCATCATGAAGCCGCTGTTCGCGGCCGCCAAGACGGCGCCCAAGCGCGTGGTCTATGCCGAGGGAGAGGACGAGCGCGTGCTGCGCGCGGTGCAGATCGTGGTGGACGAAGGCCTCGCCCAGCCGGTGCTGGTCGGGCGGCCGCAGGTCGTCGAGCAGAGGATCGAGCGCCTCGGCCTGCGCGTGAAGCCCGGGCGCGAGTTCCAGCTCGTCAATCCCGAGCTCGACCCGCGCTACCGCGACTACTGGATGAGCTACCACAAGCTCACCGAGAGAAAGGGCGTGTCGCCCGAGTACGCGAGGATCGAAATGCGCCGGCGCGCCACGCTGATCGGCGCGATGATGATGTACAAGGGCGAGGCCGACGGCATGCTGTGCGGCACCTTCGGCACGCACGCCCTGCACCTGCACTACGTCGACCAGGTGATCGGGCTGGCGCCCGGCGTGCGCCACTACGCGGCGATGAACGCGCTGGTCATGCCCGGCCGCACGGTGTTCATCTGCGACACCTACGTGACGCCGGACCCGGATGCCGAGCACATCGCCGAGATGACGGTACTCGCCGCCGAGGAAGTGCGCCGCTTCGGCATCGTGCCCAAGGTGGCGCTGCTGTCGGCCTCCAACTTCGGCTCGCTCGAGCTCGCTTCCTCGCGCAAGATGCAGCGCGCGCTCGCCCTCCTGCAGGAGCGCGCGCCGCAGCTCGAGGTGGAGGGCGAGATGCACGGCGACGCCGCGCTGTCGGAGGAGATCCGGCTCAAGGCCTTCCCCAGCTCGCGCTTCCGCGGGCAGGCCAACCTGCTCATCATGCCGACGCTGGACGCCGCCAACATCTCCTTCAACCTGCTCAAGACCGCGGCCGCCGACGGCGTCACCATCGGCCCGATCCTGCTCGGCGCGGCACGCGCCGTGCACATCCTCACGCCTTCGGCCACGGTGCGCCGCATCGTCAACATGACCGCGCTCGCCGTGGTGGACGCCAACGCGCCGCGCGCGGGCGTCGAGCAGCGCCTGTTCTAGCGCCCATGGCCGGCAAGCCGCGCGCGGGACTGGTGCTCACCGGCGGCGGCGCGCGCGCCGCCTACCAGGTGGGCGTGGTGAAGGCGGTGCGCGACATTCTCGGCAATCCCGTGAAGAACCCCTTCCCGATCCTGTGCGGCACCTCGGCCGGCGCCATCAACGCGGCCGGGCTGGCCGTCCAGGCCGACGATTTCACGCGCGCGGTCGCGAACCTGCTGGAGGTCTGGGAGAACATGTGCTGCGACCACGTCTACCGCACCGACGTGGCGAGCATCATGATGACCGGCGCCCGCTGGCTCGCTTCCATGATGCTGATCTCGCGGCGCAATCCGGTGTCGCTGCTGGACAATGCCCCGCTGCGCGACATGCTGGCGAAGACCATCCCCTTCGAGCGCATCCAGCAGCACATCGACGCCGGCGCCCTGTACGCCGTGTGCGTGACGGCCTCGGGCTACACCTCCGGGCAGAGCGTGTCGTTCTTCCAGGGCGGCTCGGGGCTGGAGGGCTGGGAGCGCAACCAGCGCATCGGCGCCGCGGTGGTGCTGCAGCAGGACTATCTGCTCGCCTCGGCGGCGCTGCCGTTCATCTTCCCGGCGGTGAAGCTGCACCGCGAGTACTTCGGCGACGGCTCGATGCGCCAGATCGCGCCGGTCAGCCCGGCGTTGCACCTGGGCGCCGACCGCGTGCTGATCGTCGGCACCGGGCGGCAGATGCGCGAGCAGGCGCGCGAGCGCTCCAGCATCTACCCCTCGCTCGCGCAGATCGCCGGCCACGCGCTCAATTCGATCTTCCTCGACAGCCTGGCCGTGGACATCGAGCGCCTGGAGCGCATCAACCGCACCGTGCGCATGATCCCGCCGGAGGCGCTGGAGGGCTCGCGCCTGATGCTGCGCCCGGTTAAGGTGCTGTTCATCTCGCCCTCGCAGCCCATCGAGCGCATCGCATCGCGCTTCATCCAGGACCTGCCGCGCAGCGTGCGCTTCATCCTGCGGCCGACCGGCGCGCTGTCGCGCGCCGGGTCCAACCTCGCCAGCTACCTGCTGTTCGAGGAGTCGTTCTGCCGCGCGCTCATCGACCTGGGCTACCAGGACACCTGCGCGCGCGAATCCGAGGTAAAAGACTTCTTCTCCGTGGCGTGAGGCGAACGATGGCAGAATCGAACCCGGGGCAGGATCCGTTCGAGGTGTTCCGCCGCCTGTGGGGCCCGCTCGGTTTGCCGGTGCCCGGCATGGCGATGCCGACCCTGGACCCGAAGGAAGTGGAGAAGCGCATCGCCGAGCTGCGCTCGGTGGAGTCCTGGCTGCAGGTCAATCTCAACATGGTGCGTTTCGCCATCCAGGGGCTGGAAGTGCAGCGCTCGGCGCTGCTCGCCATGGGCGCGGGCGCCGAGCCCGGCGCGCCGCCGAGCGCGCTGGCGCAGCTTGCGGCCTCGAACGCCACGGCGGCGAGCACGATGATGTGGCCGTGGGCGATGATGCAGCAGGCG
>DATFEJ010000334.1:0-5563 GCA_035251235.1 Burkholderiales bacterium
AGCACGAGGCCGCGCACGCGCTGCGGGTACAGGCGCGCGAACACCACGCCCGTGGGCGTGCCCCAGGAATTGGTGCCGATGACCGCCTGCGCGACGCCCAGCGCATCGAGCAGGCGCGCCAGCGCGAGCGCGTAGGCTGCCGCGCTCGGCGCATCGCCGGCGAGCGGCTTCGAGCCGCCGTAGCCGGGCGCGTCCCAGGCGATCACGCGGCAATGCCGGCCGAGGGGCTCGTATTGCAGCCGCCAGCCCGCCGAGGTGGAGCCGATGCCGTGCAGCAGCACGAGCGCCGGCGCGTCCTTGCGGCCGGATTCACGAAACGAGATATCTGCGGCGGTGCTCACTGGCGGCAGCATGCGTGTCCTCGTCGGCAATGGAGTCGTGGCACACTCTAGCGCAAAGCGAGTCCGCCTCCATATGCCCTTCCGTTTCTCGATGCAGGTGAAAGGCGATTACCTGCGCTTCGAGGTGGGCGGCGAGCGCGTGCCGGGCGAGACGGTGCTGGAGATGCTCAAGGTCTGGGCGCTGGTGGCCGACGAATGCCGCGCGCGGGGCGTGACGCGCGTGCTCGGCGTCAACGGGCTCACCGGGCCGACTTCGCAGATGGACGTGTTCGAGATCAGCCGGCAGCTGCCCGCGGTCCTGGGCGGCGCCGTGCGCAAGGTCGCCTTCGTCATCCTCGGCGGCGAAGACGCGCTGCAGGCGGGCTCTTTCGCCGAGAACGTGGCGGTGAACCGCGGGCTGAACGGGCGGGTGTTCGCCGACGAGGACAGCGCGCTCGCCTGGCTCCAGGCGCCCTGACTGCGATAGCATCGGCCTGCCAATGGCTGCCCAAGACGCCGTCGCGCTGACGCGCGACCTCCTGCGCTTCGACACGGTCAATCCGCCGGGCCGCGAGCGCGATTGCGCGCGCTACGCGGGCGAGCTGCTGCAGGGCTGGGGCTACGAGGTGCGCTATCACGAGTTCGAGGACGGCCGCACGAGCGTCGTCGCGCGCGCCGGCGGCGCCGCGGGCAAGGACCCGCTGTGCCTCACCGGGCACCTGGACGTGGTGCCGCTCGGCAGCCGCGCCTGGGCGCGCGACCCGTTCGCGGGCGAAACCGACGGCGACCGCCTGTTCGGCCGCGGCGCCTCCGACATGAAGGCGGGCGTCGCCGCGATGCTGCTCGCCGCGCGCGCCTTCGCCGGCAAGCTCGCGGGCACGCCGGGCGTGGTGCTGGTGCTCACCGCGGGCGAGGAGAACGGCTGCGTGGGCTCGCGCCACCTCGCGGGCCTGCCCGCATTGATGGGCCGCGCGGGCGCGATCCTGGTCGGCGAGCCGACCTCGAACTATCCGCTCATCGGGCACAAGGGCTCGCTCAAGTTCCACGCGCGCTTTCGCGGCGTGTCGGCGCACGGCTCGATGCCGGAGCTGGGCGAGAACGCGATCTACAAGGCGGCGCGCGCCACGGCGCGGCTCGCCGAGTTCGACTTCGGCGTTGCCGCGCATGCCGTGATGGGCGCGCCGACGCTCAACGTGGGCACCTTCGAGGGCGGCAGCGGCGTCAACCTCGTGCCGGACGCGGCCGCCATCGGCGTGGACGTGCGCACGGTCTCGGGGATGGACCATGGGGCCCTGCGCGCGCGCTTTCAGGCGCTGCTGGGGCCGGACGCGGAGCTCGACGTCTTTTCCGACCTCGAGCCGGTGTGGACCGAGCCGCACCAGGAGTGGGTAGGACGGGTGTACGGCATCGTCCGCGAGCAGCTCGGCGTCGTCCCCGAGGCGCGCACCGCGCCGTACATGACTGATGCAGCGAATCTTTTGAAGGTCTACGGCGGCGCGCCTACGGTCGTGCTGGGCCCCGGCGAGGCGGCCCAGGCGCACCAGACGGACGAATACTGCAGCCAGGAGCGTGTTCGCCAGGCGGTGGCGCTCTACGAGGCGGTGATCCGCGACTGGTGCCGGGCCTGATCCGGCGGACAATTCTGATGAAGCCTGACAATCCCGATGTGAAATAAGTCACAGCGCCCCCGGGAAATTAGGCCGATATTTCAGGTAGTTACGGGGGTGCAGGGCGTGGGGGCGGATCCGCAAGGCAAAAAACGGCTGCTGGGCGTCGCCGTGGCGCTCTGCTTTGCCGCGCCCGCGCTGGCCAACCCGAACGGCGCGAACGTGGTGAGCGGCAAGGCGAGCTTCGCCGCCAGCGGCAACAGCCTGACGGTCACCAACACGCCGGGCGCGATCATCAACTGGCAGCAGTTCTCCATCCAGCCGAACGAGATCACGCGCTTCGTGCAGCAGAACGCGGCGAGCGCGGTGCTCAACCGCGTGATCGGCGGCGACCCTTCCGCGATCCTCGGCACGCTCGCCTCGAACGGCCGCGTGTTCCTCATCAACGCTTCCGGCATCACCATCGGCGCCGGCGCGCGCATCGACGTGGCGGGCTTCGTCGCCTCCACGCTCAATCTGTCGGACGCCGACTTCCTCTCCGGGCGGCGCATGTTCCAGGGCACGGGCGCCGAAGGCGCGCTGCGCAACGAAGGGCGCATCACCACGCCCGAAGGCGGCTTCGTCTATCTCGTCGCGCCCAGGGTCGAGAACGGCAAGGACGCGGTGATCACGAGCCCCGGGGGAGAAGTGGTGATCGCCGCGGGGCGCACCGTGGAGCTGGTGAGCTCGCTCGAGCCGGACGTGCGCGTCGAGTACACGGCGGGCGGCGAGGCGGCGAACGCCGGTGCGATCGTCGCGGCGTCGGGACGCGTGGGCATCTACGGCACGCTGGTGCGCAGCTCCGGGCTCGTGTCGGCTTCGCGCGCCGAGGTGGGCGCGGGCGGCAAGATCGTGTTCCGCGCGCAGCGGGACGCGCTGCTCGAGTCCGGTGCGCGCGTCGAGGCGACGGGCGACACCGGCGGGACGGTGCAGGTGCTGGGCGAGCGCGTCGGCGTGCTCGATGGCGCGAGCATCGACGCGAGCGGCGACGCGGGCGGCGGCACGGTGCTGGTGGGCGGGGATTTCCAGGGGAAGAACGCGGACGTGCCGAATGCGTGGCGCACGTACTTCGGGGCGGATGCGTCGATCGTCGCCGACGGCGGCAAGGTCGTCGTATGGTCGGACGACGTGACGCGCGCCTACGGCACGATCCGCGCGCGCGGCGGCTTCGTCGAGGTGTCGGGGGCGAACCTGCTCGATTTCGCGGCGAAGGTGGAGGCGGGGACGATCCTGCTCGATCCGCGCGACATCGGGATCCAGAACTCGAACGGTGGCGCGGTGGTCGGAGCGTCGGTGATGTTCGCGGACGGCAGCGGCGATTTCGCCGTCAGCGACGAGACGCTGGAGGGACTCATCGGCAACGTCGTGCTGCAGGCCTCGCGCGACATCACCATCGACAACAACCTGAGCGGCGGCCTGACGCTCGCCAACGCCGGGCAGGGCATCACGCTGCAGGCCGGGCGGCACATCACCGTCGGCAGCACCATCACGACGCAAGGCGGCGCCATCCATCTCGAGGCGGACTCGCCGCATGCGCCCGCGACCGGGTCCACCGACGGCCGCAACCCCGCCGATGGCGTCGGACAGCTTGCATTCACCTCGAACGGCGGCGCGCACTCCAACGGCGGTCACATCACGCTGATCGCGGGCGGCAACCCCATCAACAACCAGAGCGGGCCGGACGGCGGCATCGCGCTCTCCGAGAACCGGCTCATCGACGCGGGCGCGGGCGGCATCAGCATCGGCCTCTCGGGCAACGCGCCGCTCGGCGTCGGCTCGATCGGCCTGGTCACGCAGATCCTCGGCAACCCGATGGACGAGCTGCACACCACCGGCGCGCTGGTGATCGGCAGCGCGACGACCGCCGGCCCCGCGGGCAACGGCGTGGGCGGCATCGCGCTGCTCGCCGACTCGATCAGCAACATCTACCCCGCGAGCGCCATGGACCTGTCGCCCGCCTCCGGCAGCACGTTCTCGCTGGTCGCGGGCAGCGGCGGCATCCTGCTCGACCAGCCGCTCACCACCTACCAGCCGACGATCATCAGCACCACCGGCACGCTGACGATCAACGATCCGATCAACACGACGAACCACAGCCTGCAGATCACCGCGGCGAACGTCGTCACCGGCGGCAACGGCTCCATCAACACCGGGTCCGGCGCCTGCACGGGCCCCGGCTGCCCGGTATCCGGCACCTTCTGGGACGGCGGCGGCGACGGCATGCGCTGGTTCGACGAGGACAACTGGAGCGGCGACCGGCTGCCCACGCTCGCCGACCTGGTCACCATCCCGGGCGGCGCAGGCACGATCGTGGTCGACGCCGCGGGCGCGCAGGCGAAGAGCATCATCGCCAACCGCGCATTCGAGATTTCGGGCTCGGGCACGCTGCTGCTCGAGGAGCCCTCGCAGTTCTCCGACCTGCTCAGGCTCGCCGGGGGCAGCCTGCTGGGCGAAGGCAGCGCGTCGGTGACCGGGCCCGGCGGCCAGTTCCTCTGGAGCGGCGGCACGATGGCGGCGGGCGGGACCTTCCAGCTGGTGAGCGGGCGCAGCGGCACGCTGAGCGGCAGCCTGTTCCTCGAGCGGCTGTTCCAGAACGAAGGCCTGCTGACGCTGAGCAACGCGACGCTCTCCGGCAGCGGCACGCTCGCGAGCTCGGGCAGCGTCACCGCCGCGGCCGGGACGACGAACAGCGTCAGCACGCTGTTCCAGAACATCGCGGGAACGATTCCCGGCACCCTGCAGGTGAACGGCGCGCTCACGATGGGCGCCTTCCCGGTGAACGACGGCGCCATCGTCATCGGCGCGGGCGGCGCGTTCTCTACCGGCACGATGGCGAACCTGGGCAGCATCGGCGGTACGGGCGACTTCACCGTCACCACCGACTTCGATCCGTCCACCGGCACGCTCGGCACCACCTTTTCCGACCTGTCGCTCGCGAGGAGCGGCGCGTTCTCCATAGGCGACCTCGGCGCGGCCGACTCCATCACGCTGCGCGCGGGCGGCGCGGTGAGCCTCTACGGCGACGTGACCGTCACGGGCGGGAGCGGCGATTCCGTCGTGATCGCGGGCACGTCGTTCCTCAATCCGGGGGACCATGCGATCAACCCGGGTGGCGGGCGCTTCCTCGTCTGGTCGGGCGACCCGTCAGCGGACGATCGCGGCGGCCTGGCCTACGACTTCAAGCAGTACAACGCCTCGTTCGGCGACACCGTACTCGGCTCCGGGAACGGCTTCCTCTACACCGCGTCGCCGGTAGTGACCGCGGGCCTTGCCGGAACGGTGGGCAAGGTGTACGACGCGACGACGGCGGCGACGCTCAACGCGGGCAACTACACGGTCTCCGGCGCCATCGACGGCGACACCGTCACCCTCAACAATCCGCTGTCCGGCGTGTATGCCGACAAGAACGCAGGCACCGGGAAGAACGTCTCGGTGGATGGCATCGCCATCGCCGGTGCGAGCAATGGTTCCGCCACGGTCTACGGCTACCAGCTTGCGGGCACGACGGCGGGCGCCAACATCGGCGAGATCACGCCGGCGCTGCTCGAGCTGCTCGCCACTTCCGACACGAAGCTCTTCGACGCCTCGACCGCGTCC
>DATFEJ010000136.1:0-6720 GCA_035251235.1 Burkholderiales bacterium
CCACCTCGGCCGCGCTGCTGCCGCGCTCGCCAGGCAGCGAGCCAACGTGCCAGCGCGTGATGCGCGGCGCAACGGCGCGCACGATGCCGGCGACGTCCTTGTCGCGCAGCACGCCGAATACGGCGATCGTCTCCGGCGCGAAGCCCGCCGTCCCGAGGTTCTCGGCGAGCGTCCGCGCGGCCTGCGGATTGTGCGCCACGTCGAGGATGACCTGAGGACGCCCGGGCAGCACCTGGAACCGGCCGGGGAGCACCACTTCCGCGAGGCCGCGGCGCACGTCCTGCATGCCGACCGGGAGCACCTCGGTCAGCGCGTCGAGCACGGCGAGCGCGGCGGCGGCGTTGCCCAGCTGGCGGGCGCCCCGCAGGGCCGGATAGGCGAGCGCCGCGCGCCTGCCGCGCGGGCCCCAGTAGTCCCACTGCCCCGGATGGGCCACGTAGCCGAAATCGCGCCCGATGCGCAAGAGCCGCGCACCGGCCGCCGCGGCCGCCTCGAGCACGCTCTCCGGGGGATCCGGGTCGGCCACCACCGCCGGGCGGTCGCGGCGGAAGATCCCGGCCTTCTCGCGCCCGATGCTCTCCCGCGTGCTGCCGAGGTACTCGACGTGGTCGAGATCGATGCTGGTGATCGCCGCGCAATCGGCATCGACGATGTTGACGGCATCCAGACGCCCGCCGAGACCGACTTCCAGCACCAGCGCCTCCAGTCGCGCGCGCGAGAACATCCACAGCGCCGCCAGCGTGCCGAACTCGAAATAGGTGAGCGGCACGTCCCTGCGCGCGCGCTCCACCGCTTCGAAGCCGGCCACCAGCTCGGCGTCGGCGGCGTCCCGGCCGGCGATGCGCACGCGCTCGTTGTAGCGCAGGAGGTGCGGCGAGCTGTACAGGCCGACGCGCCTGCCGGAGGCACGCAGGATGCTCTCCAGCATGGCGCAGGTGGAACCCTTGCCGTTGGTCCCGGCCACGGTCAGCACGGGGCATGCCATGGGCGCCGCGAGACGCTCGTGCACCGCGCGCACGCGCTCCAGCCCGAGCGCGATGGCGTCGGGGTGCTGGCGACCGATGAACTGCAGCCATTGCGCGAGCGTGCGCGCGCTCACGAAGGCTGATCGACGGCGATTCCCTGTAGCAGCGCGAGCAGCGTCGCCAGCTTGTCGCGCAGCTGGCGGCGGTCGACGATCATGTCCACCGCGCCCTTCTCCAGCAGGAACTCGGCGCGCTGGAATCCCTCGGGCAGCTTCTGGCGCACGGTCTGCTCGATGACGCGCGGCCCGGCGAAGCCGACCAGCGCCTTGGGCTCGGCGATCACGACGTCGCCGATCATCGCGTAGCTGGCCGAGACGCCGCCCGTCGTCGGATCGGTGAGCACGGTGATGAACGGCAAGCCCCGGTCGGCGAGATCGGTGAGCGCGGCGGTGGTCTTGGCCATCTGCATGAGCGACAGCAGCCCCTCCTGCATGCGCGCGCCGCCGCTCGCCGTGATGACGATGAACGGCAGCTTCTGCTCGATCGCCACCCTGACCCCGCGCACGAAGCGCTCGCCGAGCACCGAGCCCATGGTGCCCGCCATGAACTCGAACTCGTGCGCGGCGGCCACGACGCCCAGCGACTTGATGGCGCCCTGCATGACCACGAGGGCTTCGGACTCGCCCGACTCGGCCTCCGCCTCCAGCAGGCGCTCCGTGTACTTCCTCGAGTCGCGGAACTTGAGGCTGTCCACCGGCAGCACTTCCGCGCCGATCTCGAATCGGCCGTCGGCATCGAGCAGCCCGTCGAGCCGGGCACGGGCGCCGATCCTCTGGTGGAAGCCGCACTTCGGGCAGACGTTCAGGTTCTTTTCCAGGTCGGTGCTGTAGAGCACCGCGTCGCAGGCCGGGCACTTGGTCCACAGGCCTTCGGGCACCGCCCGCTTCGGGCCGGAGCTGCGCTGGATCTTGGGCGGCAGGAGCTTTTGCAGCCAGCTCATGCGTCGAGCGCCTCGCGGATCGGGCGCAGGAGCGCCTTGACGCGCGCCACCGCCTGGCCGGCGCCGGCGTCCTCGATCTCCTGGATGATCCGGCTGCCGATGATGACCGCGTCCGCCGTCTGCGCGACGCGGCGCGCCGATTCCGCGTCGCGGATGCCGAAGCCCACGCCGATCGGCAGCCGCGTCGCGGCACGGATCTTCGGGATGTGCGCGGCCACGTCCGCCAGGTCGATGTGACCGGCACCCGTCACGCCGCGCAGCGAGACGTAGTACAGGTACCCGCTGCCGGCGCGCGCGACTTCCTGGATGCGCTGATCAGTCGAGGTCGGCGCAAGGAGGAAGATCGGGTCGATGCCGGCCTGCTGCGCGAGCTTGGCGAACTCGATGCATTCCTCGGGCGGGTAGTCGACCACGATCACGCCGTCCACGCCCGCAGCCTTCGCCTCGCGCACGAACTTCTCCACGCCCATCGCCTCGATCGGATTGGCGTAACCCATCAGCACCAGCGGCGTCTGCGAGTTCTGGTGGCGGAAATCGCGCACCATGCCCAGCACGTCGCCCAATCCCACGCCATGCCTGAGCGCCCGCTCCGAGGAGCGCTGGTTCACGGGTCCGTCGGCCATCGGATCCGAGAACGGCACGCCCAGCTCGAGGATGTCGCAGCCCGCCTCGACCAGGGCGCGCATCAACGGCACCGTGAGGGCGGGCGTTGGGTCGCCCGCCGTGATGTACGGAATCAGGGCCTTGCGCTTGGCCTTGCGCAGCGCTTCGAAGCGGGCCTGGATGCGCGACACGGCTAGAGCTTCAGGCCCGCGCGCTCGGCGACGGTGTGCATGTCCTTGTCGCCGCGGCCGGATAGATTGACCAGCAGGATGCGGTCGGGCGCCATCTTCGGCGCGATCTGCGCCGCGTAGGCGACCGCGTGCGCCGATTCCAGCGCCGGGATGATGCCCTCGTAGTGGCACAGGTCGCTGAATGCGCGCAATGCGTCGGCGTCGGTCACCGCGACGTACTCGGCGCGCCCCGCGTCTTTCAGCCAGGCGTGCTCCGGCCCCACGCCCGGATAGTCGAGACCGGCCGACACGGAATGCGTCTCGATGATCTGGCCGTTGGCGTCCTGCAGGAGGTACGTTCGGTTGCCGTGCAGCACGCCGGGCTTGCCCGCGCACAACGAAGCCGCGTGCCGGCCGGTGGCCAACCCCTCGCCGGCTGCTTCCACGCCGATCAGGCGCACACCCTCGACGTCGATGTACGGGTAGAAGATTCCCATGGCATTCGACCCGCCGCCCACGCAGGCGATCACCGCATCGGGCTGGCGTCCGGCCAGTTCGGGCATCTGCTGCTTGCACTCCTCGCCGATCACCGACTGGAAGTCGCGCACCATCATCGGATAGGGATGCGGGCCGGCGACCGTGCCGATGATGTAGAACGTGTTGTCGATGTGAGTGACCCAGTCGCGCATCGCCTCGTTGAGCGCGTCCTTCAGCGTCTTCGAGCCCGACTCCACCGGCACGACGCTCGCACCGAGCAGCTTCATGCGGTAGACGTTCTGCGCCTGGCGCTTGATGTCCTCGGCGCCCATGTACACCACGCACTGCATGCCGTAGCGCGCGGCGACGGTGGCCGTCGCCACGCCGTGCATGCCGGCGCCCGTCTCGGCGATGACGCGCGGCTTGCCCATGCGGCGCGCGAGCAGTGCCTGCCCGATGGTGTTGTTGATCTTGTGCGCGCCGGTGTGGTTGAGGTCCTCGCGCTTGAGGTAGATCTGCGCGCCGCCGAGCATCTGCGACCAGCGCTTGGCGTGATACACGGGGCTCGGGCGCCCCACGTAGTGCTTCAGGTCGTAGCGGAATTCCGCCTCGAACGCAGGATCGCGGCGCGCCTGCTGGTATGCGGCGAGCAGTTCTTCCAGCGCGTGCGTCAGCGTCTCGGCGACGAACACGCCGCCGTAGGGGCCGAAGTGCCCGCGCGCGTCGGGCAAGTCATGCATGCGCATTCCGGACCTCCGCGATGAACGCCGCGATCCTCGCCGCGTCCTTGATCCCCTTGGCCGACTCGACGCCCGTGGACACGTCCACCGCCCAGGGCCGCACGCGCCGCACGGCCGCGCCTACGTTGTCTTTCGTCAATCCCCCCGACAGCACCAGCGGCCGCTCCAGGCTCGGCGGCACCAGCGACCAGTCGAAGCTCGCGCCGACGCCGCCATACTCCTGCACGTGCGCGTCGAGCAACCACCCGCTCGCCGCGGCATAAGGCCGCAGGTATTCTAGCAAATCAACGCCTTGCGCCACCCGGCAGGTCTTGAGGTACGGCAGGCCGAACTGCGCGCAATACGCGGGTGTTTCGTCGCCGTGGAACTGCAGCATCCCCGGGTGAACGCGCCCGATCACCTGGGCGACCTGCGCGGCGTCCGCGTTGACGAACAGCGCCACCGTCTGCACGAAGGGCGGCACCGCATCGCGAATCTCGCGCGCCCGTTCCACGCTCAGAAAGCGCGGGCTTGGCGGATAGAACACCAGGCCGATCGCGTCCGCGCCCAGGGCGGCGGCGGCGCGCGCGTCTTCCACGCGCGTGATGCCGCAGATCTTGACGCGCGTTCTCATGGCAGCGCCGGAACGCGGCTCGCGCCGGCCCCGGCCGCTGGCAAACCCCAGTGCGGCGCGTACTCGACGCGCTCCAGGTAAAGCCCCTCCCCCGCGAACGTGGGCGCCGCGCGCGCGCGGTCGCGCGACGCGAGCACTTCGCCCGCCCACGCCGGGGGATGCTTGCCGCGGCCGACGTAGACCAGCAATCCCACGAGATTGCGCACCATGTGGTGCAGGAAGGCGTTGGCACGCACGACGAAGTCGATGCGCTCGCCCTGCGCGCTCACCTCCAGCGCGTGCAGCGTGCGCAGCGGAGACTTCGCCTGGCACTCGGCGGAGCGAAATGCGCTGAAGTCGTGCTCGCCCACCAGCATGCGCGCCGCGGCCCGCATGGCGTCCACGTCGAGCGGGGCGTGACACCAGCCTGCGTAGCGGGCGGCGAGCGCGGGCCGCGCGGCGCGATTCAGCAGCACGTAGCGGTAGGTGCGCGCATGGGCCGAGTAGCGCGCATGAAACTCGCCGGGCACCTCCGCGGCCCATTGCACGGCGACAGACTCGGGCAGCAGCGCGTTGGTGCCGCGCATCCAGGCGCTTACCGGGCGGACGGCATGGGTGTCGAAGTGCACCACCTGCATGCGCGCATGCACCCCCCGGTCCGTGCGCCCGGCGCAGGTCACATGGATGGCCTCGCCGGCGAGAACGCCCAGTGCCTCCTGCAACGCGTCCTGGACGGTGCCGCCGCCGGGCTGGGTCTGCCAGCCGAGAAAGCGGCTGCCGTCATATTCGAGAGAGAGCGCGATCCTCATGCGCAGCGCAAAGCGTCACGTAGCGCGCGGCGCCAGGTGCGCCCCGCATGGCCCGCAGTATCGGCCGGTTCAGCCCAGTTTAGCGAGAAGCTGGTTCGCCTGCCCCTGCTGGGCCGGGTCGCCCTCGCGCACGACTTCGTTGAGCAGCTCCCGTGCGCCGTCCTTGTCGCCCATTTCCTCGTAGGCCTTGGCGAGGTCGAGCTTGGTGGCGACTTCCTGCCACTTGGCGCTGCCGCCGTTGCCGTTGCCCCCGCCCGCGGGCGAAGTTTCACCCGGCGTCCCGAGGTCGAGGCTGATCTCCGACAGGTCGAGCGCGGGCGGCGAAGCTTCCTTCGACTCGCCGCCGCCGAGATTCAAGTCGAACTCCAGCGCTCCGGACGACGATGCGCCGGCTGCCGGGGCAGGCGCGGATGCTGCCGGCTCGGGCGAGCTCGCCGGCAAATCGAAATTGAGCCCCCCGCCAGTGTCGGCCGGCTTCTCGCCACCGCCGCCAAGGTCGAAATCCAGCCCGCTGGAGGCTGCCTTCGTGTCCTCGCTGCCGATGATGAGGGTGCCACCGGGAGAAAAGTCGGTCTTCTCCCGCGGGGGCGCGGAAGCCGGCCCGCTGATGTCGAGGTCGAGGGAAGGCACCCCGGCTACCGGCGCCTCCGCCGCTCCACCGCCGCCGATGTCGAAATCGACGGACGGGGCCGCCGCCGGGGCGGCCGCGACAGCGAATGCCGGGACCGGGACCGGCGTCGTTTCGCCGGCTCCGCCGTACAGCCCATTCGAGGGGTCGATCGACCGCCCGAGCGCCATGGCCTTGTCCCATTCCGGTCCGACGCCGCCGGAGGCGCCCTTAAGCTTCAGCGCCGTCTGCTCGAACGCCTGCGCATCGCGGCGATTGGCATAGATCTCGAGCAGCTTGGCGTGCACCGTCACGCGATTCGGATCCTTCTGCAGCGCTTCCTTCAGAATCTCTTCGGCTTGCGTGTCGCGGCCATAGGCCATGTAAACGTCGGCCTCGGCGATTGGATCCACGTCATCCGCATCGACCGCGCCGGCAGTGGACGGGCTGACCGAGGCCGGCGCAGTACCCGGAGCGCCTGCGGCGGCCGGCGCGGCCGCGACAACCATCGCCGGCGCCAGGGATGCCGTGCCTAGGACGCTGTCCTTGAACTTAGCGACGGATTTTTTTTTACGCTGCCAGGCCCAGGCGCCGTATCCACCGAGGAGCAGCACCACCAGGCCCAAGCCACCGAGCGTGGTGACGGGGTTGTCGAGGAAATCGTCGAAGAAGCCCGGCTCGGGCGGCGGCGGGGCGGCTGGCTTGGGCTTGGCCACGGCCGGCGCCGGTGGCTTCGGCGCGGCCGCCGGCTTGGGCG
>DATFEJ010000340.1:0-4315 GCA_035251235.1 Burkholderiales bacterium
AGAGCCTCGGACGCGAGCCGCGCGACTGGCTGCTCGCGCACGACTTCGTGCCCGACGACCTGCGCGCCCCCTGGAAGAGCGCGGCCGACCTCGCGCTGCAGGGCGTGGCGCGCTGCTACGCGCGTGCCGGCGCGCTGCGCACCTTGCGCCTGCACGGCGACTGCCACGCCGGCAACGTGCTCTGGACCGAGGGCGGGCCGCACTTCGTGGATTTCGACGACGCGCGCACCGGCCCCGCGGTGCAGGACCTGTGGATGCTGCTCTCGGGAGACCGGCCGGCGATGGAAAAACAGCTCGGCCACGTGCTCGAGGGCTACCGGCAATTTCGCGAGTTCGACGAGCGCGAGCTCGCCCTGGTGGAGGCGCTGCGCACGCTGCGCCTGCTGCACTACGCGGCGTGGATCGCGCGGCGCTGGGACGATCCTGCCTTTCCGGCGGCGTTTCCCTGGTTCAACACACAGCGCTACTGGCAGGACCGCATCCTCGAGCTGCGCGAGCAGATCGCGCTGATGGACGAGCCGCCGCTCGCCGCGCCCTAGAGCAGGCGCCAGGCCTCGAGCAGCACCTGGCGCGCCTTGCGCTCGGCGCTCGCCACGGCGATGGTGCGGTTGAGCCACGCGAGCTGCGGCGCGCCGGTCTCGAAGCGCATCACCGTGCGGAAGAAGTACTTCTCCTGCGGCACGTCCTCGCCGCGCGCCAGGGCCGCCAGCACCTCGGGCGGGCCGTGGCGGTAGCCCTGGCTCACCACGCGGATCGCCGCGCCGCCCGCGGTGCGCAGCACGTAGCGCGCGTCGATGTCGAGCACGCCGTCGGCGCGCACGATCTGCCAGTCGGCGCCGCCGGGCTCGATGCGCCCGGCGAGCTGCGGGCCCTCGAACGTGCCGCCGTCGATCGACACGACGCGGCGCTCGCCCAGCGGCCCGCCGCCCATGCTGACCACCTCACCCACATCGGCGGCGATGCGCATCAGGAACTCGAACTGCGGCGGCACGCGCGTCTATCCCGGCAGGTCGTCGAGCGCGCGCTCGAGGTGCGCGACCCCGGCCCAGGCGCTCACGCGCCAGCCGCCCGCGCCGATCTCGATCCAGTTGAGCGCCGCGTTGGGAATCTCGAAATCGCGCGCGCTGGCCAGACCGAGTCCGTGCGCGTGCCGGTACACCATCTCCAGCACGCCGCCGTGCGTGAACACCAGCACCGTGCCGCCCGCGTGCCGCGCGGCGATCTCGCCGACGCAGGCGATGGCGCGCGCGTGGAAGTCGCGCAGCCGCTCGCCGCTGCCGAAATCGTAGTCCGGATCCTTGTCGCGAAAGCGCGCGTAGTCCTGCGGCAGGCGCGCCTTCGCCTCGGCGTAGGTGAGCGTCTCGAACTTGCCGTAGTGGCGCTCGCGCAATCGGGCGTCGAGGCGCGGCTCCAGGCCGAGCGCCGACGCCGACGGCGCCGCGGTCTGGCGCACGCGCGCCAGGTCGCTGGCGTACAGCGCGTCGAAGCGCAGGCCGGCGAGCGCCGCGCGCACCGCGCGCGCCTGCGCCTCGCCGACGGCCGACAGCGGCACGTCGGTCTGCCCCTGCACACGCCCTTCGGCGTTCCAGGCGGTCTCGCCGTGGCGCACCATGCAGATTCGTGAATTGCTCATTCCGTCCAGCCCGTCCGGGACAGGTATGATAGCCGCCGCATGGCCGAGCCGCGGACCTACGCCCAGCGCAGCACCCTGCCCAGCGTCGAGCAGGAGGAATTGCGCGGCATCTCGCGCACGGTCGCGGAAATCGAGTGGCTGCTGCTCATCCTGGTGCTCCTGTACCGGGTATTCGGCACGCCCACCTCCTTCGTCGAGCCGGCGCTGTCGATGGCGATGTTCATCTACGCCGCCTTCGTCATGAGCTTCCGCTACACGAACTTCTACCGGCGCGAGACGCGCTGGAAGATCGCCGTCGAGACCCTGGCGATGGTCGGCTTCATCACCTGGGCGCTGTGGTTCACGGGGGGGCTCACGAGCCCGCTGCTCAACGCCTACCTGCTGGTGGTGATCACCGCCGCGCTGACCCTGGGCAAGGCGCTGACGCTCGCGCACGTCGGCCTGATCGGCCTGTGCTACCTGTTCCTCGAGTGGCAGCTCGGCTCGAAGGACATGGCGACGCTGCACTACGTCGGCGGCTTCCTCGCGCACATGGCGCCGGTGCTGCTGGTGGCCTACATCACCACCATGTTCTCGGCCGACATCCGCTTCGGCCTGAACCGCGCCAAGCTCCTCTCGGAGACCGACGAGCTCACGGGCCTGTACAACATGCGCGGCTTCGTCGTCATCGCCAACCGCCTGTTCGCGCAGGCGCAGCGCTACGAGCGTCCGGCCAGCTTCCTCATGGTCGACTCGGACAACCTCAAGCAGATGAACGACCAGTTCGGCCACGAGGCCGGCAACCGCATGCTGCAGCACCTGGTGAAGCTCGTGCTGCAGCAGCTGCGCTCCACCGACATCGCGGCGCGCTACGGCGGCGACGAGTTCGTCGTCATGCTGCCCGACACGCCGGCGCGCGGCGCCTTCGAGGTGGCCGAGCGCATCCGCAACGCCATCGCCTCGGCGCCCTTCGCCACCGGCACGGCCACGGTCGCCTGCTCGGTGAGCATCGGCGCCGCGAGCTTTCCGCAGGACGGGCGCTCGATGGACGCGCTGCTGGCGCGCGCCGACCGCGCGCTCTACCAGGCGAAGGAAGCGGGACGCAATCGCGTCGCGCAGTTCCACCCGCCCTCGGCGACGCTTCCCGGAGCCCCCGCGCCGGACGCGCAGATACAGAACCCCAGCTAGCGGCGCACTGTCGCCTCGGGGCGACTCCAGACGCGCGGCGGATTCACGCTAGCATTGCGCCGACTTTCCGCATTGCTTCGGAGCCTGCATGACCGCATCGCACGCCGTTCGCGCCGCATTGATCCTCGCCGCCTGTCTGGCTGCCGCGCCCGCGCCCGCCATGGAGCCGTGGAAGCTGCTCGCCGACACGCGCAAGAGCACGCCGCAGCCGCCTTGGCCCGCGGGCGACGAGCGCGGCATGGCCAACCAGCTCGGCGCAGCCACCTGGGCGCGCTGCGCCTGGCACATGACGCAGCCCGGGGCGAAGGCCTACGAGCTCTCGCACCTGCGCACCAACACCATGCCGCTGTCGCCGTTCTCCGCGCCGCTGGTCGTGCGGCCGAAAGCCTCCGCCGGCATTCCGGGAACCGCGCACGGCTTCAACGGCGAGGCGCTGAGCGAAGGCGCGGAACCCGCCGCGCAGGGCACGCAGATGGACGCGCTCGGCCACTTCGCCTTCCTGCGCGAGCCGTGGGACGGCAAGCCGCCCTTCCCGGCGCAGCAGCTCGGCTACTACGGCGGCCACACCCAGGCCGACGTGAAGCCCGCGGACGACGCTGCGTTGCAGCGGCTGGGCATTGAGAAGGCGCCGCCGATCGTCACCAGTGCCGTGCTGCTCGATGCGCGCGCGCTGGTCGGCAAGGGCAACGCGCTCGGCGCCGGCGAGCGCGTGACGCGCGCGCACCTCGAGGCCATGCTGCGCGCGCAGGGCCTGGGCAAGCGCGGCATCCAGTACGGCGACGTGGTCTACGTCTACACCGGTTGGAGCGAGCACTGGCGCGATCCGGACACCGAGAAGCGCTACTACGCGAGCGCGCCGGGGCTGTCGCTGGATGCCGCGCAGTATCTCGGCGAGCGGCGCGTCGTCGCCGTGGGCATGGACGCGCCGTTCCTCGACCCGGTGCCCGAAGGCATGCTCGAGGGCAAGGCGGGTCCGGCGGAAGGCACGCCGCCGGGGCAGCCATACGCGGTGCACCACCACCTCCTCACGCAGATGGGCATCCACCACGTCGAGAGCGCGAAGCTCGACGAGCTCGCGCGCGACAAGGTGTGGACCTCGTGCACCCTGATCCTGCCGCTGCGCGAGAAGGGCGCCGCCGGTTCCGCGCTGCGCCCGGTGGCGATCGGCGCGCCTAGCAAAGCTGCCAGAAGATGAGCAGCAGCCCGATGACCGAGACGAACCACACGCCGGTGCGCAGCCAGGGGATGCCGGCGAGGTAGACCGCCGCGTAGGCGAGCCGCGCCCACACGAACAGCTGCGCACCCAGCAGGGTGGTTGCATTGGTCTTGTCGGCAAAAACCGCGATCAGCACCAGCACCGCGAACAGCACCAGGCTCTCGAGCATGTTGTAGTGCGCGCGGTAGGCGCGGCCCACCCAGCCGGTGAACGGCGGCAGGCCTTCGCGGTTGCCGGCCAGCTTCGGCAAGCCGACCTGCAGCGTTGCGCCAGTCACCGCCACCAGCATCTGCGCGAAC
>DATFEJ010000056.1:0-5800 GCA_035251235.1 Burkholderiales bacterium
TGAACAACATCTACTACCGCTTCGTCCACTTGGCGGGCGGCGACATCTACTCGGCCAACGAAGTGGTGGCCCCGGGCGTGGTGCGCAGCGACGCGCCGCAGAGGAACGTGCTCATCCTCGGCGCGCCCGACGACCGGCCCACGGCGCGCCTGCAGGCGCTCGCCGCCGCGCTCGAAGCGGCCGACATCCGCGCGCCGATCGAGACCGACATCCGCCGCTCGGTGTGGGCCAAGCTGAGGATCAACCTCGCCAGCTCCTCGCTCGGCGTGATCACCGGCGAGACGGTGCGCGACGCCATGGCCGATCCGGCCATCGCCGCCTTGCGCGACCGCGTGCAGGAGGAATCGCGCGCCATCGCCGCCGCCCACGGCGTGGCGATGGAGGGCGCGCCGCTGCCCCCGCCGCACGTCTCCGGCGGCCCGGCGCACAAGACCTCGATGCTGCAGGACTACGAGCGCGGCCGGCCGATGGAGATCGACGCCATTCTCATGGCGCCGTTGTGGTTCGCACGCGCTGCGGGAGTGGCGGCGCCGAACATGGAGGCGGTCGTTGCCCTCGCTGCGCACAGGGCGCGGGGGAAGGGGCTCTGGTGAAAGGCAGGCAAGCGGCGAGTCAGATCTCGTCGCGGGTCTGGCCTTTCAAATCGATCTCGTGTTTTTTGGCCGGGTGAATCTTCCGGCCAAAAAACACGAGACCATAGAGAACCGAGCGCAGGCACTGCCTCCGATGAACGACAGTGCCCCAAAAACAAAAAGGCCCGCAACAGCGGGCCTTACAAGGAACCTCTGCAGCCTCAGACGGGCTTGATGTTGGTGGCCTGGTCGCCCTTGGGGCCGGTGGTGATGTCGAAGGTGACTTTCTGGCCGTCCTTCAGGCTCTTGAAGCCCGAACCCTGGATCGCGGAGAAATGCGCGAACAGGTCCTTGCCGCCGCCGTCGGGGGTGATGAAGCCGTAGCCCTTCGCATCGTTGAACCACTTGACCGTTCCCGTTGCCATGTGCACTTGCCTTTCAAGAAATTTTATACCTGGGCTTTCGCCCACCTGCCGGAACTTCAAGTAGAGGACGCGAGGGGTGCTTCATCCTGCGGAACTGCTTGAGGAAACCAGCGGCGCGGATTATACATGAAGCCCCCATGAGTCAATCCCCCAACGCCGAGCGCACGCAGCAGCATCAGCGGCTGCGCCGGCAGCGCATGGGCATGGCCAGCCTGGCGACCGCGGTGGCGGTGGTGCTGACGTTCATCATCGCGTACTTCGGCTTCCTGCCGGAGGCCGCGGCCTGGCGCTTCGCGCTGCTCGCGCTCCTGCTGATCGCGGGTTTCCACCTGCTGCTGCGCAGCGGGCTGAACCTGCGGCTGCGCGACCCGAGCATGACCGTGCCGATGATGGTCGCGGCGGGCATCGCCATCTCCATGGTGGTCTACGAGGGCAACGAGGCGCGGCCGGCGTTCCTCGCGCTGTTCGTGATGGCCTTCATGTTCGGCATGTACTGGCTGGAGCTGCGGCGCCTGGCGTGGATGGCGGCGTTCTATGTCGCCTGCTACACGGCGGTGGTGGCGCTGCTCCTCTGGCAGCGCCCGGGGGAGACGGACCTGAAGGGCGAGCTCTTCCGCCTGGGCGCGTTCGCCTTCTTCCTCGCCTGGTTCACGGTGCACGGCGGCTATCTCGGACGGTTGCGCGCGGAGTTGCGCGGCGCGCGGCGCCAGCTCGCGCTGGAGCTCGACGCGGTGCAGACGCTCGCCTACCGCGACGCGCTCACCGGCTGCTACAACCGGCGCCACGCCATGGCGCAGCTCGAGCGCGAGGTGCGCGCCGCCGGCCGCGGCACGCCGTTCACGCTGGGCATGCTCGACCTCGATCACTTCAAGGCGGTGAACGACAGCTACGGCCACGCGGCCGGCGACGAGGTGCTCAAGGTCTTCGCGCACTGCGTCGACGGCGCGTTGCGCGGCACCGACCTGCTGGCGCGCATCGGCGGCGAGGAGTTCCTGGTGATCTTCTCGGCCACCACGGCGCCCAGCGCGCGCGCCGTCGCCGAGCGCCTGCGCGAGCGCGTGGCCGCGCTGCGCATCCCCGTGCTGCCCGAGGGCCGCGGCATCACGGTGTCGGTGGGCATCGCCGAGCACCGCGCCGGCGATAGCATCGAGCAGACGCTCGCGCGCACCGACGGCGCGCTGTACCGCGCCAAGGCGGAAGGCCGCAACCGTGTCGTGGTCGAGAGCTAGCGGACGCGTCGCGAGGTAGACTTCGCCTCCATGAACGCCCCGACCAAGCCCGTGATCCTCGCCGTCGACGACGCGCAGGACCTCCTTGCGCTGATCGGCAAGGCGCTGATCGCCGAGTACAAGGTCAAGCTGGCGAGCGACGGCGAGAAGGCGCTGGCGCTCGCCGCCGAGGAGCCGCTTCCTGACCTGATCCTGCTCGATGTCGGCCTGCCGCGCATGAGCGGCTTCGACGTGTGCAGGAAGCTCAAGGAACAGCCGTCGACGGCCGACATCCCGGTGATCTTCCTCACCGGCAAGGCCGAGGCCGCCGACCAGGTCGAGGGCCTCGACCTGGGGGCCGTGGACTACATCACCAAGCCGGTGAACGCGAAGCTCTTGCTGGCGCGCGTGCGCACGCACCTGGCGATGGCCAACCGCCGCGCCGAGCTCGAGCGCCTGGTGGAGAGCCGTACCCTGCAGCTCGAGGACGCGCGCGTGCAGCTCATCCAGCGCCTGGCGCGCGCCATGGAGTTCCACGAGAGCGCGGCCTCCGGCAACAAGGGTATCCGCGTCGCGCAGTACGTCGCCCTGATCGCGCTGGCGGCGGGCGCGAAGGCCGAGGCAGCCGAGCTGATGAGGAAGGCCGCGCCGCTGTACGACATCGGCAAGATGGGCGTGCCCACCGAGATCCTGAGGAAGCCGGGCAAGCTCTCCGCGCCGGAGCTGGAGCGCGTGCGCCGCCACCCGCAGCTCGGCGCCGAGATCATCGGCGAGCACAAGGACCCGGTGCTGGCGCTCGCCCGCACGCTGGCGCTCACGCACCACGAGCGCTGGGACGGCACCGGCTATCCCAGGGGCCTGAAGGGCAACGACATCCCCTGGCAGGGGCGCATCATGGCGCTCGCCGACGCCTTCGAGGCGATGACCACGACGCAGTTCTACCGCCAGGAGCCGTTCAAGGTGGACGAGGCGGCGAGCGCGCTCGCGCCGCACTTCGGCAAGCAGTTCGACCCGGGCCTGGCCGCGGCGCTCGCCAAGGCGCTGCCGACCATGCGCCAGGTGCGCGCCAAGGTGACCGACAAGCTGAGCGAGCTGCTCGACCTCGACTTCAGCCCGGCGGCGGCCCCGAAGCGCTAGGGCTCCATTGGCCGACGCGACCCGCCGCCCCGCCACCGCCGCGCTCGCGCTGCTGGCGCTGGGGGTGGTGTACGGCGACATCGGCACCAGCCCGCTGTACGCGGTCAAGGAGACCTTCAACCCCGCGCACGGCATCGCGATCACCGACGCCGCCATCCTCGGCGGCCTGTCGACGATCTTCTGGATCCTGATGATCATCGTGTCGCTGAAGTACGTGACGCTGGTGCTGCGCGCCGACAACAAGGGCGAAGGCGGCATCATGGCGCTGCTCGCGCTCGCCTCGGCCGCGGTGCGCGAGCAGCCGAACTGGCGGCCGGCGGTCATGACCGTGGGCGTGCTGGGCGCATCGCTCTTTTTCGGCGAGGCGGTGCTGACGCCCGCCATCTCGGTGCTCTCGGCGGTCGAAGGGCTGCAGGTGGGCGCGAGCGGCGAGGAGGTGCAGGTCGTGCCGATCGCGGTGGGCGTGCTGGTGGCTCTCTTTCTCGTCCAGCGGCACGGCACCGGCGCGGTCGGCACGCTGTTCGGCCCGATCTGCGCGGTGTGGTTCCTGGCGCTCGGCGCCTCCGGGCTGTGGAACATCGCGCAGAACCCGGCGGTGCTCGCCGCGCTCGACCCGCGGCACGCCCTGCACTTCGTCACCGGCTACGGGGTCGCTTCCTACGTCGTGCTCGGCTCGGTGCTGCTCGCCATCACCGGCGCGGAAGCGCTCTATGCGGACATGGGCCATTTCGGCAAGCGCGCGGTGCGCATCGCCTGGTTCGGCCTCGTCGCCCCGGCGCTGGTGCTCAACTACTTCGGCCAGGGCGCGCTGCTGCTGCGCGATCCGCTCGCCATCGCCAACCCGTTCTACCTGGCGTTTCCGGAGTGGGCGCTCTACCCGATGGTGGCGCTCGCCACCGCGGCGACGGTGATCGCCTCGCAGGCGACCATCTCCGGCGCCTTCTCGGTGACGCAGCAGGCGGTGCAGCTCGGGTTCCTGCCGCGCGTCATCATCCAGCACACCTCCGAGCGCACCTTCGGCCAGATCTACGTGCCGGTGGTCAACTGGATCCTGCTCGCCGCGGTGCTGGCGGTGGTGGTCGGCTTCGGCGCTTCGGCCGAGCTGGCGCAGGCCTACGGCGTGGCGGTGATGGGCACCATGCTCTCCACCACGTTCCTCACCTTCTTCGTCGTGCGCTACGGCTGGCGCCTGCCGCTCGCGCTGTGCGTGCTCGCCACCGGATTCTTCGCGCTGATCGAGGCGACGCTGCTGTCGGCGGCGCTCACCAAGGTGTTCGAAGGCGGCTGGCTGCCGCTGGCGATCGGCGCGGCGGTGTTCTCGATCATGATCACCTGGCGCCGCGGGCGCGCGCTGCTCGCCGCGCGGCTGCGGCAGACCTCGGTGCCGCTCGCGCCGCTGCTCGAGTCGATCATGCGCGAGCCGCCGGTGCGCGTGCCGGGCACCGCCGTGTTCCTCGCGGCGGCGGTGGACGCCGCGCCGCACGCGCTGCTGCACAACCTCAACCACAACAAGGTGCTGCACGAGCGCGTGGTGTTCCTCACCATCGAGGTGGCCGACGAGCCGCACGTCGAGCCGGCCGAGCGCATCGTGCTCGAGCGCCTGGCGCACGGCTTCTGGCGCATGACGCTGCGCTACGGCTTCATGCAGCAGCCCGACGTCGCCTACGACTTGACCGAGACCAGCCGCCGCATCCTGCCGTTCGAGATGATGGCCACCTCGTTCTTCCTCAGCCGCCAGATCATCGCGCCCGCCGCGGGCGGCCGCGGCGCCGCGCGCTGGAGCGCGCGCCTGTTCGCCGCCATGGTGAGGAACGCCGGCAACGCCGCCGACTACCTCAACCTGCCGCCCAACCGGGTGATCGAGCTGGGCACCAAGGTCCAGCTCTAGCTGAGGCGGTGCCAGGCTTGGCTTTCAAATGCTCTCGTGTTTTCTGGCCGGGTGAATCTTCCGGCCAGAAAACACGAGACCGATGAAGGGCGAAACCCGCACCGCGCTCCAGGGCGCTGAGGCCTATAGTCCGGCGTGGATCGCCCTGAGCAGCGCGTCGCTCGCCTCGTCGAGCGGGTCGCAGGTGAAGCTGGCGCCGAACTCCTGCAGCCAGGCGCGCTCGGCGTCGCCCGCCGCGGTGGCGACGATGGCGATGCGCGGATTGACCGCGCGCGCCGCCCCGCAGATGCGCATCTTCTGCATGAGCGACGGGTTGGTGACGACGATCATCTTCGCCTCCGCCAGCCCCGCCGCGCGCAGCACCTCGGGCTGCGCCGGGTCGCCGTAGACCGTCCCGACGCCGCGCTCGCGCAGCTCCTGCAGCGCTTCCAGCTCGCTCGTCACGACGGTGAGCGGCAGGCCGTCGCGGGCGCAGCGCTCGATCAGCCGCCGGCTCACGTCGGTGAGCCCGCTGAACACCACCGGCGCGCCGGCGACCGGCGTTGCGGGCGCGGCGGCGCAGATGCGCAT
>DATFEJ010000365.1:0-6210 GCA_035251235.1 Burkholderiales bacterium
GGCGTGTCGAGCTGGTAAGTGGCGCGCACTGCCGGCACCGTAGCACCCCGAATCGAGCGCGAGCACAGGCACGAGCACGCGGTAGGGGTGCTAGGCTCGGCCTCGGCCACCGCCTGCGTGGCGGGCTTGGGCGAGTCGACGTCGAAGGTCATGCCGTGCCCGGTCTCGCGCGCGTACACCGCGAACACGTTGCCCACCGGCACCGAGATCTGGCGCGCCACGCCGGCGAAGCGCGCCGAGAACTCGATCAGCTCGTTGCCCATCTGCAGCTTGTGCACGGCCGACGGGGCGACGTTGAGGGTGATTTCGCCGTTCTTCACGTATTCCGAGGGCACCTGGGTGCGCGAGTCCACCTTGACCGCCAGGTGCGGCGTGTAGCCGTTGTCCACGCACCACTCGTAGAGCGCGCGCAGGATGTACGGCTTGGTGGCGATCTCGCTCACTTGCGCATGACTTTTTCGGACGGCGTGAGCGCCTCGATGAACGCCGGGCGCGAGAAGATGCGCTCGGCGTACTTCATGAGCGGCGCCGCGGTCTTGCCGAGCTTGATGCCGTAGTGATCCAGGCGCCACAGCAGCGGCGCGATGGCCACGTCCAGCATGGTGAAGTCGTCGCCCAGCATGTGCTTGGTGCGCGTGAACACCGGCGCCAGCTCGATCAGGCGGTCGGTGATCTGCTGGCGCGCCTTGTCCACCTGCTTGTCCTTGCCGGACTCGATGGGCTCGATCTGGCTGAAGAGCTCGGCTTCCATGTTGAACAGCATCAGGCGCGCGCGCGCGCGCATCACCGGGTCCGCGGGCATGAGCTGCGGGTGGGGAAAGCGCTCGTCGATGTATTCGTTGATGATGTTGGACTCGTACAGGATCAGGTCGCGCTCGACCAGCACCGGCAGGCGGTTGTACGGGTTCATCACCGCCAGGTCCTCGGGCTTGTTGTACATGTCGACGTCGATGACCTGGAAGTCCATGCCCTTCTCGTACAGCACGAAGCGGCAGCGGTGGCTGAAGGGGCACGTCGTGCCGGAATACAGTTGCATCATGGGGCGGAGGTCCTGGTAAGTGCGCCGGGCGGCCTCGGCCGCCCGGCAGCGGTACTCGGTTGGCGTGCGGCCCGGGCTAGCGGACGTCCTTCCAGAACGATTTCTTCATCGCGTAGGCGAAGACGAAGACCACGCCGAGCACGAACAGCACGACGATGCCGATGTTCTTGCGCGACAGCGCCGAGGGCTCGCCGACGTACACGAGGAAGTTCACGAGGTCGCGCACCGTGCGGTCGTACTCGACCGCGCTCTGCTCGGCCTGCAACTTCCACAGCACGTGCGGCATGGCGGCGTTGTGGAACACCTTGTTGTTCCAGCCCGAGGGCGTCTTGTCGTCCCGGTAGAACGCGCGCAGGTAGGTGTACAGCCAGTCGGCGCCGCGCGAGCGCGCGATGACGGACAGGTCGGGCGGCGGCACGCCGAACCACGCCTTGCCGTCCGGCACCGTCATCGCCACCTTCATCGTCTCGCCCACCTTGTCGGCGGCGAACATGAGGCTGTCGCGGATCTGCGCCTCGCTCAGTCCGAGATCGGTGAGCCGGTTGTAGCGCATGTACTGCGCGCCGTGGCAATTGAGGCAGTAGTTGACGAAGGTGCGCGCCCCGGCCTGCAGGCTGATCACGTCGCGCGGCTCGATGGGCGCGCGGTCGAGCGGCTGGCCGCCGCCGGCGGCCAGCAGCGTGGCGGGAACGAAGGCGAGCGCGGCAAGCAGTGTCTTCATGGTCGCGGCCCTCACATCGTCACCCGGTCGGGCACGGGCTTCACCTTGTCACGCGCCGTGTACCAGGGCATGAGGATGAAGAAGGCGAAGTACAGGATGGTGCACAGGCGCGCCACCCAGGTGGCGCGGTCCTTGGTGTCGAGCACGCGGTCCATCATCGAGCCCTCGACGGCCGAGAACTGCCCCCACACCGTCGTCGGCTCGATGCCGAGGTAGCCCAGGATCAGGAAGGCCACCACGAACAGCGCGAGCGCCGTCTTGTAGTACGCGCCGCGGTAGCGGATCGACTTGACCGGCGAGCGGTCCAGCCACGGCAGGAAGAAGAGGATCAGCACGGCGACGCCCATGGCCAGCACGCCCGGGAACTGCGAGTTGAACAGCGGCGGCACCGCGCGCAGGATCGAGTAGAACGGCGTGAAGTACCACAGCGGGGCGATGTGCTCGGGCGTCTTCAGCGGGTCGGCGGGCACGAAGTTGTTGGCCTCGAGGAAGTACCCGCCCAGCTCCGGCATGAAGAACATGACGATGGCGAAGATGGCGAGGAACACGATCGCGCCGACCGTGTCCTTCACGGTGTAGTAGGGATGGAACGGGATGCCGTCCACCGGATGGCCGTCAGCGCCCTTCGTCTTCTTGATCTCGATGCCGTCGGGGTTGTTCGAGCCCATGTCGTGCAGCGCGAGGATGTGCGCCACCACCAGGCCCAACAGCACCAGCGGGATGGCGATCACGTGCAGCGCGAAAAAGCGGTTGAGCGTCGCGTCCGACACCACGTAGTCGCCGCGGATCCACAGCGCCAGGTCCGGGCCGATCCACGGGATGGTGGCGAACAGGTTGACGATCACCTGCGCGCCCCAGTAGGACATCTGGCCCCAGGGCAGGAGATAGCCGAGGAAGGCCTCGGCCATCAGCGCGAGGTAGATCATCACGCCGAAGATCCAGATCAGCTCGCGCGGCTCCTTGTGCGAGCCGTACAGCAGCGCGCGGAACATGTGCAGGTAGACCACGACGAAGAACGCCGAGGCGCCGGTCGAATGGATGTAGCGGATGATCCAGCCGCCCGGCACGTCGCGCATGATGAACTCGACCGAGCCGAAGGCCAGGCCGGCGTCGGGCTTGTAGTTCATGGTGAGGAAGATGCCCGAGACGATCTGGATCACCAGCACCAGCATCGACAGCACGCCGAAGTAGTACCAGAAGTTGAAGTTCTTGGGCGCGTAGTAGCCGGCGGCGTGCTTGCGCCACTCCTCGGCGACCGAGGGCATGCGCGAGTCGAACCAGTCCCACAGCGCCATCAGGCGGGAGCTCATCACTCAGGCCCCTTTCTTGTCGTCGCCGATCAGGAGCGTGCTGTCGGACAGGAACTGGTAGGGCGGCACCACCAGGTTGGTGGGCGCCGGCGCGCCGCGGAACACGCGCCCCGCGAGGTCGAACTTGGAGCCGTGGCAGGCGCAGTAAAAGCCCCCGCCCCAGTCCTTGCCCATCTCGTCCTTGGCGTCGGCCGGCTTCATCTGCGGCGAGCAGCCCAGGTGCGTGCACACGCCCTCCATCACCATCACGTCGGGCTTGAGCGCGCGGTGCTCGTTGGCCGCGTACTCGGGCTGCTTGGAATCCTTCGAGCCCGGGTCGGTCAGCTTGCCGACCACCGTCTTCAGCGAAGCGAGCATGTCCTCGGTCCGCCGGATCACCCACACCGGCTTGCCGCGCCACTCGACGACCTTCATTTCTCCGGGCGCGAGCGAGGAGATGTCCACTTCGACCGGCGCGCCGGCCGCCTTGGCGCGCTCCGAGGGCATCATGCTCGCCACGAAAGGCACCGCCGCGCCGACCGAGGCCGCGCCGCCGACGACCGTGGTCGCCACGACGAGGTTGCGGCGCGTCTTGTCCACTTTCTTCTGTTCGCTCATGGGTTTGATTCGGTAGGGGAGAAGGTGACGGAATGCGGAAGAGGCGACATTCTAGCGGCCGGGTGCCGGAATGTCCACGATTTCCAGCCTAAGCGGTTCAATTTGCAGGGATTTGTGCTAGATTGGCCGAACGTCATGTTGCACCGCCTCTGGCTGATCTTCGCGCAGTCGGCCACCGTCTGCGTCGCCCTCCTGTTCGTCGTCACGACGTTCAAGCCCGAGTGGCTGCCCGTGCGCCCCGCAACGGCGCCCAAGCCCGTGGCGAGCGTGCCGGCGCCGACGCCGGCGCTCGCCGTGTCCGCCGGCACCGCGCCCGCGGGCTCGTTCCACGACGCGGTGACGCGCGCCATGCCCGCGGTGGTCAACGTCTCGACCACCAAGGAAGTGCCGGTGCAGCGCAGCCCGCTGCTGAGCGACCCCCTGTTCCGGCGCTTCTTCGGCGACCAGTTCGGCGACGACACGCAGCGCGCGGCGAGCCTGGGCTCGGGCGTCATCGTCAGCTCCGCGGGCTACATCCTCACCAACCACCACGTGGTCGATGCGGCCGACGAGATCAAGGTGTCGCTCGCGGACGGCAGGACGATGCTCGCCAAGGTGGTGGGCATCGATCCCGAGACGGACCTGGCCGTGCTGCGCGTGAACGCCGAGCGCCTGCCGGCGATCCACTTCGGCCGCTCGGACGCGCTGCGCATCGGCGACCAGGTGCTCGCCATCGGCAATCCGTTCGGCGTCGGCCAGACCGTCACCTCGGGGATCGTCTCCGCCCTCGGCCGCAGCGGCCTGCACATCAATACCTTCGAAAACTTCATCCAGACCGACGCGGCCATCAATCCCGGCAACTCCGGCGGCGCGCTGATCGACTCCCAGGGCGACCTCGTGGGCATCAACACCGCGATCTATTCGCGCACCGGCGGCTCGATGGGCATCGGCTTCGCCATCCCGGTGTCCACCGCGAAGGCGGTGCTCGACCAGATCGTGAAGAGCGGCTCGGTGACGCGCGGCTGGATCGGCGTGGAGGTGCAGGAGATCACGCCCGCGCTCGCCGAGTCGTTCAAGCTGGGCGAGGCGCGCGGCGCGATCATCGCCGGCGTGCTGCGCGGCGGCCCGGCGGACCGCGCGGGCGTGAAGCCCGGAGACGTGCTGACGGCGATCGACGGCAAGACGGTCTCCGACCCGCAGGCCATGCTGAATCTCGTCGCCGGCCTGCAGCCCGGCTCGAGCGCGAAGATGGCGCTGCGGCGCCAGGCGCAGCCGCTCGAGGTCGAGGTGACCGTCGGCCGGCGCCCCAAGCCCCAGCCGCGTGAGTAAGTCCCCGCCGCTGCCGCGCGACGCGGCCAGCATCCGCAAGCTCGCCGCGCGCTCCATGTTCGATCTGTTTTCCAGCATGAGCGAAGGCATGATGCTGGTCGATCGCGCGGGGCGGGTGGTGTGGATCAACGACAGCTACCGCAAGTTCCTGCCTGCGCTCGGCTTCCAGGGGCCCGAGGAGTTCGTAGGCCGGCCGGTGGAGGAAGTGGTGCCCAACACGCTCATGCGCCACGTGATCGACACCGGCAAGCCGATCCTCATCGACCTCCTCACCAACAAGGCGGGCACGTTCGTGGTGAGCCGCATCCCGCTGCGCGACGAGGCGGGCGAGGTGATCGGCGCGCTCGGCATGGTGCTCTTTGACCACCCGGAGACCACGCTGCAGCCGCTGATCGCCAAGTTCGCGCGCCTGCAGCGCGACCTCGACGAGGCGAAAAGAGAGCTCGCCACCCAGCGCCGCGCGAAGTACACCTTCGCCAGCTTCGTCGGCTCCTCGCCCGCCGCGCTCGAGGTGAAGCGCCAGGCGCGCCGCGCGGCGCAGACGCAGTCCAACGTGCTGCTGCTGGGCGAGACGGGGACGGGCAAGGAGCTGCTCGCGCACGCCATCCACGCGGCCTCGGCGCGCGCCGACAAGCCCTTCATCAGCGTGAACCTCGCCGCCGTGCCGGAAACCCTGCTGGAAGCCGAGTTCTTCGGCGTCGCGCCCGGCGCCTATACCGGCGCCGACCGCAAGGGGCGCGACGGCAAGTTCAAGCTCGCCGACGGCGGCACGCTGTTTCTCGACGAGGTCGGCGACATGCCCCTGGCGCTGCAGGCGAAGCTCCTGCGCGCGCTGCAGGAGCAGGAGGTCGAGCCGCTCGGCTCGAACAAGGTGATCAAGGTGGACGTGCGCGTGCTCGCCGCCACCAGCCGCGACCTGAAGGAGATGGTGGCCGCAGGGCGCTTTCGCGAGGACCTGTACTACCGGCTGAACGTCCTGCCGATCCGGCTGCCCGCGTTGCGCGAGCGCCGCATGGACCTGGAGGCGCTCGCCGAGCACCTGCTGGAGAACATCGCCGCGCGCACCGGCATGCCGCAGCGCGAGCTCACGCCTTCGGCCATCGGCGCGCTCGGCGGGCACGACTGGCCCGGCAACATCCGCGAGCTGCGCAACGTCCTCGAGCAGGCGGCGATGCTCACCGACTCGGCGCGCCTCACGGCCGAGGACTTCGCCAGCATCCTGCCGGCGGGTGCGG
>DATFEJ010000075.1:0-2606 GCA_035251235.1 Burkholderiales bacterium
CAACGCCGAAGGCGTGGCGCGCCAGCTGGCGCTGCCCTGGGCCGCGCTGGTGCACGCGATCGAGCACGCCGCGACGCGCGACGTGGCGCTGCTGCAGCTGCAGCCCGACGCCGAGAAGGGCGTGCTCAAGCTCACGGCCGAAGCGCGCAATCCCCCGGCCATGTTCGGCTACGTGCGGCGCCTGGCGGCGGCCGAGGACGTCTCCGAGGTGCACCTCGTGAACCACCACGTGCAGCGCGAGGATCCGCGCCGCCCGGTGCAGTTCTCCGTGCAGGCCTCGCTGCGGACAGGGCGATGAAGGCCCGCGTGCAGCGCATCCTGCGCCGGCTCGGGCCGGCGGGCATTGTCGGCATCGGCGTGCTGCTCGCCTGCGCCGGGTTCTGGATCTCGGGGCTCGCGCCGCTCGAGCAGGAGCTCGCCGCGCGCCGCATGGCGCTCGGCCAGCTGCGCGCGCGCGCGCCCTATCAGCCGGTGTCCGCGGACGGGCGCGCCGAGGATCTGCGGCGCTTCCACAGCCTGTTTCCGCCGGCGGCCGCCATGACCGACGAGCTCGAGCGCGTGCATCGCATGGCGCGCGGCGCGGGCCTCGAGCTCGCGCAGGGCGAGTACCGGCTCGAGCGCCGCCCGGCGGGCCTGTGGTCCTACCGCGTCGCGCTGCCGGTCACCGGCACCTACGGGCAGCTGCGCGATTTCGTCGCCAAGGTCCTGAAGGACGCGCCTACGGTCTCGATCGACGCGCTGCGCTTCGAGCGCCAGCGCGCCGCGCAGACCCAGCTGCAGGCGCAGGTGCGCCTGACGCTCTACCTCCGACCTCCCGGAGAAACGCCATGAGAGCATTCGCCACGTTCCTCGCCGCGCTCGTGCTTGCGGCCTGCACCACGACGAGCAGCATCGAGGAGGCGCGCAAGCACTACGGCGCAGGCCGCGGCGAAGAGGCCCTGGCGCTGCTGCAGAAGGCGTCCAAGGAGCAGCCGGACGACCTGAAGCTGCGCGCCGAGTACTACCGGGTGCGCGAGCTGGTGGTCGCGCAATGGCTGGCGCAGGCGGGGACGCTGCGCAGCAGCGGACATCTCGAGGCCGCCGAGGGCCTGTACCGCCGGATCCAGGAGTACGCGCCGGACAACGCGCGCGCCGCGGCCGGGCTCGAGCAGCTCGCCGCCGACCAGCGCCACCGCGCCCTGGTGTCGCGCGCCGAGCAGCTGGTGAAGGCCGGCCGCTACCGCGAGGCGCAGGCGCTGCTGCGCCCGGTGCTGACCGAGAATCCCGGGCAGCGCGCCGCCGGTCGCCTGCAGCGCGTCATCGACGAGAAGCTGGCGCCCCCCGCCCTGGCCAGCATCGCGCTCAGGCCGACGAGCGAGCAGCCGATCTCGCTCGAGCTGCGCGACGTGACGGTGCGCAACGTCTTCGAGCTGCTGCAGCGCGCGAGCGGCATCGCGTTCCTGTTCGACCGCGACGTGCGCACCGACCAGCGCACCAGCATCGCCTTGCGCAACGCCACGATCGAGGAGGCCATCCGCCAGGCGCTGCTCACCAACCAGCTCGAGCAGAAGGTGCTCAACGAGACCACCGTGTTCGTGTTCCCGAGCACGCCGCAGAAGCTGCGCGAGCACCAGGAGCTGGTGGTGAAGGCCTTCTACGTCGCCAACGCCGACGTGCGGCAGACCGCCAACATGATCCGCACGCTGGTGAAGACGCGCGACATCTTCATCGACGAGAAGATCGGCCTGCTCGCCATCAAGGACACGCCGGCGGCCGTGCGCCTCGCCGAGCGGCTGGTCGCCGCCCAGGACCTCGCCGAGCCGGAGCTCATGCTGGAGGTGGAGGTGCTGGAGGTGTCCCGCAGCCGGCTGCTCGAGCTCGGCCTGCGCTTCCCCGACTCGGTCGCCTGGAGCGTGGTCGGCGCGGCCGGAACCCCCGGCTCCGTCACGCTGCCCGAATGGCTCAACCGCAGCTCCGAGCTGGTGCAGCTGTCCTTCACCGATCCGCTGTTCCTGCTCAGCCTCCGGCAGCAGGACACCGCCACCACGGTGCTCGCCAACCCGCGCATCCGCGTCAAGAACAAGGACAAGGCGCGCATCCACATCGGCGACCGCGTGCCGGTCATCACCACCACCGCCGCGGCGACCGGCGGCTTCGTCTCGGAGTCGGTGTCCTACCTGGACGTCGGGCTCAAGCTGGAGGTCGAGCCGCAGGTCTACCTCGACGACGACGTGGGCATCAAGGTCGGGCTGGAAGTGAGCAACATCACCTCGGAAGTGCGCGGCTCGGGCTCCAATACGCTCGCCTACCAGATCGGCACGCGCAACGCGGCCACCCACCTGCGGCTGCACGACAACGAGACGCAGGTGCTCGCCGGCCTGATCAGCGACGAGGACCGCCGGATCGCCGACCGCGTGCCGGGCCTGGGCGACCTGCCGGTCGCCGGGCGGCTGTTCTCGAGCACGCGCGACACCACCGGCCGCACCGAGATCGTGCTGCTCATCACGCCGAGGATCATGCGCACGCTGGTGCGCCCCGAGGCGACCGCGGTCGAGTTCTCGGCGGGCACCGAGGCCTCGACCGGCGCGCGCCCGGCCGCGCCCGCGCCGCCGTTCCAGCCGCAGCCG
>DATFEJ010000053.1:0-7926 GCA_035251235.1 Burkholderiales bacterium
GGGCTGCGGCAGCCAGCGCGGCACGTGCACCCAGGCGTACAGCTGGCCCCAGGCGCCCGCGCGCTGGAAGCTCGCCGTCGAGTCCTCGATGGCGCCCGGCATGCCGGCCTCCGCCGAGGGCAGCAGCGTCGCCGAGATGACGTCGAAAGTGACGCGCGTCATGTCGCGCTCGATCGGCCGCACCTCGTTGTCGCGCCAGCCGGCGAGCAGGCGCCGCGTCGCCTGCACGAACGGGGGCACGAAGTGCACGAGCTCCTGCTGGCGGAACATGGGCGCGGCGGCCTGGCGCTGCCACTTCCAGTCCGCGCCCTCGCTGGTCAGGATGCCGCGGCCGAGCAGCGGCCCGAGCAGGCGGATCTGCGCGAGCTTGGCGAACTTCTCGCGCTCCTCGAGCAGCACCGCGCGGATCATCTGCGGGCCGGTCACCCAGTAGATGGGCGCGTTCGGGACGGCGGCGAAGTCCTCCTCGTAGGCCGCGCGCGGCACCACCGAGAGCGGGTTGCGCACGAAGCGCGCGATGAAGGCCACCCGGTGCAGCGGCCGGTCGGGCGAAAGCACGCGCGCGGGAAGCCCGAGCGCCGCGGCGCGATTCAGCGCCACGCCGCTCCGATTGGCCGGATAATGCGCCACCACTCAGGAGACTCCGAATGCCCAAGGGCGTGCAGCGCAGCAACCGCGAGAAACGCAAGCCGAAGAAACCCGTGGCGCCGGCCGCGCCCGCCAGGCCCGCGCGCAAGTAGGCCCGCAAAAAGCAACGCCCCGGCCGGTTTCCCGGCAGGGGCGCTGGTCCTGCAGTGAAGGCATGGCCGGCTTTTCAGCTGGCGATGCTCCCTGGTTTGCGAAATGATCCCGTCCGGGAGCCCAGCCTGCCGGTGCTGCCTCGTTGGTCTCTCACTGGATCACCTCCTTTCGTGGTTGCCAGCCGCCAGTGTAGCAGGACAAAATTGCGCCCATGCGCATGTCAGCGGAAGAGGTCAAGCAGTTCTGGCGCGGCTATTGCGAACGCCGCAAGGTGGCGAAGGAGCTCGTCAAGAAGGGCGAGGCCGAGATCGACAAGGATCCGGAGTTCTGGGCCGACCAGACGATGGACCAGCTGCTCGCGCTGGTGCAGCAGTAGCGTTCCGCGGCGCCTTTCATATCCCTGACAAGCGCGCGGTCTCGGGGTGGGCGAACTGCGCTAGCATCGCCCGATGACGCCGGCCCTGCCCAGGCGCGCCGAGACTGCGCTGCGCGATCTCTCCGAGGTCGCGTTCGACAACACCTTCGTGCGCGAGCTGCCGGCCGATCCGGTGCGCAACGGCATTCCGCGGCGCGTCGCCAAGGCGAGCTTCACGCACGTGCACCCCACCGCCGTGTCCGCGCCACGGCTGCTCGCCTGGTCGGAGGCGCTCGCCGCCGGGCTCGGGCTTTCCCGTCCGTCGCCGGAGGCGCTCGAGTCGCTCGCCGGCAACCGCGTATTCGCGGGCATGCAGCCCTATGCCGCGCGCTACGGCGGGCACCAGTTCGGCGTGTGGGCGGGGCAGCTGGGCGACGGACGCGCCATCACGCTCGGCGAGATGATCGCCGTGGACGGCTCGCGCCAGGAGCTGCAGCTGAAAGGCGCGGGGCTCACGCCCTACTCGCGCACCGCGGACGGGCGCGCGGTGCTGCGCTCGAGCCTGCGCGAATTCCTGTGCAGCGAGGCGATGCATTTCCTCGGCGTGCCTACGACGCGCGCGCTGTCGCTCGTCGCCACCGGCGAGCAGGTGATCCGCGACATGTTCTACGACGGCAACCCCGAGCCCGAGCCGGGCGCGGTGGTGTGCCGCGTGGCGCCCTCGTTTCTCAGGTTCGGCAACTTCCAGATCCACGCCGCGACCGAGGAGACCGAGGAGCTGAAGCTCCTGGTGGACTACATCCTGCGCACCCACTACCCCGGCCTCACGCCGAAAGAATGGTTCCACGAGGTGTGCCGGCGCACCGGCGTGATGATCGCCGACTGGATGCGCCTGGGCTTCGTGCACGGCGTCATGAACACCGACAACATGTCGGCGCTCGGCCTGACCATCGACTACGGCCCCTACGGCTGGCTGGAGGGCTACGACCCGTCCTGGACGCCGAACACCACCGACGCCGACGGGCGGCGCTACTGCTACGGCAACCAGCCGCAGATCGGGCTGTGGAACCTCGCGCGCTTCGCCGAGTCGCTGCTGCCGCTGATTCCGAAGGAGGACCTGGAGGCGGGGCTGGAGGTCTACGGCACGACCTACAGCGCGACCTTCCGGCGCGCGCTGGCGGCCAAGCTCGGGTTGGCAGAGCTGGACGATGCGCTGGTGACGGAGATGTTCGAGCTGATGGCCGCGGTGGAGACCGACTTCACGCTGTTCTTCCGCGGACTAGCGCGCGTGAGCGAAGCCGATCTGACCGGGCCGCTGCTGCCCGCGTTCTACGCCGAGCCCGACGCCGCGCACCTTGCGCGCCTCCAGGCGTGGCTGCGCCGCTGGCTCGCCGCGTCGCCCGACGTTTCCCGCATGAACGCCGTCAACCCGAAGTACGTGCCGCGGAACTACCTCGCGCAGCAGGCGATCGACGCCATGGCCGCGGGCGACGCCTCGGTGCTGGAGCGCCTGATGAAGGTGCTGGCGCGGCCTTACGACGAGCAGCCCGGGCATGATGACCTGGCGGAACGCCGGCCCGAGTGGGCGCGCCACCGGGCCGGCTGCTCCGCCTTGTCCTGCAGCTCCTAGGCTAGGAGAGCGGAATCGCCGTCTTGTTCGCGGCGAGCCACTGTGCGAAGCCCTGCAGCGCCGGGTTGAGCGCGCGCGTGGCTTCCACGCTGCGCGGCCGGCGGAACTCGTCGTTGAAGTCGCGCTTGTACTGGAACATGTTGCCGAGGTCGTCCGCGCCCGGAAAGCCGAGCGCCCGGTAGGCCTCGGGGGCCATGTCCTGATAGGCGACGTCCTGCCCTAGCGCCTGCGTGAGCGCCGCCGCCATCTCGCGTCCCGTGAGGTGCTCGCCCGCGACGGCCACGGTCTTGCCGATCAGCTCGGCGCCGCGCGCGAACACGCCGTAGGCGCACTTGCCGATGTCCTCGGCCGCGATGCCCGGCAGCTTCTTGTCGCCCATCGGGAAGCCGAACGCGAGCCTGCCGTCGGCGCCGCGCCTGGGCCCCATGCCGAAGTGGATGAAGTTGTCCCAGTAGAACGAGGTGACGAGGTAGGTCACCGGCAGGCCGGCGAACTCCCCATCGGCCTCGCCCTTGCCGTCGAAGTGCGGAACCTTGTAGCGGCCGAGCAGCGTCGGCATGCGGCCGTCCGTGAGGGGCACGCGCTTGCGCGTATCCTCGAGCGTCGACCACACGACGTGCCGCACGCCCGCGGCGCGCGCCGCGTGCGCCATGTTGCGCGCCTGCGCGACTTCCTTCTCGGGCGAGAAATGCTCCCAGAAGTTGGTGACGCAGAACGCGCCGTGGGCGCCGGCGAAGGCCCGCTCGAGGCTTGCCGCATCGTCGAGGTCGGCGACCACGACCTCGGCCCCCGCGCGAGCGAGCGCGCGCGCCTTCTCGGAATCCGCCTTGCGCGTGATGGCCCGGACGCGGAAGCCGCCCGCGGGATCCGCGAGGATCGCGCGCGCGAGGCTTCCCCCCTGGGCGCCGGTGGCGCCGATGACTGCAATGACCTTCGTTTCCATCTCGATCTCCTGTTCAAGTCGTTGGGTGGAACTGCAAGGCGCGCACTCTATTGATCGCCTCTTGCCAAATAAAGTCGCCTGATGCAAATTGATTGTTTCAAGTTCCTTAATAATCGACCCATGGACGAGCTCTTCTGCATGCGCGTATTCAGCCGGGTGGTCGAGCTCGGGTCCTTTGCCCGCGCCGCCGATTCGCTGGACATCGCACGGCCGGGCGCGACCACGGCGGTCGCCCGACTCGAGAAACGCCTGGGGGTGCGGCTGCTCAACCGGACGACGCGCCAGCTCAGCCTCACCGACGACGGGCGCGTGTACTACGCGGGCTGCGTGCGCATCCTGGGCGAGCTCGCGCAGACCGAGGAGCAGCTCTCGAGCGCGCGACGCTCGCCGCGCGGGCGCCTGCGCGTGAGCGTGCCCAACTCCTTCATCCACATCACCTTCCTGCCGGCGGTGCCGCGCTTTCTGGCGCGCTACCCCGAGATCGACCTCGAGATCGTCATGACCGACCGCGCGGTGAACCTCGTCGAGGAGGGCATCGACTGCGCCGTGCGCGGCGTGGACATCCCCGGCGACTCGACCCTCGTCGCGCGCCGCGTGGCCGACGTGCGCCTGCTCACCTGCGCCTCCCCCGAGTACCTCGCGCGGCACGGCGAGCCCGCGACGATCGAAGCGCTCGGCGCGCACAACTGCATCCGCTTCATCTCGCTGTCCACCGGCCGGCTCACCGAGTGGCGCTTCGAGAAGGACGGCGTGCGCCGCAGCTTCGCGCCGCGCGGCAACCTCGGGGTCACCTCGATGGAGGGCGCGGGCATGGCGGCGGCGCACGGCGTGGGCATCGCGCAGGTCAGCGAAGTCCTCGCCCGCCCGCTCCTGGCGGCGGGCAGGCTGCAGCCGATCCTGCGCGACTGGGTCGCCCCCGCCCCGCCGCTGAACGTCGTCTACCCGAGCAACCGCTACCTCACCGCGAAGGTGCGCGCGTTCGCGGACTTCGTATCCGAGCTCTACGGGCGCCCCGGCGCGCAAGGGGATCCAGCCCGGGGCGCCTCGCGATAGAATCTCGCGCCATTTCCTGGCTGTCTCCCGCAAAGGTCCCGGCCCCATGCACGCTCCGCAACTCCTGTCCCGCGGTTTCGCGGCCCTGCTCGCCCTGGCGAGCGCCCTTGCTTTCGCGCAGCCGCAGAAGGCGCCCGCCACCTACGAGCCCTCCGTCGGCCAGGCCGGCAAGGACGTCGTCTGGGTGCCGACCTCGGACGCGCTGGTCGACAAGATGCTCGACATGGCCAGGGTCACGCCGAAGGACTTCGTCATGGACCTCGGCTCGGGCGACGGCCGCACCGTCATCGCGGCCGCCAAGCGCGGCGCGCGCGCCATGGGCATCGAGTACAACCCGGACATGGTGGCGCTCTCCAAGGAGAACGCCGAGAAGGAGGGCGTGGCCGAGCGCGCCGCGTTCATGAAGGCGGACCTGTTCGCGACGGATTTCTCCAGGGCGACGGTGATCACCATGTTCCTGCTGCCCGACATCAACCTCAAGCTGCGGCCGAAGATCCTCGCCCTGAAGCCCGGCACGCGCGTGGTGTCGAACACCTTCTCCATGGCGGAATGGAAGGCGGACCAGACCGCCACGCTCGAGCCGGAAAGCGGCTGCAGCTCCTGGTGCACGGCGCTGCTGTGGATCGTGCCGGCGCGCGTCGCCGGAACTTACTCGCTGCCGCAGGGCGAGCTCGAGCTCAAGCAGGACTTCCAGATGCTCTCCGGCGTCCTGAAGACCGGGGGCAAGACCTTCGCGCTGCAGGGCCGGGTGCGCGGCGAAGAGGTGTTCTTCGCGGCCGGCGGCAAGCAGTACCGCGGGCGCATGAGCGGCGGCACGCTCGAGCTGAAGTAGCCCGGGGCGGCCCCTCCCCGGGGGCCGCGCGGCGGGGGGCTTGCGATATTCACCCTTTTGGGTTAATGTCGCCGCCATGGACCTCGACGACACCCTGATCGCGCTCGCGGACGAGACGCGCCGCGGCATCCTGCAGCGCCTGTCCGAGGGCGACGCGCGCGTCACCGAGGTGGCGGCGCCCTACGACATCTCGCTCAACTCGGTCTCCAAGCACATCAGGATCCTCGAGCGCGCGGGGCTGGTGCGCCGGCGCATCGCCGGGCGCGACCACTTCCTCTCGCTCGACCCCAAGCCCCTCGACGAGGCCGCCGCCTGGATGGCGAAGACGCGCGCCTTCTGGACCACGCGCCTGGACCGGCTGGAAGCCGCGCTGCGCGCCGAGGACGCCATCGAGGCCGCGCAGAAGTCTTCCCGCAAACCGAAACCCCGGAGAAAGCCATGAACAAGCCCGCCACGCTGATCAAGCCGTCCACCGTCCGCCTCGAGCGCCTGCTGCCCGGGCCCGTGGAGCGCGTGTGGGCCTACCTCGTCGAGTCCGAGAAGCGCGCCAAGTGGCTCGCCGGCGGCGAGTTCGACCTGCGCGTGGGCGGGAAAGTCGAGCTCATCTTCGAGAACGACAAGCTCTCCGACGAAGCGCGCGACTTCGGCACGAAGAAGTTCGCAGGCCGCATCACGCGCCTCGAGCCGATGCGCCTGCTCGCCCACTCCTGGGACTGGGACGGCAAGGACTCCGAGGTGCTCTACGAGCTCGAGCCGCGCGGCAAGGACGTGCTGCTCACCATCGTGCACCGGTTGCCGGAGGACACGGCCGTCCTGAAGGGCGTCGGCGGCGGCTGGGCCACGCACGTGGGCATCCTCGAGGACCTGCTGGCGGGCGCGAAGCCGCGGCCGTTCTGGAGCACGCACGAGCGCGAGATGCAGGCGTTCGAGGCGGCAGCCAAGGGGGCGTGAGCGCCATGTGCCCCGCCTGCATCGTAACCGCCGGCTGGATCGCCGCCGGCACGGCCTCCGCCGGCGGCATCGCCGCGCTGGCCGTCAAACTCAACCGAAAGGAGAAAGACGTGGACTTGAGCAGGAACCCGGCATTGCCGAAAGTGGACACGCGCGCGGCATGGCTGCGCGCGCGCAGGAAGCTGCTGGCCAAGGAGAAGGCCTTCAATCGCGAGCGCGACGCGCTCGCCGCCGCGCGGCGCAAGCTGCCGATGGTGCCGGTCGGGAAGGACTATGCGTTCGAGGGCCCGGACGGGCGCCGCACGCTCGCCGAGCTGTTCCAGGGCCGGCGGCAGCTCATCGTGTACCACTTCATGTTCGACCCCGCGTGGGACGAGGGCTGCCCCGCCTGCTCCTTCGTCGCCGATCACTTCGACGGGGCGCTCCCGCATCTGGCCGCGCGCGACACCGCCTTCGCGGTCGTCTCGCGCGCGCCGCTGGCCAAGATCGAGGCGTTCCGCAAGCGCATGGGGTGGCGCTTCCCGTGGCTGTCCTCGCTCGATGGCGATTTCAACTACGACTTCCAGGTGACGCTCGACGCCGAGCACGCCGAGTACAACTACGCGCCGGTTTCCGCCCAGCCCGAGGGCTATCCGCACGAGGGCGAGCGCGAGGGCATGAGCGTGTTCGTGCGCGACGGCGAGCGGCTGTTCCACAGCTACTCGGCCTACCAGCGCGGGATCGACCCCTTCCTGAATACGTACAACTTCCTCGACCACACGCCGCTCGGGCGGCAGGAAGAGGACGGCATCATGCGCTGGGTGCGGCACCACGACCGGTACTGAGCCCGGCCGCGGGAGGGGCGGCGCGCTAGCTGCCGGGTTCTCCCGGCTCGCGCTGCCGCCCGCCGAGCAGCAGGCGCTTCAACGTGCGCAGGTCGTTGAGCGCGCGGTGGCCCGCGTCCATGTGGAAGGCGAGCCGGTCGAGCTTGTAGACGACGAGCCGCAGGGCCTCGTGCCGCCGCGCCGCGCCTTCCTCGGCCGCCGCGGCGGCGACGTCGCCTTCCACGTCCCTGCGGGTCTTGTCGATCACCTCGCGCAGCAGGTCGAGGTACTCGAGGGAGCCTTCGATGCTGTCGAACGGGGTGCGGTCGCCGGCCATCGCAACCGCCACCATACGCCCGAAACCTAGGAGCGCAGCACCTTTCCCGCGCGCGCGCCGCTGAGCGCGCCTTTTTCCCAGGTTATTTCGCCGTTTACGAGCGTCATCTCGACGCCGTGTGAGCGCATCACCATGCGCTTCGCGCCGCCGGGGAGGTCGTAGAGGCGCTCGGGGCGGCCCGCGGAACCCACCGTATCGGGGTCGAACAGGACGAGGTCCGCCGCCATGCCGGGGGCGATCCTGCCGCGGTCCCTGATGCCGAAGAAGTCCGCCGGGTCGGA
>DATFEJ010000049.1:0-4869 GCA_035251235.1 Burkholderiales bacterium
GCCTGCGGCGCGGGTGCGCGCTCGGGCTCCGGCGTCGTCGCGGGGGCAGATTCGACCGCGGGTGCGCGAACCACAGGCGGAGGCGGCGCCGGCTTGCGGAGTTCCTGAACGGGTGCCGGCGGCGGAGGCACCGGCCGCACCACGCGCGCAAACAGCGGCACGGGCTCGGGCGGCACGAGCGCGGCAAGCTCGCGCAGGCGCGGCAGGAGGCCGAAGATCGCCGCGTGCAGCAGGATCGAAACGACGAAGGCGATGGCCAGCGCGCGACTCGCTCCATCGCGCATAGGCCCCTCCCCGGGCATGGCCGCGCTCATGGAGCGGCCGACTATAGCACCTAGGCGCGGCGCATCGCGCGCCAGACCTTCTCCGGCGCGAGCGGCATTTCCAGGTGCGTGACGCCGAATTCGCCCAGCGCGTCGAGCACCGCGTGCACCACCGCGGGCATTGCGCCGATGGTGCCGATCTCGCCGCAGCCCTTCACGCCGAGCAGGTTGGTCGTGCAGGGCACGCTCTCGTCGAAGCCCGCGGCGAGCGGCGGGAACTGGTCGGCGCGCGGCACGCAATAGTCCATGAGCGAGCCGGTGAGCAGCTGCCCCGACTCACGGTCGTACACGGCCTGCTCGTAGAGCGCCTGGCCGACGCCCTGCGCCATGCCGCCCTGGATCTGCCCCTCGACGATCGCGTGATTGATGATGCGGCCGATGTCGTCCATGCTAGCCAGGCGCGCGAGCGACACTTCGCCGGTCTCCGGGTCGATCTCCACTTCGCAGGCCTGCGCGCCGTTCGGCCAGGAAGGCGTCGAGGGCGTCTGCGTCGCCGAAACGCGCACGCGGCGCTCGGGCTGCCTGCCGGCCAGCTCCGCCAGGCCGAGCGAGCGGTCGGTGCCGGCGATGTAAAAGCGCCCGTCGCGGAACTCGATGTCCGCGGCCGCGGTCTCGAGCAACTCGGCGGCGAGCTCGCGCCCGCGCACGATCAGCGTGCGCCCCGCGGCCACCACCGCCGAGCCGCCGACGAACGCCGAGCGCGAGCCGACGCTGCCGACGCCGTTGGCGCGGTCGGTGTCGCCCTGCACGATGGTGATGCTCGCCGCGGGAACCTGCAGCACCTCGGTCACGAGCTGCACGTACGTCGTCTCCAGCCCCTGGCCCATGGCCTGCGTGCCGGAGAACACGGTGACGTGGCCTTGCGCGTCCACTTCGATGTCCACCGTTTCGGTCGGCAGCGCGCCGGTCCACTCGAGGTACGCCGCGAGCCCGCGGCCGCGCAGCCTGCCGCGCTTCTTCGACTCCGCGGCGCGCGCGGCAAAGCCGTTCCAGTCGGCCGCCTTCAGCAGCCCGTCGAGCATGCGCGGGAAGTTGCCGACGTCGTAGATCTCGCCGGCGTGCGTGGCGTGCGGGAATTCCCCGGGCTGCAGCAGGTTGCGCCGGCGGATCTCCACCGGGTCGATGCCCATCTCGCGCCCCGCCTTCTCCACCAGCCGCTCGATGAGGAAGTTGCCCTCGGGCCGGCCCGCGCCGCGGTAGGCGCCCGTGGCCATGGTGTTGGTGAGCACCGCCTGGAAGCGATAGTCGACCGCCGGCACTCGGTAGACCGAGGTCGCCACCTTGGCCACCATGAAGAGCGGTACCATCGCCGAGGACCCCACCGGCACGGCGCCCATGTTGCCGAGCATGTGCAGCCGCAGCGCCAGGATGCGCCCGTCCGTGTCGAGCGCGAGCGCCGCCCTGAAATGCATGTCGCGCCCCATGTGCGCGGCGAGGAACTCTTCGCTCCTCTCGCCGCGCCAGCGCACCGGGCGGCCGAGCTTCTTCGACGCATAGGCGACCAGCGCCTCCTCGGGCGTGGCGCCGGTCTTCATGCCGAAGCCGCCCCCGATGTCGCCGTTGACGATGCGCAGGTCCGTGGGCTTCACGCCCAGGGCGGCGGCGAGCGCATCGCGCGCGCCGGTGGGCTGCTGGGCCTGCGTGTAGACGGTCGTACGACCGTTGTCGTGCACGCCGATCGCGCAGCGCGGCTCCATCGCCATGGCGATCACGCGCTGGTTGTGCAGCTCGATCTCGGTGACGTGCGCGGCGCGCGCGAACGCCGCTTTGGCCTCCTCCGCCTTGCCGAAGCGCGTCTCGCCGGCGACGTTGCCGGGGGCCTCCGGCCAGAGCAGCGGCGCGCCCGGCTGCACCGCGTCGCGCGCGTCGACCACGCAAGGCAGCTCCTCGTACTCGACGCCGGCGAGCTCCGCGGCGTCCTGCGCCTGCACGCGCGTCTCGGCCACGATCGCCACCACGGGATGCCCGACGTAGAACGCCCTTTCGCCCGCGAGCGGCGTGCGCAGCGGCGTCGACATCGGCTGGCCGTCGGCGCGCTTGAAGAGCGGCGGATACGGAATGTGCTTGACGCCGTCCGCGGCGAGCTCCGCCATGGTCCAGGCGGCGAGCACGCCGGGCGCCGCGCGCACCGCCGCCAAATCCACCGACTTGATTCTCGCGTGCGCGTACGGCGAGCGCACCACCACCAGGGCAGCCTCGCGGGCGAAGCGCCGGTCGTCGCTGAACAGGCCCTTGCCGACGAGCAGGCGGTCGTCCTCCAGGCGCTTTTGCGTACGCGAGGCGCCGAAGCGCGCGGATTCGGGATCGAACTGGATGGCGGGAGCGTTCATGGCGGCAAAAAGGGGGCATTCTCCTACAGAATGTGCGGCACGGCATCGGCCCGGAAGTGAAGAGCGCGGCGCCACGCTGCATTTCGAAAGCGACTAGACCCGATTGCTGCCGTGCGGCAGCATGTACGTCCAGCATGCCGCACCGTGGTCTGATTGCCGTGCTCGCCTCGCTCCTGACAGGGTGCGTCAGCCTGCCTTCGCTCGAAGGCCGGACGGAAACTTCCGCGCTCACCGGCACCGACGGCACGCGGCTCGGCCGCGCCCTGGTGCCGCGCGCAGCGGCCCATCCGGGCGAAACCGGCATCTACCCGCTGACAGAGGCGCGCGATGCGTTCGCCGCGCGCGTACTGCTCGCCGGCGCCGCCGACAGATCGCTCGACATCCAGTACTACATCTGGCACGGCGACCAGACCGGCTACCTGCTGCTCGAGGCGCTATGGGCGGCAGCGGAACGCGGCGTGCGCGTGCGGCTGCTGCTCGACGACGCCGGCACGAGCGGGCTCGACGACACCATCGCCACGCTCGATGCGCATCCGAACGTCGAGGTCAGGCTGTACAACCCGTTCGCCGTGCGCGGCGCGCGCGGCGTCAATTTCCTCTCGGACTTCGCCCGGCTGAACCGCCGCATGCACAACAAGTCGTTCACGGCGGACAACCAGGCGACGATCGTCGGCGGGCGCAACGTCGGCAACGAGTACTTCGCCGCGGGCAGCGGCGTCTGGTTCAGGGACCTCGACGTGATCGCGGTCGGGCCGGTGGTGCGCGACGTGTCGAAGGCGTTCGACCTCTACTGGAACAGCGTATCCGCCTATCCGGCGGCGGCCCTGCTCGGCGCGCCGGCGCCGGATGGCGCCGCAGCGCTCGCCGCCAGGTTCGCGGCGACGCGCGCGGACCCGGTGTCCGCGTCCTACATCGAGGCGCTGCGCGTCACGCCGCTCGCGCGGCAGCTGCCGGCCGGGGAGCTGGAGTTCGAATGGGCAAAGGCCCGGCTGCTGCACGACGATCCAGCGAAGACGCTGGACACCACCGGGCGCACGGACATTCTGCTGCTGTCGTCGATGCTGGACCTGCTAGGGCAGCCCGAACGGTCGTTCGATCTCATTTCGCCCTATTTCGTCCCCGGGGACGAAGGCACCAAGGCCCTGGTTGCGCTATCGCGGCGCGGGGTCAGGTTTCGCCTGCTGACCAATTCGTTCGCCGCCACCGACGTCAGCGCCGTACACGCCGGCTACGCCAAGCGGCGCGCGGACCTGCTCGGCGCCGGCGCCGTGCTCTACGAGCTCAAGCCGAGCGCGTCGGCGGGCGAGCAGGAACAGGAGCGCGCGCACACGGGAAGCTCGGGCGCCAGCCTGCACGCCAAGACGTTCGCGGTGGATGGCCGCCGGGTATTCGTCGGCTCGTTCAACTTCGACGAGCGCTCCGCCAAGCTGAACACGGAAATGGGCCTGCTGATCGACAGCCCCAAGCTCGCCGCGCAGCTCGTGCAGGCGTTCGACACCGGGATTCCCGCCGGCGCCTACCAAGTCCTCCTGACCGCGGACGGCGACCTCGAATGGATCGAGCGCACGCCCTCGGGCGAGAAGCGCTACACGACCGAGCCCGGCACCGGGATCGTGCGGCGCGCCTGGATCGGGTTTCTGTCGCTGCTGCCGATCGACTGGCTGCTGTAACTGGCGCGCCTCGCAGCTCACCCCCCGGGCCGGGCACGGAACAGCGCCTGGCCGAGCAGGCGGAAGAATTCCTGGTACAGCACCGGACTGACCATCGCGTCGCGTATTCCGGTGGGCGCGTACTCCAGGTAGAACACCGCCCGCAGCTCGTGCTCCCGCGGGCGATCGCCGGCCGGCTGCGTCGAGAGCACGACGCGGTAGGCGTTCGCGACACGGATCTGCTGCGCCAGATCGCGGTCGCCGGCCGCGCCGAACGTCAGCGCTTGCACAAACGCGCGGCCCATGCCCGGCAGGATCTGGCCGGCCAGGTCGGCCATGGCCTCCTCGGTCGTGCGCGCCTTACGCGCGCTCACCAGGCCCAGCGACGCGGCCGAGATCGTCACCTGGAATCCCAGGTCCTGCAGCACGCCCACGGACGCCGCCAGCAGCTCGTCCTCGCGCACGTCCGCGAAGCGGCGCGTCTGCACCTGCTTGCGCGCCGCCAGGTCCGGCGCGGGCGTCATCAGGGCGGGATCGAGGCGCGGCGCGGGCGGCGAAGCGCAGCCG
>DATFEJ010000333.1:0-9156 GCA_035251235.1 Burkholderiales bacterium
GGCGGCGCCGGCGACGAGGCCGGTACGCGCAGCGCTGACCACCACGCGTCCGCAACCCAAGATCCATCCGCTGGTCGCGAGCGGCTACGCGGCGTACCAGGCGGGCGACATGGAGCGCGCGCGCCGGGACTACGAGTCGGCGCTGGCCGACGAGCCGGGGAATCGCGATGCGCTGCTCGGCCTCGCGGCCGTGGAAACGCGCGCCCAGCGCTTCGGCTCGGCCGAGAGCCTGTACCGGCGGGTGCTGCAGATCGATCCGCGCGACGCGCATGCGCAGGCCGGGCTGCTCGGCCTGCGCGCGGCGCAGATCGATCCGGTGAGCGCCGAGTCGCGCTTGAAGGGCCTGATTGCGAACGATTCCGCGGAAAGCGTGCTGTATTTCTCGCTCGGCAACCAATACGCGCAGCAAAGCCGCTGGGCGGAGGCGCAGCAGGCCTTCGCCAAGGCCGCGGGCATGGACCCGGACAACGCGGATTACGCCTACAACTACGCAGTCAGCCTGGAGCAGATGAAGCAGCCGGCGGCCGCATTGCAGCAATATCGCCGCGCGCTGGTGCTCGGGCTGCAGCGCCCGTCCTCGTTCGACCCGGCGAGCGCCCAGGCCAGGGTTCAGGCGCTTTCGCGCTGACAGTTCCTAAAGCCCGGTTTTTTCGGGCTTTCGGTATCATGCAAACTGGATGAACGCGCCCTCCAATCCGCAGGCGAAGCGCCACATCGGGCAGATCCTGATCGATCAGGGCATCCTGACCGAAGACCAGCTGCGCATCGCGCTGCTCGAGCAGACCAAGTCCAAGGCGCCCGTGGGCCGCCTCCTGGTGCAGCTCGGGTTCGTTTCCGAAGCCACGCTGCGCGACGCGCTTTCCGAGAAGCTCGGCATGCAGTCGGTGGACCTGGCGCACATCATCGTCGACCCGGCGGCGCTGAAGATGCTGCCGCGCGACATGGCGCGGCGCTACCGCATGTTCCCCGTGGCGCTCGACCGCCAGATGAAGAAGTTCATCGTCGCGCTGGCCGACACCAACAACATCGTCGCCGTCGACCAGCTGCGCGCGCACCTGAAGGGCGACGTCGAGATCGAGCTGCGCCTGGCCGGCGACTCCGAGATCGAGCGGGCGGTCGAGCACTACTACGGCCACGAGTTCTCCATCGACGGCATCCTGCGCGAGATCGAGACCGGCGAGGTCGACTACGCCACCATCGCCGAGGGCGACGAGTACTCGCAGCCGGTCGTGCGCCTGATCTCGGCGCTGCTCGCCGACGCCGTCGAGCGGGCCGCCTCCGACATCCACTTCGAGCCCGAGCAGAACTTCCTGCGCATCCGCTACCGGATCGACGGCGTGCTGCGCCAGATCCGCAGCTTGCACAAGACGTACTGGCCCGCCATGGCGGTGCGCCTCAAGGTGATGGCCAAGATGAACATCGCCGAGACGCGCGCGCCGCAGGACGGGCGCATTTCGGCCACCATGTCGGGGCGCGTGGTGGACTTCCGCGTCTCCAGCCTGCCGACCACGCACGGCGAGAACATCGTGCTGCGGATTCTCGACCGGCAGAAGGGCATCGTGCCGCTCGACAAGCTCGGGCTGGAGGAAAGCGCGCTCGAGCTGCTGAAGCGCATGATCGCGCGGCCCGAGGGCATCATCATGGTCACCGGCCCGACCGGCAGCGGCAAGACCACGACGCTGTATTCCATCCTCAACCACATCAATTCCGACGGCATCAACATCATGACGCTGGAGGATCCGGTCGAGTACCCGATGACGCTCATCCGGCAGACCTCGGTGTCGGAAGCCGCCAAGCTCGATTTCGCCAACGGCGTGCGCGCCCTGATGCGCCAGGACCCCGACGCCATCCTGGTGGGCGAGATCCGCGACAAGGACACCGCCGAGATGGCCTTCCGCGCCGCGATGACCGGCCACCAGGTGTACTCGACGCTGCACACCAACTCGGCGGTCGGCGCGATCCCGAGGCTGCTGGACATCGGCATCGTGCCCGACGTCATGTCGGGCAACATCATCGGCGTGGTCGCGCAGCGCCTGGTGCGCCGCCTGTGCCGCACCTGCCGGCAGTCCTACGACCCGGACGCGCGCGAGCGGCGCGTGCTCGGCCTGGACGCGGCGGAATCGGCGACGCTGTACCGCGCCGTGGGCTGCGACCAGTGCGACTACCAGGGGTACCGCGGGCGGCAGTCCATCCTCGAGATCCTGAAGATCGACGGCGGCCTCGACGAGCTGATCGCGCGCCGGGCGACCGCGCGCGAGATCCTCACCGCGGCGCGCGCCAAGGGCTTCAAGACGCTCGCCGACGACGGCGTGCGCATGGTGCGCGCGGGGCTCACCAGCCTGGACGAGCTGATGCGCGTGGTCGACCTGACCGATCGCATGGCCTAGGCCGGCAAACCGGGCCGCCGCAGCGCGACAGCATGCCTCTGTACACCTACAAGGCGATCGACGCGGACGGCAAGAGCGTGCTCGGCCGCACGGAGGCGGTCAACCCCTTCGACCTCGAGCAGCGCCTGCTGCGCATGGGCCTGGACCTGGTATACGGCGCGCCGGCCGGCGACACGGCGAAGCTGATCGGCGGGACGCGCATCTCGCGCCAGGACCTGATCAATTTCTGCTTCCATCTCGAGCAGCTGGCCAACGCCGGCGTGCCGGTGGTCGAAGGCCTGGTGGACCTGCGGGAGAGCGCGGAGAACCGGCGCTTCCGCGAGATCATCTCCGGCCTGCTGGAGGCGATCGAGGGCGGCAAGAACCTGTCGCAGGCGCTCGCCGAGTATCCCGAGGTCTTCAGCAAGGTGTTCGTCAGCCTGGTGCGCTCGGGCGAGCAGACCGGGCGCCTGTCGGAGGTGCTCAAGAGCCTCACCGAGTCGCTCAAGTGGGAGGACGAGCTCGCCGCGCAGACCAAGAAGCTGATCATGTACCCGGCGTTCGTCGGCTCGATCGTGCTGCTGGTGACCTTCTTCCTCATGATCTACCTCGTGCCGCAGATGACCGGGTTCATCCGCAACATGGGCCAGGACATCCCCCTGCAGACGCGCATGCTGATCGTGGTGTCGAACTTCTGCATCGACTTCTGGTGGGCGGTGCTCGCCGCGCCGTTCGTCGCGTGGTTCGGGCTCAAGTACGCCGCGCACACCTACCCGGCGGTCGCCTATGCGCTGGACCGCTACAAGATCTCGATGCCGCTGATCGGGCCGATCATGAAGCGCATCGTGCTGTCGCGCTTCGCCTCGAGCTTCGCCATGATGTATTCCTCGGGCATCACGGTGCTCGATGCCATCCGCAGCTGCGAGGAGATCGTCGGCAACCGGCCCGTCGAGCAGGCCCTGCGCGGCGCGGGCCAGCAGATCGCCGAGGGCAAGAACCTCACCATGGCCTTCCAGGACGCGGGGCTGTTTCCTCCGCTCGTCATCCGCATGCTGAGGATCGGCGAGAACACCGGGGGGCTGGACACGGCGCTGCTCAACGTCAGCTACTTCTACAACCGCGAGGTGCGCGAAGCGATCGGCCGCCTGCAGGCGATGATCGAGCCGCTGCTCACCGTGGTGCTCGGCGCCATCCTCGGCTGGGTGATGCTCGCCGTACTCGGGCCGGTCTACGACACGATCAGCAAGATGAAGTTCTGACATGAAGCGCCTCGCCTACTTCACCGCCGACGAGCACCGCGTCTATGCCTGGTCCGGCGGGCGGCTCGACCTGGAGGCGAAGTTCCCCTCCGACGAAGTGGGCGTCACGGCGTTCCGCGAGTACCTCTCGGGCCATCGCGGCGCGCTGTTCTCCGTGGTGGTCGACCAGGCCGGCGAGGATTTCCACGAGGAGCTGATCCCCTACCTGCGCGGCAACGACCGCGAGCAGGTCATCCGGCGGCGCCTCGCCCAGCGCTACCGCGACACGCGCCTGGCCGCCGCGCTGTCGCTCGGCCACGTGAGCGGCGAGCGGCGCAACGAGCGGCTGCTGCTCACCTCGTTCACCAACACGCAGCGCCTCGCGCCCTGGCTGGACGCGCTCACCGAGTCCGAGGCGAAGCTGGCCGGCATGTTCTCCGTGCCGCTGCTCGCGCCGGCGCTCGCCGCGCGCCTGGGCGTGAAGGGCGGCCGCTGCTTCCTGGTCAACGCCAACAGCACCGGGCTGCGCCAGTGCTACGTCGACAACGGCAGGCTGCGCTTCGCGCGCCTGGAGCGCGCGGCCGACATGGCGCCCGAGGCGTTTGCCGCCTTCGTGCGCTCGGAGACGGGCAGGCTCGCGCAGTACCTGTCCACGCTGCGCGTGCTGCCGCGCGACGCTCCTCCGGTGCACGTGGTGGTCATCGCGCCGCCCGGCCAGCGGCCGGTGTTCGAGCGCGCCCTGGTGTCCGATGCCCGGCTGTCGTTCGTCACGGTGGACCAGGCGGAGGCCGCCCGGCGCCTCGGGGTGAAGTCGGCCCCCGCGGGCATGGGCGCCGAGCAGCTCTACCTGCACCTCGCGATCCGCCGGCCGCCGCGCGAGCAGTTCGCGCGCCGCGAGGAGCGCCGCGGGTATTTTCTCTGGCAGCTGCAGCGCGGCCTGGTGGCTGCCGGCGCGCTCGGCCTGGCCGCGTGCGCGCTGTACGCGGGCGCCTCCTGGCTCGACATCCTTGCCACGCGCAGCGCGATTGCGCAGGTGCGCGCCGACTCGCGCACCGACCAGCAGCAGTACGAGCGGCTGTTCTCCACCTTCCCCGTCACGCAGACCACCACCGAGAACATGCGCGCCACGGTGCAGGAGTTCACCAGGATCGCGCAGCGCAGCGGCTCGCCGGAGCAGACGCTGCGCTACCTGTCCCGCGTGCTGGAGGATTTCCCGCAGATCGAGCTCGACACGCTGCAATGGCACGTCGACCGTCCCGGCGACCGCGGCGGCAAGCCCGCGGCGGGCGGCGCCGCCAGCGCCAAGCCCGCGCCGGGGGCGCAGGTCGAGACGCTCGAGATCCAGGGCCGGGTGACGGCCATGCGCCGCTCCGAGTACCGTGCCATCACCGCCGAAGTGCAGCGCTTCGCCGACGCGCTGCGCGCCGACCCGAAGTTCGAGGTGCAGCGCACGCAGCTGCCCTTCGACGTGACCTCCGAAGGCACGCTCTCGGGCGACATCGGCGCGGCGTCCGAGGGCGGCGAGGCGCCGCGCTTCACGATCTACCTCACGCGGGGCCTGCCGTGAACCTCACTGCGCGCGAAGTCCGCCAGCTCGCCCTGCCGCTCGCGGCGTTCATCGTGCTGCTCGCCGCCGGCGCCTGGCTGGTGTTCTGGGCGCAGGACAGGAACGCGGCGGCGGCGCGCTCGCTCGCCGAGGTGCGCCTGGAGCGCACGCAGGTCAAGGAACGGCTCATGCGCATCGCCGAGGAGGAGCGCGAGGTCAAGGAAAAGCTCAAGGTCTACCAGCAGCTCAAGGACCTCGGCATCCTGGGCGAGGAGCAGCGCCTGGAGTGGGCCGATGCCATGTCGCGCATCCGCACGGACCTCGAGCTGCCCGACCTGCGCTACCGCGTCGAGCGGCAGCGCCCCCTCGTGTCGGTGCCGGGCAAGCCCGGCACCGTGGACTTCTACGCCAGCACCATGCGCGTGGAGATGGCGCTGCTGCACGAGGGCGACCTCTTCGGGCTGCTCTGGGCGCTGCGCTCCTCGGGCAAGGCCTACTACGCCGTGCGCCGCTGCTCGATCACGCGCACCGGGGTGGCGGCGGCCACGGCCAATCTCTCCCCGCGCTTGCGCGCCGAGTGCGAGATCGACCTGATCACCATCGTCGACCAGGGAGCCAAGGCGTGAGACGTCTCGCCTCCCTGCTCCTCGCTCTCGGGCTGCTCGCGCCCGCCTCCGCCGGCGCGCAGCAGCTGGGACGCCTGTTCTTCACGCCGGAGCAGCGCGATGCGCTGGATGCGCGGCGCAAGGCGCGCCTGCCCGACAAGCCGGCCGCGGTGGCCGCCGCCTCGCCGACCACGCGCCTGGACGGCTACGTCAAGCGCTCGCACGGCAAGTCGACCATCTGGCTGGACGGCTACGCCATTCCCGACGGCGTGCGCCCCGAGGGCATCCGCGTGAACCGCGGCAGCGATCCGAGCCGCGTCACCATCGGCGTCGGCGACAGCGATCGCCGCGTGCCGCTGCGCGTCGGCCAGACGCTGGATCGCGCGACGGGCGAGGTCAAGGATCCGCTCGGGTCGGGCGAAGTGAGAGTCGAGCGCCGTGGCGCCGCGCCGCGCTAGCCTGCGGGCGCAGCGCGGCCTCGCGCTGCTTGGGCTGCTCGCCGTGATCATCATGGTGTTCGCCTGGATCCTGACCAGCCGGCTGAACGCCGCCAACCAGCACGTGGTGCTCGACCGCGAGCACAACGCCAGGGTGATGAGTCGCGCGAAGGCGGCGCTCATCGGCTACATGGCGCAGCAGGCGGCGACGGCGGGGGAGAACAATCCGGGGCGGCTTCCCTGCCCGGAGGCGGTCAACGCCATCGGCACCTCGTCCGAGGGCATCGCGGCGCCGCTGGTAAGCCCCTCTACGCCGAACTGCGCGACGCTCGGCCGCCTCCCGTGGCGAACGCTCGGGCTCGAGAAGCTCGTCGATGCCACCGGGGAGCCTTTGTGGTACGCGGTCTCGCCGGGTTGGATGCTGCAAACGAGCTCGACGCTCCTGACGATCAACTCCGACAGCGTGGGTTCGATGACCATCAACGGCGCGCTCGACCCCACGGTCGTGGCGGTGATCGTTGCGCCCGGACCGGCGATGAATGTGCTGGCGGCGAGCGGCTGCACGGCGCGCGTGCAGGCTCGCGCCACGCCCGCTCCGAGCATCGACGCTCGGGACTACGTTGAGTGTTTCAACGCGGGCACGCCCGCGTTCTCGACAACGGGCCCGGCGACCTCGTTCAACGACCAGGTGCTTGCGATCAGGACAGCCGAGGTTCTTCCGGCGCTCGAGGCGGCGATCCAGGTGCGCGCGCAACGCGAGATCGCGCCCGTGGTGCGCAGCGCAGCGTTCGAGCTCGACACGAACTCGCCTCGGCGATGGACTGCGACCGCGATCCTCAGCACCTCTCCTCCGCCGATCTATCCGTATCCGGTGCCGTTCACCACGCCCACGACGTCCGTGTCCAACTTCCGCGGCGCAGTGGGGACCAGCCAGGGGCTGATGCCGTTCGCGCCGGTCTCGGGATTCGTGTCGTTCCAGACCACGCCGGCCAACGCAGTCAAGACGACGTCGGCCGGGTCGATCGTGTCGCAGAACTGCTACTGGGAGTCGGCGAGCGTCTATGCCTGCGAGGGTATCTACAAGGAAGACTCCAGCGACCCCTCGCTGCCGATCACCTTGCAGATGAACGCTACGTTCACGAACGTGGGGATGGGGTTTCGCGCCCGCAATACCGCGGCACTGACCGCGGAGGCGCGCGAGGATGACGGCGTCTCGGCTTGGTCGACCTCGAACATCTCGGCCTCGCGCCGGCTCGAGATGAACGATGGCAGCGTCTCGGGCAGGCCGCTCGGCTCCGTGACGGCGACGCTGACCGCGACCATGCCCAACATCGACGTCATGGGCTGGATCACGCAGGCGGAATTCCGCCTGCGCGTCGACCGCGCGGTCATCGCCGATCACCCCCTGTTGAGCGATACCGGCAGGGCATTGCGATTCAGCGGCGGTTTCAGCGCGATCAACAACGGCAATACCGTGACCGGGGCGACCTCCGGGGCCTCGGGCGCCGTGCAGGTGGCGGTCGACTCGGGCAGCTGGTCCGGAGGCAATGCCACGGGCGTGCTCGTGTTCTCGAGCATGAGCGGGACGTTCCAGAGCGGAGAAACTCTCCAGGTCAGCGGGTCCTCGAAAGCCACCTCGTCGGGCAGCGACTTCGACATCGGCTGGTTCGTGCGCAACGAGTGGTTCCGCAACGCCTACTACGCGGTCGCCGACCAGAACACGCCGATGGTGCTGCCCGGCACCGGCGGCTGCGATTCGAGCAACTGCCTGCGCTTCAACGACTCCGGAATCCGCAACGCGCGCGTGCTGCTGGTGCTGGCCGGACAGAGGCTTGCGGGCCAGGCCCGGCCAAGCTCGAGTTTCGCCAACTACCTCGAGTTCCAGAATGCGGACAGCGGCACGTTCTACGAGCAGCGCCGTCCACGCGCCGACCGCGTGGTGGACGCGACGATCAACGCGCCGTGGAACGACCGGCTGGTGGTGGTGGACTGGATCACGCCCAATCCGACGTTCCCGCTCGCGTACGTGCAGTGATGCCGGTCTCCTGCGCCCGCCGCGGCGCCCGCGGCTTCACGCTCACCGAGCTGGCGGTCGTCTTCGCCATCGTCGCCCTGCTGCTCGCGGCGGGCCTGTTCACCCTGTCGGCGCAGACCGAAGTGCGCAATTTCGAGGAGACGCGCCGGCGCCTGGAGCTGGCGCGCGAGCTGCTGCTCGCCTTCGCCCTGGTGAACGGCCGGCTGCCCTGCCCGGCGACGACTTCCGGGGCCGAGGCGATCACCACGCCGCCCAATTGCGACGCCACCTACGGCGGGTTCCTCCCTGCACAGGCCATCGGCTTCCAGATCGTGGACGGCAACGGCTTTGCCATCGACGCCTGGGGCAACCGCATCCGCTACGCCGTGTCGAGCACGGCGCCGACCTGCGCCATCGCCCCGACGACGCCGCATTTCACCAACGCCGCCAACCTGCGCAGCAACGGCATCTCCTGCCAGCCGAACGACCTCGTCGTCTGCAACTCGGCTTCGGTCATCACCGCGACGGCCTGCGGCACCGCGACGCCCGTCACCAACCAGACGACGCTCGTGGCCATCGTGTTCTCCACGGGCAAGAACGGCATCAGCGGCAGCGCCGGGATCGACGAGGCCGCCAACGTCAACGGCGACCGCGTCTTCGTCTGGCACACGCCCACCCCTGTCGGCGCCGCCAATGGCGAGTTCGACGACCAGATGACCTGGATCGCGGTCGGCGAGCTGTACTCCAGGCTGGTCGCCGCCAACCTCCTGCCCTAGCCGACCGCGCGCTCCAGCGCGAAGCACACCTCGCCGTCGCGGTTCGTCTCCAGCCGCAGCGCCCAGCCGGCCGCCTGCGCCTGGCGCGCGGCCTGGTACAGCCCGATGCCCAGCCCCCCGGCCGATTGCGGCATCGGCGCGCGCAACAGCGTCGCCGCGATCGCAGGCGGCACG
>DATFEJ010000029.1:0-10205 GCA_035251235.1 Burkholderiales bacterium
ATCATGGACGGCATCAAGGACCGCTACGACGCGCCGTACTTCGACAACCTGAAGAACTACGCCGCGCGGCCGATCGGCACCTTCCACGCGCTGCCGGTGGCGCGCGGCAAGTCGATCTTCAAGTCGAACTGGATCCGCGACATGGGCGAGTTCTACGGCGCCAACCTGTTCCTCGCCGAGTCCTCGGCCACCACCGGCGGCCTGGACAGCCTGCTCGAGCCGACCGGCAACATCAAGGTGGCGCAGGACAAGGCGGCACGCGCGCTGGGCGGCGACCGCAGCTTCTTCGTCACCAACGGCACCTCGACTTCGAACAAGATCGTGCACCAGGCGCTGCTCGTGCCGGGCGACATCGTGCTGATCGACCGCGACTGCCACAAGTCGCACCACTACGGTTGCGTGCTCGCGGGCGCCCAGCCGTACTACATCGACGCCTACCCGCTCACGCAGTACTCGATGTACGGCAGCCTCGCCATCAAGCCGATCAAGGACGCGCTGCTGCAGCTCAAGGCCGAGGGCAAGCTCGACCGGGCGAAGATGCTGGTGCTGACCAACTGCACCTTCGACGGCCACGTCGCCAACGTCGAGCGCACCATGCTCGAGTGCCTGGCGATCAAACCGGACCTCGTGTTCCTGTTCGACGAGGCCTGGTTCGGCTACGCGCGCTTCTCGCCGTTCCTGCGCATGCGCACCGCGATGGGCGCTGCCGCCAAGCTGCGCGACATGATGCGCGATCCCGAGTATCGCAAGCGCTACGAGGCGTCCAAGGGCAAGGAGGGCGCGCTGCCCGACCCGGACAAGGTGCGCATCCGCGTCTACGAGACCGACTCGGTGCACAAGTCCATGTCGTCGCTGCGGCAGGGCTCGATCATCGTCGTGGCCGACCAGGACTTCCACAGGGTGGAAGCGGCGTTCAAGGAGGCGTTCTTCACGCATACCTCGACCTCGCCCAACCTGCAGATCATCGCCTCGCTGGACGTGGCGCGGCGGCAGATGGAGCTGGAGGGCTACGAGCTGGTGCAGCGCGCGATCCAGCTCGCCATCGAGATCCGGCGCGAGGTCAACAACCATCCGCTGATCTCGAAGTACTTCCGCTGCGCGACGCCCGCCGAGATGATCCCCGCCGAGTACCGGCAGACGGGCTTCGCCGACTACGGCATGCCGGGCAAGACCATCGCCGACACGGCGAAGGCGCTGCGCGAGGACGAATTCTTCCTCGATCCTACGCGCATCACCTTGCTGTGCGGCAACGCGGGCATGGACGGCACGCAGTTCAAGGGACTGCTGGCGAGCGACTACGACATCCAGATCAACAAGACCTCGCGCAACAGCGTGCTGGTGCAGATCAACATCAACAACACGCGCAGCGACATGGCGCACCTGATCAAGGCGCTCGCCGACATGGCGCGCGCCATTGACAAGCGCCTGGCCGAGGGCGGCGCCGATGCAATGGCGGCCTTCAAGGCACGCGTCAAGTCGCTGGTCGAGGACGTGCCCGACTTGCCCAACTTCAGCCGCTTCCACGACGCGTTCCGCGACGACCCGAAGAGCAAGACCGCGGAAGGCCACATGCGCGCCGCGTACTACATGGCCTACGACGCGACCAACTGCGAGTACATCAAGCTGAACGACAAGCAGATCGACGAGCGGCTGAAGAACGGGCCGGAGCTGGTGTCGGCGAAGTTCGTGATTCCCTACCCGCCGGGCTTCCCGATCATGGTGCCCGGGCAGGTGATCACGCCGGAAACCATCACCTTCATGAGGAAGCTCGACGTGAAGGAGATCCACGGCTTCAACGCCGCCAAGGGGCTGGAGCTGCTCAGCCCCAAGGCGCTGGCCGCGCGCAAGGGCAAGGCGAGCGACCGCTAGACGCAACCGAGGAGACACCCCATGGAAGTCGTGTTCAAGTGGCTGGCGGCAAACCCGTTCATCCTGCTGTTTTTCGTGGTGGGCGGCGCCGTGCTGCTCGGCAAGGCGACCGTCAAGGGCTATGGCTTCGGCATGGTGGCCTCCGCGATCATCGTCGGTGCGGGGCTTTCGGCATGGGCCTCGACCTACGGTATCAAGATGAGCCTCGACAATTTCGCCAAGTCGCTCTTCTACTATCTGTTCATGTACGGCGTGGGGCTGCGCGTGGGCCCCTCGTTCATCAACAGCCTGAAAGGCGACGGACTCAAGTTCACCTTCCTCGCCGTGTTCTGCTCGGTGCTCGGCCTGCTCGGCTGCGTGGCGCTGGCCAAGATGTGGTCTCTGCCCGATGGCGCTGCGGCGGGCATCCTCGCCGGCGCGATGACCATGTCGGCGGCGATCGGGTCGGCCGAAGAGGCGATCAAGCAGGGCGTGTTCAAGCTCGCCGACGGCCAGACCGCCGAGCAGGTGAGCGGCATGATCGCGCTGTCCTACGGCCTGACCTACATCTGGGGTACGGTCGGCATCATCCTCATCTGCAAGTACCTGCCGCGCTGGTGGGGCATCGACGCCAAGGCGGCGGCGAAGAAGTACGAGGAGGAGAAAGGCGTGCCGAACGTGGACGACGCGGGCCTGACGGGCTACCGGCCGCTCGCGCTGCGCGCCTACAAGCTCTCGAATGACGCTGTGGTGGGCATGAGCGTGCGCCAGTTCCTGCAGAAGCACCCGGAGTACAAGGTGCTCAACGTGGCGCGCGGCGACGAGCGCCTGGGCGCGCCGGACGACCTCGTGCTCCAGAAGGGCGACGTCATCGCCCTCGGCGGGCGCCTCGAGGCGATGACAGCGAACATGGGGCTGATCGGGCCCGAGGTGCCTGATGCCAAGGTGCTCAACATTCCCATCGACCAGGCGGAGATCCTGGTCACCAACAAGGAGATGGAAGGCAAGGAGCTGAAGGAGTTCCGCACCGCCGAGTTCGCGGGGCAGATCGGCCTGCACCACATCGAGCGCGGCGGCGTGACGATCCCGATGGGCCTGAACACCAAGCTCGAGCGCTTCGACGTGCTGTTCGTAGGCGGCATGAAGTCCGCGGTGGACAAGGTGGCGGCGCTGATGGGCAAGGTGGCGCGCCCGAGCACTTCCACCGACCTGCTCACGCTGTCGGTCGGCATGATCCTGGGGTTCCTGATCGGCGCGATCACCGTCCCGCTCGCCGGCTCCAACGTCGGCCTGGGCAATGCCGGCGGCCTGCTGGTGTCGGGCATCATCGTGTCGTCGATCGTGTCGCGCCTGCGCTTCTTCGGCAGCACGCCGAACGCGGCGCGCAACATCCTGGAGGACCTTGGCCTGGTGGTGTTCATCGCCATCGTCGGCGTCAATTCCGGTGCCGGCCTGCTGACGCAGCTCTCAGGCAGCGTCGCGCTCTACATCTTCCTCGCTGGCTTCATCGTCACGACCATTCCGCCGATCCTGGTGTGGGCCATCGGCTACCACTGGATGAAGATCAATCCGGCGGTGCTGATGGGCGGCGTGGCGGGGGCGCGCTCGCACTCCGGCCCCGCGCGCGAGGCGGCGAAGGAGATCGGCAGCTCGGTGCCGTGGATCGGGTTCCCGGTGGGCTACGCCGTTTCCGGCGTGCTGCTCACGGTATTCGGCTACGTCGCCATGGTCATGTCGAAGTAGCCCGTGGCCTGGCTCGCAGCCACGTTCGAGAAGTACCCGGAGCTCGCGGTGTTCCTCGTCGTAGGCCTGGGCTACTGGGTCGGCGGCTTCAAGCTGCGCGGCTTCGGCCTCGGGCCGGTGACAGGGTCGCTTATCGTAGGGGTCCTGGTCGGCTATTTCTTCAAGGTGCCGGTCTCCTCGATGGCCAAGTCGATCCTGTTCCTGCTGTTCCTGTTCAGCATCGGCTACTCGGTGGGCCCCAAGTTCATCCAGGCGATGAAGGGCGACGGCGCTCGCTGGGCGGCGCTTGCCGCGTTCATCTGCGCCGTGGGCCTGGCGACCGCGTATGGCGTGGCGAAGTTCCTCAACCTCGACGTGGGCCTGGCGGCGGGTCTGCTGTCCGGCGCGCTCACCGAGTCGCCCGCCATCGGCACTGCGACCGAGGCGATCGGCGCGCTGGCGCTGCCCGAGGCCGAGCGCGCCAGGCTGGTGAGCCACGTGGCGGTCGCGGATGCGCTGTGCTACCTGTTCGGCGCATTCGGCGTGATCGTGTTCTGCAGCGAAATCGGGCTGCGCCTGCTCGGCATCGACCTCAAGGCCGAGGCCGCGAAGCTTGAGGTCGAGCTCGGCATCGATCGCAGCCGGCCCGGCATCGTCTCCGCCTGGCGGCCGTTCGAGATGCGCGCCTACCGCCTGCCGGCCGATTCGCGCATCGCCGGCAAGACCGTGGGGGAGGCGGAAGGCATGCTGCCGGGCCAGCGGGTCTTCATCGAGCGCATCCGGCGCGGCGGCGAGCTGCTGGACGCGACGCCGGATCTGCGGCTGCAGGCCGGCGACGTCGTGGTGGTCTCCGGGCGGCGCGAGGTGCTGGTGGAGATCATCGGCCAGGCCGCGGCCGAGGAGGTCGAGGATCGCGAGGCGCTCGACGTGCCGACCGCCGCCTACGACGTGTTCGTCACCAGCGAGGCGTTCGCCGGCAAGACGCTGGAGGAGGTCGCGCGCTCCTCCGAGCCCGTGCGCAGCGTCTTCCTGCGCGGCGTCAGCCGGCGCGGGCAGGAGATCCCTGTCGGGCCGCGCACCACCATCGAACGCGCCGACGTGCTGCGCCTGATCGGCCCCGAGCACGCGGTGGCCAAGGTGGCCGCGATGGCTGGCGAAGTGGTCCGGCCGACGGACAGCACCGATTTCGTGGCGCTCGCGCTCGGCATCCTCGGCGGCGCGCTCGTCGGCATCGCCATCATCGTCCCGGTCGGCGCCATGAAGATCGCCATCGGCACGAGCGTCGGCACGCTGATCGCGGGCCTGCTGACCGGCTACCTGCACTCGATCCGGCCGCTGTTCGGCCGCATTCCCGGGAGCGCCATCTCGTTCATGAGCGCCATCGGCCTCGCGGGCTTCGTGGCGATGATCGGCCTGGGCGCCGGCCCGCATTTCGTGGAGGCGCTGCGCGACTCCGGGGTCGGCCTGTTCTTCGGCGGCATGGTGGTGACGACGGTGCCGCTCGTCGCCGGCCTGTATTTCGGCCGCTACGTGCTGCGTCTCAACCCGCTGCTGGTGCTGGGCGGACTCGCCGGCGCGCTGACCATGACGGCGGGACTCGCGGCCGTGCAGGAGCGCTCGGGCAGCACGGTGGCGGTTCTCGGCTATTCCGGCACGGTGGCCGTCGGCCACATCCTGTTAACGACCTGGGGTACGGTGATCGTATGGCTCATGGCACATTGAATACGACGAGACGAGCGGCGGGCGCTTGCCTGGCATGGCTGTCGCTCGCCGCCGGAGCGCCGGCGCTGGCCGACAACGGCAGCGACGTGGCGCGCGCGCTGGGCAAGGAAAGCGAAGTCACGGTGCACCTGCGCAGCTACTACCTCGAGCGCGACCGGCCCGCGCCGAGCTCCGACCTGGGCGCCTGGGCGCTCGGCGGATGGCTGGGCTACCAGTCGGGCTGGATGTTCGACTTCCTGCGCGTGGGCGCGGTGGGCTACACGTCGCAGCCCCTGTGGGCGCCGGACGACAAGGACGGCACGCTGCTGCTCAAGCCCGGGCAGGAGGGCTACTCCGTGCTCGGCCAGGCCTACGTGGCCCTCAGGATGCAGCAGCACGTGTTCACCGGCTTCCGCCAGCTCGTGAACGAGCCGGAAGTGAATGCGCGCGACATCCGCATGACGCCCAACACCTTCAACGGCTACACGCTGGGCGGCAAGATCGGCAGCGTCAGCTATTACGGCGGCTACCTCGACGAGATGAAAGCCATCAACTCGGACGAGTTCCGCAACATGGCGGCCGTCGCCGGCGTGTCTACGGTCGGGTCGCAGGCCATGTGGCTCGGCGGGCTTGCCTACAAGCCGGCCGAGTCCCTCGCGCTGCGGTTCTCGACCTACGATGTCTCGGAGGTCCTCGGTTCCGCCTACCTGGATGCGGTCTGGAGCACGCCGCTCGCCCAGGACATGCAGCTCAAGCTGTCCGGCCAGTACATGTTCCAGTCGAGCAACGGCACCGCGCTCACGGGCACCTCCTGGGATACCTACGCTGCAGGGGTGAAGGCCGACCTGCAGCGCGGGCCATGGACCCTGACCACGTTCTACAACCGGACCGGACGCGGGCAGAACTACCAGACGCCCTACGGCGGCTGGGCGGGCTACGCCTACATGATCGTGACGGACTTCAACCGCGCGGGCGAGACGGCCTGGGCGTTCGGCGGCAGCTACGACTTCAAGGCGAGCGTGCCGGGGCTTTCCCTCACGGCCTACGCCGTGTTCGGCAGCGATGCGGTCGTCGCGGCGACCGGCGCGCCGTCCACGGACAAGACCGAGTACGACGCGACGCTCGACTACCGCTTCAGCGCGGAGAAATGGCCGGCGTGGTTGAAGCCCCTGTGGCTGCGCTTGCGGTACGCCTACGTGGATGAGTCCAGCGTCGGCACCACGAATGACGTGCGCGCGATCGCCAACTGGGAGTGGATATTCAAGTAGCCGCCGGTCGGCGGCGTCAGTTGCCGATCGCGGCCCGGTTCGGCGCGCCGAGCACCACGTAGATGCTGAGGCGCCCGCCTTCGCCGAAGCCGATGCCGGCGTAAGCCGGCCCGGCGAACGTCTGGGCGCCGAGGAACAGCGACCCGGACCACAGCGTGTCGCTGTCCGGCAGGCCGTCCACGCGACCATGGACCTGCCCGGCTTCCAGGGACGCCCCGACGTAGACGCCGGAGCCGAGAATGTCCGGCAGCGGGACGGTGCGGTTGTAGTACATGAGGCGCCCGAAGCCGAAGCGCTGCCCCGAAAACTCCTGGATGCGGTAACCGGAGAGGAACAACGGCCCGCCGAGCGTGAAAGTCTCGTGGCCGGGCATCTCCGTGTGCGCGTCGGTGCCGCCCGCGAAGAAGGCGTTGAACGTGTGCACCCCCCATTCCCGGGCAAAGAGGACTTCGCCTTCCATGCGCCTGTAGTTGTGATCCGAGCCGAACGCCTGGTCGGCGACGTAGGCGGAGCCGGCGACGCGAAATCCGTGGTGCGGAAACCAGGGGTGGTCGAGCTGGTCGGCGATCAGGCGCGCGCGCATGCCCGCGGAGCGCTCGTCGGCCTCGGGCAGGGCGGTCGAGCCCGTGTCCACCTCCCCCTTGACCTGGCGCCAGACGGGGCCGAGCCGCAGCTCGCCCCAGGTGCCGAAATTGACCCCGCCATCCACCCCGACGCGCGAGTCCCGCGCGATGTATTCCGCGACGCGATCCTCGCCGACGAACAGGCTGCGGCGCGTCTCGCCCGCCCTGGCGTAGGGTGCGACGAAGTACACGCCGCGCTCGTGCAGCGGCTGCAGGAAGGTCGTGGCCACGTACGACGTCTGGCCGAACTGCGCCTCCGAGAGCCATTCGCCGCCCAGGCGATTGAGCCAGGTGCTGCGGTATTGCACGAGGATGTTGAAGATGCTGTCCCCGCGGAAGTCGCTGGCGAGGCCGATGCCGAAGCGCAGGTAGTCGGGGCCCCAGTCCTTCTCGCGCGGACGGACGACCAGGGCGCGCCCGGCCGGCCCTTCCTCGATGAGATAGTCGATGCCCTCGAAGTCGCCGCGACCGTAGATGCGCCGCAGGTCCGCGCTGAGGGTTTCCTCCTTGAGCGGCTCGCCGGGCTTGCTGTGCACCAACGAGCGCAGCACTGCCGGGCTGGTGCGCTTGAGGCCTTCGATGCGGATCTCGTCCACCACGCCGAGCCCTTGCTGCTCGCGCACCTGCTGGCGGCGCAGTGCGGCATACTGGTCCGGCGGCAGGCTGTAGCGCCGCAGTTGCGACGCCATCGCGCGGGCCGCTTCTTCGCCGATGCGGATGGCGTCCGCGGCGCGCTCGAAGCTGCCTGCGGAGATGTCGCCCAGCTCGGGGGCGATCAGCACGTCTCGGCCGCCGAGGCTCTTCAGCTGATCGTCGACGTTGACCTTGCCGAGGAAGTTGATGAGCTGCGCGCCGACGGAGAGCGCGGACGTGATCTGGCTGCGCTTGAGCGGCGGCGTCGAGATGTTGACGGCGATCACCACGTCGGCGCACACCTTGCGCGCCAAGTTGATCGGCAGGTTGTCGGCGATGCCACCATCCACGAGCAGGCGGCCGTCGATCTCGACCGGCGTGAGCGCGCCGGGCACCGACATGCTGGCGCGCATGGCCTGGGAGAGGCTGCCGTGACCGAGCACGACCGCTTCGCCGGTCTCGATGTCCGCCGCCACGGCGCGGAACGGGATCGGCAGCTTCTGGAAATCGGTGGTGCCGATCGCCGGGTCGACCAGCCTGCGCAGGAAGCTCTCGATCGAGACGCCGGCGAGCACACCCTTGGGCAGCGCCAGGCCGGAGCCGGAGACGCCGTATTCCGGCGCGAACAGCGTCTTGTAGTCCTCGATCTTGCGCTGGATGGCGACTTCCGCGCGCGGCGGTCGATCGCTGAACACCCGCTCCCAATCGGTCTCCTGCACGAATTTCTCGATCCTGTCCGGCGTCGTGCCCGAGGCGTAGGCGCCGCCGACGATGGATCCCATGCTGGTGCCGGTCACGCAGTGCACGGGTACGCGCAGCTCTTCCAGCACCTTGAGCACGCCGATGTGGGCCAGGCCGCGAGCCCCGCCGCCCGAGAGCGCGAGGCCGATGCGCGGCGCGGGTGACTGCGCTTCGACGCGAGGCAACGGCTGCACGGCGAGGAAAGCCGCCACGCAGGCGGCCGTGAGCCAGCGTTTCATGGGATTTGACGCATGTTGCCGGGCAATCATTCTGGGTGGCAGCGAAACCGGGATGACCTAGGTCAAACCTTTGCGCAGGGGCGGTGTCATACTGCACCGCAGTATAGACGCGCTCCCGAAGCTCGAACGAAAACATAAGGCATTGATTCCATGAATGATCAATCCAAGAAGGTCTCGCAATCCGCCGACCTGGCATTGAAGGGCTCGCTGCTGTTGCGCAAGCGCCTGCAGGCCGCCCAGGACCGCTTCGCCGACCGGGCGCGCGCCGTCTACGAGGCCCAGCAGAAAGAGTTGCTCAACCCGCCGGCCAATCCCCTGGCGCTGTGGGAGTCCGCGATCGCCTATGGCGTGGACTTCGCGCAGCGCAGCGTGCTCTTCATGGACACGCTGCGCGAGCGCGGCAACGCGTTCGTCGAGCGGGAGCGCACCGGCAAGCTGCCGCTGCTGCACTTCAAGTACGAAACGGTTCTCGACGGCCGCACGCTCGAGCGCCCGGTCAACTACGCGCTGGTGAGCATCGTGCCGCCGGAGGGCGTGACCGTGGACGCCGGAAAGCGTCCGTACGTGATCATCGATCCGCGCGCGGGCCACGGCCCGGGCATCGGCGGGTTCAAGGACGATTCGCAGGTCGGCGTCGCGCTGCGCGCAGGCCACCCCGTCTATTTCGTCATCTTCTATCCGGATCCGGAACCCGGCCAGACGCTGGTGGATGTCTGCGCGGCGGAGGACCAGTTCGTGCGCAAGGTGCGCGAGCTGCACCCGAAGAGCGACAAGCCGGTGATCGTCGGCAACTGCCAGGGCGGCTGGGCGGCGATGATGCTCGCCGCCTCGAATCCCGAGAACACCGGCCCGATCGTCATCAACGGCGCGCCCATGTCCTACTGGGGCGGCGCCTGGACCGAAGGCGCGAGCGACAACCCGATGCGCTACTCGGGCGGGCTGCTGGGCGGCACGTGGCTGTCTTCGTTCGTCTCGGATCTGGCCAACGGCACGTTCGACGGCGCCTGGCTGGTGCAGAACTTCGAGAACCTTAATCCGGCCAACACGTTCGTCGACAAGTACTACCACGTGTTCGCCAACGTCGACACCGAGCAGCCGAGGTTCCTCGAGTTCGAGCGCTGGTGGGGCGGGTTCTACCTGATGAACCGCGAGGAGATCGAGTGGATCACGCAGAATCTCTTCGTCGGCAACAAGGTGTGGAGCGGCGGCGCCAGCTCGGCCGCCGGCAAGGCGTTCGACCTGCGCGAGATCCGCTCGCCGATCATTCTCTTTGCCTCGATGGGCGACAACATCACGCCGCCGCAGCAGGCCTTCAACTGGGTGGCCGACGTCTACGGCTCGACCGACGAGATCAAGGCGCGCGGCCAGGTGATCATCGGCCTGGTGCACCAGGACGTCGGGCACCTGGGCATCTTCGTCTCCGGCAAGGT
>DATFEJ010000188.1:0-6851 GCA_035251235.1 Burkholderiales bacterium
CAGGCGCGAGCGCAGCGGGGCGGGCGACACCACCATGCCGTCGTGCGTGATGCGCGCGCGTTCCGGCAGGCGCGCCACCTGCTCCAGCACGAACATCCAGGACCGGTTGTGCGGCTCGAGCGTCACCACGTAGTCATAAGGGCGGGCGCCGCGCGGCGCGTCGAACGCATCGACCCAGCTGGCGCCCATGCGCCAGGTGCGGCCGTCGAAGTCCCAGAGCACGGGGCCGCGCCAGTAGCGCTCGCGCGGCGCGGGCGGCTCGCCGTCGAATTCCGCCCGGAACGCGATGGCATCGGATTGCGCCAGCTCCGACACGTTCCCCGGGGACATGGTGTCGGAAAGGCCCGTCATGGCGGCATGGGCATCCTGCGGCAATCCCCACAGCGGCCCCTGCACCCGGGGAAAGAGCAGGAAGAGAATGAGCGCGGCGGGCGCGGCGTGCGCCAGCAGCAGACCCGCGGTGCGCAGATTGGCGTCGGCCGCCCGCTGTGGCGCGCTCAGGCCGACGAGGGTCGCGGTCGTCGACAGCAGCGCGACGGCCAGCAGGAGCGCGTTGGGGATGCTCTGCGTGTACAGCAGGTTGGTCATCGCCAGGAAGTAGCACAGGAACGCCACCACGGCCGCGTCTCGATGCGTGCGCATCTCGATCAGCTTGAGCCCGGAAAACAGCACGAGCAGCACGATGCCGGTCGTGCGACCGAACAGCGTGCGGTACTCGACGTAGACGGCGCCCATGGCGAGCAGGGCGACCACGAGCAGGACCCACCGGGGGGGAAGCGGAGCACGGAACAAGCCTACCTGCGCCCGCCAGGCGTACAGGCCGGCGACCGCCAGGGCCAGCCACCAGGGCATGCGCAAGGCATGCGGCGCGGCAACGAGCACGAGCGAGGCGATCAGGCCGAGCAGTTCGCGCGGCGCGATGGCCCGCTGCTCCGGCAAGAGAGGGTGGACGGCGGTCATTCGATGCCGTGAAGGGCGAGCGCCTGCAGGCAGTCGGCGCGGTGGGCGGCACCACGGTCCGGGCGCTTCTCGACACCGGGCAGGCGCAAGCCGTAGCGCGCTCCGGATTGCTCGGCCGCCAGCACCCACCCGGCGAGCCGAGAAAGCCGGGCTTCCGGGTCGAGGGCCGCGGGCAGGCGCGCGGCGTCGAGCCACAGCTCGGCGCCCGCAGCGCCCGAGAACTGCTTGGTGAGCATGTCCTCCGAGCGGGCCACCGCCTTCCAGGCGACGTGGCGCGGGGAGTCCTGCAGCTGATAGCCGCGCAGGCCGGCGAAGTCGTCGCTTCCCGGCGCAAGCGCGCGCTGCGCGCCGGCCTCATCGGCCGCAGCGGGCGCGGGCAGGGGCGCGTGCTCGGGGCGCGGATAGACCAGGCAGCGCACGTCGGGCTCGAGATGGCTCCAGGCGCGGAACAGGCCGAGCGGGTAGCGCGTTTCCAGCACGACGCGTTGCAGGGGCAGCCAGCCCCGGCGCGGCGCCGCAACGGCCAGCACGGCCTCGCGCACCGAAGTCGCCGGCAGGTCGAGGACCGCCTGGGCGCCGCTCGCGGCGTGCCGCACGAGCACGGCGGGACGGTCATGCGGGGCGTGGTTGTCCAGGAGCAGCCTGAACTGCGCCGCCTCGCCGGCGAAGACCGGCTCGGCGCGACCGGCGCTCACGGCGAGGCCGGCCAGATTGCGCACGGTGTGCACCATGCCGGCCAGTCCCATGCCGGCGAGCAGGAACGTCAGCGCGAAGCCGAGCTGCAGCGCATAGTTGATCGAGCCCACGAGCAGGATGCCGAGCGTGGCGCCGAACATCCACCCCAGGCGCGTGGGCAGGATGTAGACGCGCCGATGGCCGAGGGTGATGGTGCCGCGCTCCGGCGCGGCATGGCCGTAGAGCCAGTGGCGCAGCTGCGCGCCTGCCGAAGGGACGCGGATCATGTCAGCTGGTGGCGCCCTGGTAGCCCCAGCGCACTTTCCAGGCGGCCAGCACCGCGCGCGGATAGTCGGGCTTGCCGAGGCTGCCGTTGTAGCGCCCGAGGGCGCGGAAGTAGTCGCCGTTCTCCATGTCGAGATAGTGCCGCAGAATGACGCAGCCGTAGCGCAGGTTGGTGCGCAGATGGAACAGGTTGTCTGCGCGCCGGCCGATCAGCTTCACCCAGAACGGCATGACCTGCATGTAGCCGCGCGCACCGGCGCGCGACACCGCGTACTTGCGAAAGCGGCTCTCCACTTCGATGATGCCGAGCACGAGCTGCGGGTCGAGGCCCGCGCGCAGCGCCTCGAAGTGCACCGTGCGCAGCAGCGCAATGCGCTCCTTGCGATCGGGAACGCGCTTCTCCAGCCTGCGCGACATCTCGAACAGCCACTTGTGCGCGTCCTCGCGGTCGCGGAATACGAGCTCGGCGACCGCCTTGTCGGCGAGCGCCGCCGACATCCGGTGGCGCACGCTTTCCGCGAGCCCCTCGTAGACCTGCGCGCCGGCATGCAGGCCGCCAGGGCAGAGCAGCGCGGCGGCGAGCATCGCGGCCCGCAGATCGGCGCCCGTCATGGCCCAGCCAGGCGCTCCTTGAGCAGGACATCGAGCTCCGCCAGCGGCACGTTGCGCGGCTGGGCGTCGCGGCGGAACTTGTACTCGGCCTCGCCGGCCGCCAGCCCGCGCTCGGACAGGACGACGCGGTGCGGCACCCCGATCAGGTCCATGTCCGCGAACAGCACGCCCGGGCGCTCCTCCCGGTCATCGAGCAGCACGTCGGCGCCCGCCGCGCCGAGGCTCGCGTACAGCCGGTCGGCCGCCGCCCTGACCTTGTCGCTCTTGGCGTAGCCGATGGGCACGATGCACACGGAGAACGGCGCGAGCGCCGCCGGCAGCGCGATGCCCCGTTCGTCATGGTGCTGCTCGATTGCCGCCGCCACCACGCGCGTGACGCCGATGCCGTAGCAGCCCATCTCGAGGGTGCGCGAGGCGCCCGTGGCGTCCAGCACCGCGGCCTTGAGCGCCTCGGAGTACTTGGTGCGCAACTGGAAAATGTGCCCGACTTCGATGCCGCGCTGGATGCGCAGCGCGCCCTTGCCGTCGGGACTGGGGTCGCCTTCCACCACATTTCTGATGTCGGCGACCGTGGCGGGTTCCGGCAGGTCCCTCGACCAGTTCACGCCCGCGAGGTGAAACCCCTCCTCGTTGGCGCCGCAGACGAAGTCGCTCATCGCCGCCACCGTGCGGTCGGCGACCACGCGCATGCCCTTCGTGCCCACGGGCCCGAGGTATCCGGGGGGGCCGCCGAGCGCGCGCCGGATCTCGGCTTCGGTAGCGAAACGGAACTGGCCGATCGTCTTCTGCGCCTTGACCTCGTTCAGCTCGTGGTCGCCGCGCAGCAGCAGCAGCAGGAAATCGTCGTCGTGCATCACGGCGATGGCCTTGACCGTGCGCTCGAGCGGGAGCTTGAGCAGCGCGGCCACGTCCTCGCAACGCGTCTTGCCGGGGGTCGGGACCTTGCGCATCGCCTCGGCGCCGGGCCGGCGCGGGTCGCGCGGGGCGAGCGCCTCGGCGAGCTCGACGTTCGCCGCGTAGTCGGACGCCGGGCACCAGGCGATGGCGTCCTCGCCGGAGTCGGCGAGCACCTGGAACTCGTGCGAGCCGGTGCCGCCGATGGCGCCCGTGTCCGCCGCCACGGCGCGGAACTGCAGCCCGAGGCGCGTGAAGATGCGCGTGTAGGTGTCGTACATGTTGCGGTACTCGCGCTCGAGATCGGCCAGGTCCACGTGGAAGGAGTAGCCGTCCTTCATGACGAACTCGCGCCCGCGCATCACGCCGAAACGCGGGCGGCGCTCGTCGCGGAACTTGGTCTGGATCTGGTAGAAGTGCACCGGCAGCTGGCGATAGCTGCGCAGCTCGGCGCGCGCCAGGTCGGTGATCACTTCCTCGGAGGTCGGCTGGATGACGAAATCGCGCTCGTGCCGGTCCTTGAAGCGCAGCAGCTCGGGACCGTAGGCCTGCCAGCGGCCCGACTCCTGCCAGAGCTCCGCCGGCTGCACCGCCGGCATGATGAGCTCGAGGGCGCCGGCGCGGTCCATCTCCTCGCGCACCACCCGCTCGACCTTGCGCAGCGCGCGCACGCCGAGCGGCAGCCAGGTGTAGATGCCCGCGGCCAGGCGCCGGATGTATCCGGCGCGCATCATCAGGCGGTGGCTCGCCAGCTCCGCGTCGGCGGGCGCTTCCTTGATCGTGCCGAGGTGGAATCGCGTTGTGCGCATGAGTGGGCGTCCGCGTTGTCTTTGCGGTGCGCCTGTGGAAAAATGCGGGAGGATTCTAACTTAGGTGGTGTCGCCATGCTCGACCGGGATGGATACCGCCCGAACGTCGGCATCATCCTCGCCAACGACCGCGACGAGGTGTTCTGGGGCAAGCGCGTCCACCAGCACGCGTGGCAGTTTCCCCAGGGCGGCATCCAGCACGGCGAGACTCCGGAGCAGGCCATGTACCGCGAGCTCGAAGAGGAGGTCGGCCTGCAGGCCGATCACGTCCGCATCCTCGGCCGCACGCGCCACTGGCTGCGCTACGAGGTGCCGGACCGGTGGATGCGGCGCGACTGGCGCGGCGCCTACCGCGGCCAGAAGCAGATCTGGTTCCTGCTGCGGCTGGTGGGCCGCGATTGCGACGTCAAGCTGCGCACCAGCGACAAGCCCGAGTTCGATGCCTGGCGCTGGCTCGACTACTGGGTGCCGCTCGACAGCGTGATCGAGTTCAAGCGCGAGGTGTACCGCAACGCGCTCGCCGAGCTGCACCGCTACCTCGGCGCCGACCGCCGCCGGCGCGCGGGCGGCGCGGCGGCTGGGCCAGCCTGAGAGGGCATAGTTCGCCTCAATGGCGGGAATTGAAAAGATCGATTTGATTCATGGCATGCGCCGGCGTAACTTGGCGCCGCCAAGTGTTGGCGAATCACGCAAACGGAGACGAGGTCATGAAACCACTGAAAGGCACGAAGACGCACCAGCATCTGAAGGACGCATTCGCCGGGGAATCGCAGGCCAACCGCCGCTACCTCTACTTCGCTGCGAAGGCCGACGTCGAAGGCCAGAATGACGTCTCGGCACTGTTCCGCTCCACGGCGGAAGGCGAGACCGGCCACGCGCACGGGCACCTGGAGTACCTCGAGCAGGTGGGCGATCCGGCCACCAACCTGCCGATCGGCCGTACGCGCGACAACCTGAAGTCGGCGGTCGCCGGCGAGACGCACGAGTACACCGACATGTACCCGGGCATGGCCAAGGACGCGCGCAGCGAGGGCTTCACGGAGATCGCGGACTGGTTCGAGACGCTGGCCAAGGCCGAGCGCAGCCACGCCAACCGCTTCCAGAAGGCCCTGGACGCGCTGGCCGACTGATGATGGCGCGCATCGAGCGCGGCAGCCTGTTGTCGCTCGAGGCCTACGCGCGTGAACGCAATGCGTTCCGCGCGCGGGTCATCGAGCACAAGAAGCGCCGCACGGTTCACGTCGGGGACCACGTCACGCTGATCTTCGAGGACGAGCTGACGATCCGCTACCAGATCCAGGAGATGCTGCGCATCGAGCGCATCTTCGAGGACGACGGCATTCAGGGCGAGCTGGACGCCTACAATCCGCTGGTGCCCGATGGCAGCAATCTGAAGGCCACGATGATGATCGAGTACCCCGACGTCGCGGAGCGCCAGCGCCAGTTGGCGCTGCTCAAGGGAATCGAAGAGCGCGCCTGGGTGCAGGTGCAGGGATGCGCTCGCGTGCATGCGATCGCCGACGAGGACCTGGAGCGCGAGAACGAGGAGAAGACCTCGGCGGTGCACTTCCTGCGCTTCGAGCTCGCGCCGGACATGGTCCGCGCCCTGCGCGGGGGCGCCGCCCTGGCGATCGGCGTCGATCACCCGCAGTACCAGGCAAGCGTCGAGACGGCACCGGTGGTCCGCGCCGCCCTCGCCGCGGATCTTTCCTGAGCCTGCGGGCCCTGCTGCTCGCTGCCGTGGCGCTGCTCGGCGTGGCGCGGTTCGCGGTCGTGCAGGCGCAGTCCGACTGGGAGCGTGGGCAGCAAAAGCGCGACTGGCGCGAGCGCCCCGTCCTGCTGCCCCAATACCCGAGCCAGGAGCGGCTGGTGCCGTTCTTCGTCAGCTCGGCGAGCAGCTTCCAGTTCTTCGTCGATGCCGCATCGGTGGAGACGGGCAAGGACGGCGTGGTGCGCTATGCGCTGGTGGTGCGCAGTGCCGCCGGCGCGGAGAGCATCACCTACGAGGGCATTCGCTGCGAGACCGGCGACTACCGCATCTACGCGAGCGGGGTCGGCGGCGCCTGGACCCCCGCGACCGGGGGCTGGCGCAGGATCGAGCCGCGCAGCGTGCAGCGCTGGCACAACGCGCTGTACCAGGAGTACTTCTGCCCGCTCGGCGAGCCGATCCGCAGCTCGGCCGAGGGCGTGAACGCGCTGCGCAGCGGCGACCACCCCAGCCGCCGCCTGACGGGCCCCTAGCCGGCCTGCAGCAGGACGAGATTGTCGCGGTGGATGAGCTCGGGCTCGTCCACGTAGCCGAGCGTCGCCTCGATCTCGCTGGAGGGCTTGCGCATGATGAGTCGCGCCTCCGCCGCCGAGTAGTTCACCAGCCCGCGGGCGATCTCCTGCCCGCCGGGCGCCACGCAGGCCACGACGGCGCCGCGCTCGAACTCGCCGCTCACCGCCGTGACGCCGACCGGCAGCAGGCTCTTGCCGTCGCGTTGCAGCGCCCGCGCCGCGCCCGCGTCAAGGGTCACGCAGCCGGCGACCGTCACGTGGTCCGCGAGCCACTGCTTGCGCGCCGCGAGCGGCGTCGTTTGCGCGCGCAGCAGCGTGCCGATGCGCTCGCCGCGC
>DATFEJ010000142.1:0-3850 GCA_035251235.1 Burkholderiales bacterium
CGCGTGCTGCTGGCCTGGAACGGCTCGCGCGAATCGGCGCGCGCCGCCTTCGATGCCCTGCCCTTCCTGACGGCTGCAAAGGAGGTCGAGATCTTCACCGTCGACCCGCCGGAAAATGCCATGCAGTCGCGTGACTTCTGCGGCGCGGAGCTTGCGGCCACCCTCGCTCGCCACGGCATCAAGACGACCGTCACCTCCGGTTCCTCGGATGGTCATTCGGTGGCGGACGCGCTGAACCGCCGCGCGACCGAAATCGACGCCGGCCTTATCGTAATGGGCGCCTACAGCCATTCGCGGCTGCGCCAGCGCCTCTTCGGCGGCATGGCGGGACCCTTCTATGCCATCTACCTGAAAGCGCTCGCGCTCGACAAGCGGCGCTTTCGCGCCAGCATCTCGTCGGTGCTGCTCGGCCTCGGCCTGGTGCGCGCCGGCGGTTACGGCAGCCTGGGCTTCTACGATCGCCGCGCGCTGGCGCTTCTCCTCGCCCTGTCGCCCATCATGGTGGTGGCGATGCTGGCGGGCGACCGCTGGCACGCCCGGCTGGACCAGGCGAAGTTCGAGCGCGTCGTCGCGCTGCTCCTCGCCGCGAGCGGCGTGGCGCTGCTCTTCAAGTAGCGGGCGGCGTGCCGTCGCCGCTGCCGAGCGGCCGCTGCATGAGCACGCTGTCCACCCAGCGGCCGAACTTGTAGCCGGCCGAGCGCAGCGTGCCGACGCGCACGAATCCGAGACGCGCGTGCAGCGCGATGGAGGGCGCGTTGGCGCTGTCGCCGATGACCGCGATCAGCTGGCGGTATCCGAGACCCTCGCAGATGCCGATGAGCTCGCCGAGCAGGCGCGAGCCGATGCCGCGGCCCAGGAAGCCGTCCTTGACGTAGACGGAGTCCTCGAGCGCGTAGCGATAGGCGCTGCGCAGCCGGTAGGGCGCGCAATAGCCGTAGCCGACGATGCCGCCGGCCTCGGCCGCGACCAGATAGGGCAGGCCGCGTGCGACGATCTCGGCGTGGCGGCGGCGCATCTCTTCCTCGTCGGGCGGCGCCTCTTCGAAGGAGGCGAGACCGTGCAGCACGTGGTGGCGATAGATGGCCTGGATCGCCGCAAGATCGCCCGGCGCAGCAGCGCGCACCTGCACGTCAGCGCGCGTAGTCCGGTTCTTCGCGCTCGAGAATACGCTTGAGCGCGCTGAAGTGCGCGCCGGCGTACTTCGGCGTGTCGGCGAGGATCATGCGGTGGGTGTCGCGCACGACTTCCGGACGCACGGGCCGCAGCGGCAAGCCGGTCGCCCGTGCCAACACCTGCACGCGGCAGGCGCGCTCCAGGTAATAGAGCGAGTCGAACGCCTCGGCCACGGACGCGCCGACCACGATGACGCCGTGGTTGGCGAGGAACAGCACGCGCCTGTCGCCGAGCAGCCGCGCCAGCCGGTCGCCTTCCGCGTCGTCCACCACCAGGCCGTTGTAGCTGTCGTCGTAGGCGATGTCGTCCGCGAAGCGCAGCGCGTTCTGCTCGACCATCTCCAGCCTGCCGGGGACGGTGAGCGTGAGCGCCGTCGCATACGGCATGTGCGTGTGCAGCACGCAGGCCGCGCGCGGATGCGCCAGGTGGATGCGGGAGTGGATATAGAAGGCGGTCTTTTCGGCTTCGCCCTCGCCTTCCAGCACGTTGCCGCGGGTATCGAGCGCCAGCAGGTTCGAGGCCGAGACCTCGCTCCAGTGCAGCCCGTAAGCGTTCAGGAGGAAGCGCTGTCCGTCGGAGAGCATGAGGGTGAAGTGGTTGCAGACCCCCTCGTGCAGGTCCATGCGCACCGCCAGCCGGAAAGCGGCGGCAAGGTCGAGGCGCGCCACGCGATCGGTGGCGACGGACGCGCCCGGCGTCTCGATCTTGCCCATGGCGGCGATTATATGCGACATCCATCACACGATCGCCACGGGGCCCGCTTGTAGTATGGGTTCTTGCCTTCCGCGAGCCGTCGGTGAGAAAAACGCACGAGCAGGCGATCGCCTTCGTCGACCTTGCCGACAGCACGCGCCTGTTCCGCGAGCTGGGCGACGCGGCGGCGCGCGACCTGACGCACGGCTTCTATGGACAGGTCGAGGGCCTGCTGCCGCGGCATGCCGGCCGCCTCGTCAAGACGCTGGGCGACGGGGTCATGTGCGCTTTTCCGGATGTGGACCGGGCGGTGCTCGCCATGAGCGAGCTGCACGCGCAGATGTCCGCAGTCCGCGTGCCGCAGCAGCCGCTGCGGGTGCACTCCGGCGTGACCTACGGCTCGGTGATCACCGAGGGGGCCGACATGTTCGGCACCATCGTCAACATCTCCGCGTATCTGGCTGCCATCGCGCGCACCGACCAGATCCTCGCCACGCAGGTCGCCGTGGACCGGCTCTCCCCGGCGCTGCGCTTCTGCGCCCGGGCCGCGTATACGGCACGCCTGAAGGGCGACGACGCGGAGTCCCTGGTGCACGAGATCCTGTGGCAGGCCGACCGCTCGGAGGTCACCGATCTCAACCCGGCGGCCGTCGGCCTGCTGCCGGCGGACGAGGGAGCGCTGCAGCTGCGGTTCGGCAGCGCCGTCTACCGGCTGAATGCGTTTCAGCACCGGATCACGCTGGGGCGCGACCCGGGGAACGGCATCGTGATCGCCGACGAGTTCGCCTCGCGCGTGCATGCCATGGTGGAAGTCGACACGATCCGCTTCAAGCTCATCGACCGCAGCGCCAACGGCACCTACGTCGCCATCGACGGCACGCCCGGAGAATTGCGCGTTCTGCGCGGCGAGTCCGTGCTGCCCCACAGCGGGCGCATCAGCCTGGGCAGGTCGTTCGCGGACCCGCGCGCCCAGCCGATCGCCTTCCGGCGCGACGCGCGCGCGCTGTACCGCGTGTAGAAAGAAAAAGGCCGCCTGTCGGCGGCCCTTTTCACGCCCGCGCGTTCCGTCAGCTGCCGCTCGCCGCCGCCACCTCGGCGCCCGGCGCCTCCTCGGCTGCCGCGGGAATCTCGAGCAGCGGCGGCTCGGCGGCCTGGTCCTTGCGGATCTTGTGGTAGGCCATGCCGGTGCCGGCGGGGATGAGCCGCCCGACGATCACGTTCTCCTTCAGGCCGCGCAGCCCGTCGCGCTTGCCCATGATCGCTGCCTCGGTGAGCACGCGCGTGGTCTCCTGGAACGAGGCCGCGGAGAACACCGAGCGCGTCTGCAGGCTCGCCTTGGTGATGCCCAGGAGCACCGGGCGTCCCTTCGACAGCTTGCCGCCGGCGTCGGTCGCCTTCTTGTTGGCCTCCTCCAGCTCGACCAGATCAACCTGCTCGCCGGGCAGAAGCGTCGTCGAGCCGCCGTCCTCGATCTCGATCTTCTGCAGCATCTGACGGACGATCACCTCGATATGCTTATCGTTGATCTTCACGCCTTGCAGCCGATAGACCTCCTGGATCTCCTGGATCAGGTAGACGGCGAGCTCTTCGACGCCCTTGATGCGCAGGATATCGTGCGGCGAGGGATGGCCCTCGATGATGAAGTCGCCCTTCTCGACGAAGTCGCCCTCGCGCACGCTGACGTGCTTGGCCTTCGGCAGCAGATACTCGATCGGCTCCAGCTTCTCGTTCTTCGGCTTCAGGATCACGCGACGCTTGTTCTTGTAGTCCTTGCCGAATTCGATATAGCCGTCCGTCTCGGCAAGCACCGCGCAGTCCTTGGGCTTGCGCGCCTCGAACAATTCGGCCACGCGAGGCAGACCGCCGGTGATGTCGCGTGTCTTCGCGCCTTCCGTCGGGATGCGTGCCAGAACGTCACCCGCCTTCACCTCGGCGCCATCTTCGACCGAGAGAATGGCGTCGACCGAGAGTGGATAGCGCGCCT
>DATFEJ010000088.1:0-6802 GCA_035251235.1 Burkholderiales bacterium
GAGGCGCAGCGTGCCGGTCACCGTGTCCAGGCCCACCGCCGCGAGCGCGAAGCCGAGCATCATCGAGGCGACCGTCTTGAACGGCGGCTCCTTGCTGGTGCCGATGAACGCGCAGAAGGTCAGCAGGTACACGGCGAAGAATTCCGGCGGGCCGAAGGCGAGCGCGAACCCCGCCACCACCGGCGAAAGGAAGGTGATCATCACCACGGCGAGAAACGCGCCGACGAACGAGGACGTGAAGGCCGCGGTGAGCGCCTGCCCCGCCTTGCCCTGCTGGGCGAGCGGATAGCCGTCGAACGTCGTGGCCACCGACCAGGGCTCGCCCGGGATGTTGAACAGGATGGAGGTGATGGCCCCGCCGAACAGCGCCCCCCAGTAGATGCAGGACAGCAGGATGATGGCCGAAGTCGCGCCGCCCGGGGTCTGCGCCATGCCGAAGGTGAGCGGCAGCAGGATAGCGACGCCGTTCGCCCCGCCCAGCCCCGGCAGCACGCCGATGATCACGCCGAGGATCACGCCGATGAACATCAGGCCCACGTTGGCCGGCGTCAGGGCGACGCCGAACCCGTGCATCAGCGACTGGATCTCCTCCATGTCAGCCCAGGCCGAGGAGGTTTTCCAGCGGCCCCTTGGGCAGCGGCACCTTGAACCATTTCTCGAACACCAGGTAGAACACGATCGCCGTGCCGGCGCTCACCGCCAGCACCTTCCACCACGCGTACCTCCCGAGCCAGCGCATGAAGAAGCCGATGTACAGGATCGCCGACAGGTAGATGCCGATCCAGCCGACCAGCGCGGCGAACACGGCCGTCGGCACGAGGACCGCCAGCACCATCTTCAGCTGGCCGACGTGGACGAACGGCCGGTTCGCGGCACGAGGGATGAACAGGGCGCGCACGATGTTCACGAGCGCGGCCAGGCAGATCAGCAGCCCGATGTAAAAGGGGAAGTAGCCCGGCCGCGGCCCGTGCACCTCCTGCCAGCCGATGCCGAGCCTGACGCTGTCGACGATGACGATCGCGCCGAGCAGCAAGAAGAGCGCCGCCACGGCCAGCTCGGCGCTCTTCTGGCGAAACGCGGCCTGGCCGTCGCGGCCCTGTTCCATGCCCGCCCTTCCCCCGACGGCCGCTTATCGTCCGGCGATGAAGCCGGCCGCCTTCATCAGCGAGACGTGGCGCGCCTCTTCCTTTGCCACCCAGCTGGCGTACTCCTGGCCCTTGAGCGCCGACGTGTTGAAGGCGCCCTCCTCCATCAGCTTCTTCCACTCCGGCGTCGCCATCACCTTGGCGAACAGGCCGGTGTAGTAGTTGACGTGCTCGGGTTTCACGCCGGGGGCCATGAAGATGCCACGCAGCATCAGGTAGTCCACGTCCAGGCCCGAGTCCTTGCACACCGGGATGTCGGACCAGGACATGGTCGAGGTGACCTTCTCCTTGTACGGCAGGCGCTTGAGCTCGAACACGCACAGCGGGCGCAGGTTGCCGGCGCGCCACTGCGCCACCGCCTCGATCGGGTTGTTCACCGAGGAGTCGATGTGCCCGCCGACCAGCTGCGTGGCCACCGCGCCGCCGCCCTTGAACGGGATGTAGGTGAACTTCACGCCGGCGCTCTGCTCGATGGCCGCGGTGATGATCTGGTCCTCCTGCTTGGCGCCGGTGCCGCCCATCTTCATCTTGCCCGGGCCGGCGGCTTTCACCGCCGCGATGTACTCCTTAGGCGTCTTGTAGGGCGACTTGGCGTTCACCCACAGCACGAAGTTGTCCAGCGCCAGCATCTGCACCGGGGTCAGGTCGCGCCAGTTGAACGGCACGCCGGTGGCGAGCGGGGTGGTGAACAGGTTCGAGAGCGTGATGATGATCTTGTGCGGGTCGCCGGCCGCGCCCTTGACGTCGAGGAAGCCTTCGGCCCCGGCGCCGCCCGCCTTGTTGATCGGCAGGATGGACTGCTTCATCAGGTTGTGCTTGGCGACGATGCCCTGGACGGCGCGCGCCATCTGGTCGGCGCCGCCGCCCGTGCCGGCGGGGATGATGAACTCGACGTTCTTGGTCGGCTCCCAGGCCTGGGCGTGCACGCCCGTGGCTAGGGCCGCGGCGAACGCGCCTGCGACTGCAGCTACGATTCCGGTCTTCATTTTTCCCTCCTGTCCAGTCCTGTTGTGGGTTCTGCCCTTGGCAAGCGCGCCTCTCGTCCGGGGCGCTGCTCCCAGCGGCAGATTGTTCCTATGGTACGTGATCCCGGACCTTGACTGCGGTCAAGATTTCCCGCGATACACCAGGACCGGGACCGCACTGCGAGCCAGCACCTTCTGCGTTTCGCTGCCGAGCAGCACGCCGCGCAGACCCCTGCGGCTGTGCGAGGCCATGACCACCAGGTCGCACTTGCGCTTGTTCGCCGTGGCGACGATGACGTCGGCCGGGAAATCGCTGGTGACGCTCAGCACCTCGCAGGGCACGCCCGCGGCCCGGGACGCGGCCGCGATCGCGCCGAGGTGGCGCTCGACCTCCCTGCGGATCAGCTTCTCGTGCTCGCGCGGCGTCGCATAGCCGACCGGCAGGACGTTCCGGTAGATCACCGGCGTGGCGGGCGGCGCCGCGAACAGGCCGGTGACGCGCGCGCCCAGCTTGCGCGCCAGGCGGATGCCGGCCTCGGCGGCCGCGTGGGACAGGGGCGAGCCGTCGGTGGGAATCAGGATGTGCTTGAACATGTCGGCGTCTCCCTATTTCGCGTAAGGCAGGACCCAGATCAGCATGCCGAGGACATAGCAGACGAACGAGCACACCAGGGTGAACGGCACGCTCCAGGCGAGGAATTCGCGCAGGGACACCTTGCGCCCCTCCTCCTTCTCGGCGAGCGTCAGCGCGACGTACAGCGCCGGCGCGCCGGCCACCGTCAGGTTGCTGCCCAGCGTCCCCGACCACAGCAGCATCCAGTACAGCGGCCAGGGCTCGATGCCGCCCTGCGCCATGTCGCGGATGGTGTAGAGGAACGTGAGGATGTAGGCGTCGTGCTCCACCAGCCCGACGATCGGGATGGTCACCCAGTAGAGCACCGTGACGCCCAGGGCATAGCTCTCGCTGAACATCGGCTTCATGGCGTTGGCCAGCATGTCGAGCATGTGGCTCTTCTCCAGCCCGCCGACCAGCGCGAACAGCGCGATGTAGAAGAAGATCGCGCGCCAGTCGAGCGCCTGGACCATCTCCTCGAAATCCGGCGCCTCCTTGACCCGCTCGCCGAGGAAGTGCAGCACCAGCACCAGCGACACCGCGCCGGTGAGCGCGATGAAGCCGAGCTTGACGCCGATGTACTCGCGCAGCGACATGGCGACCACCGTGCCGAGGAACCAGCCGACCACCACCGTGGCGAACAGCGGGTTGGGGATTTTCGCGTCGATGCCCAGGCCCGCCACGTCCGCCACGCGCGGCCGCCCGCGGAATCCGTAGGCGTACATCGCCGCCAGCGTGATGACGAAGGTGAGCACCAGGATCGGGAACGAGGACGGCCGGCCGTGCTGCCAGATGAAGTCGAAGAACTCCGCGCCGGCGACGCTGTGCAGCATCTGCGGCGGCAGGTCGCCGATGATGAGCGCGGTGCCCATGAAATTGGCGCCGAAGCCGATCATCAGGATCACCGGCGCGGCCGGGATCTTCATGGCGCGCGCCAGCGGCAGGGCCACCGGCGCCATCATGAGGATGGTGACCACGTTGTCGACGAACATCGAGATCACGCCGGCGAGGAACGTCAGGATCATCACCAGCAGCCCGGGGCGCCCGCCGGAGAGCTTCAGGGCCTGCACCGAGAGCCAGCTCGGCACGCCGCTCTTGCCGAAGTAGCCGGCGATCAGCCAGATCGAGACCAGGATCGCCATCACGTTCCAGTCGACGTACTTGAAGGCGTCTTCCTCGCTCATCACGCCGGCCCAGATCATCACCGCCACGCCGAGCAGCGCGGCGAGCGTGCTGTCGATGACGTTGGTGACGACGGCGATGATGGTGATCGCGAAGATCGCCAGCGTGAGCCATTGCATCGCTTCCATGCGTTCTCCTTTAAAGACCTTGCCCTGTGGCAAAGGTCTCGCCTGCAAGGCTCCGCTTGCCGGCCAGGCCGGGGAACGCGCTGCGCTGCCCGAGATGACGACCTGGCCGCAGCGGCCCGCGCCGCGGGCCGCCTTGGCTACTCCCCTTTGTGCCCCGCGCTGCGGGCGCGCGGAGTATTAGCATGCTCATGCGCGGCGGGTCAACACGCCGGCCGCGGTAGAATCGCGGCCGATGGAACTGCTCGCCGACCCGCAAGCCTGGATCGCCTTCGCCACGCTCACCGCGCTCGAGCTGGTGCTCGGCATCGACAACATCGTCTTCATCTCGATCCTGGTGGACCGCCTGCCGCCCGAGCGCCGCGAGCTCGCGCGCCGCATCGGCCTGGGCCTGGCGATGTTCATGCGCATCGCGCTGCTCCTGCTGCTGTACTGGATCGTCGGTCTCACCGAGCCCCTGTTCACTCTCGTGGGCACCAACCTCTCCGGGCGCGACCTGATCCTGCTCGCCGGCGGCCTGTTCCTGCTGTGGAAAGCGACCAGCGAGATCCACGAGCTTCTCGAAGATCACGGCGATGCGCCGAGGCCGGCGACCCCGGTGCACGCCACCTTCGGTGCCATCCTGCTGCAGATCATCGTCATCGACCTGGTGTTCTCGCTCGACTCGATCATCACCGCGGTCGGCATGGTGGACGACGTGCGCATCATGATCGCCGCGGTCGTCGCCTCGGTCGGCCTCATGTTCGTCGCCGCCGGGCCGATCGGCCGCTTCGTTTCGCGCCATCCCACGGTGAAGATGCTGGCGCTCGCCTTCCTCATCATGATCGGCATGGCGCTGGTGGCCGACGGCCTGGACTTCCACGTGCCCAAGGGCTACATCTACTTCGCCATGGCTTTCTCGGTGGCGGTGGAAATGCTCAACCTGCGCCTGCGGCGCAAGCCACGCTAGAACAGCCCGACCACCTTCCCGTCCACCAGGTCGATCTTCTCGGCCGAGGGCACCTTCGGCAGGCCGGGCATGGTCATGATGTCGCCGCAGATCATGACCACGAACTCGGCGCCCGCCGCGAGGCGCACCTCGCGGACGTTGACCACGTGGCCGTCGGGCGCGCCGCGCACCTTGGCATCCGTCGTGAAGGAGGACTGCGTCTTCGCTACGCACACCGGGTAGTGGCCGTAACCGGATTCCTGCAGCTGCTTGATCTGGCCGCGCACCTTGGCGTCCGCCGTCACCTCCGAGGCGCGGTACACCTTCTTCGCGATCTTGTTGATCTTGTCCCACAGCGAGTCCGCGTCCTCGTAGACGAAAGTGGGCTTGGAGGGCTGCTCGCACAGGCCGACGACGATGCGCGCCAGCTCCGCCGCGCCCTTGCCGCCCTCGCCCCAGTGCGTGGCCAGTACCACGGGCACGCCGAGCTTGTTCATGCGCGCCTGCAGCATCTCGATCTCCGCCGGGGTGTCGAAGGTGAAGCGGTTGATCGATACCACGCAGGGGATGCCGTAGACCTTCTGCACGTTCTCGACGTGGCGCTCGAGGTTGACGAGGCCCTTGTCCAGGGCCGCGAGGTTCTCCTTGTTCACTTCTTTCACGTCCACGCCGCCGTGGTACTTCATCGCGCGCACCGTGGCGACGATCACCGCGGCGCTCGGCTTGAGGCCGGTCTTGCGGCACTTGATGTCGAGGAACTTCTCGGCGCCCAGATCGGCGCCGAAGCCCGCTTCGGTCACCACGTAGTCCACGAGCTTGAGCGCCGATTGCGTGGCGATCACCGAGTTGCAGCCATGCGCGATGTTGGCGAACGGCCCGCCGTGGATGAAGGCCGGGTTGTTCTCCAGCGTCTGCACCAGGTTGGGCGCGAGCGCGTCCTTGAGCAGCACTGTCATCGCGCCGTGCGCCTTCAGGTCGCGCGCGTGAACCGGCTTGCCCTCGCGCGTGTAGCCGACCACGATGTTGCCCAGGCGCTTCTTCAGGTCCTCGAGCGAGGTGGCGAGGCAGAAGATCGCCATCACTTCGGAGGCGACGACGATATCGAAGCCGTCCTGGCGAGGATAGCCATTGGCGGTGCCCCCCAGGGCGATGACGATGTCGCGCAGCGCGCGGTCGTTCATGTCCACCACGCGCTTCCACTGGATGCGCCGCACGTCGATGCCGAGCTCGTTGCCCTGGGTGATGTGGTTGTCGAGCAGCGCCGCGAGCAGGTTGTTGGCGAGCGCGATAGCGGAGAAATCCCCCGTGAAATGCAGGTTGATGTCCTCCATCGGTACCACCTGCGCGTAGCCGCCGCCCGCCGCCCCGCCCTTCACGCCGAATACCGGCCCGAGCGAAGGCTCGCGCAGGCAGATCGCCGCTTTCTTGCCGATGTGGTTGAGCGCGTCGCCCAGGCCCACCGTGGTGGTGGTCTTGCCCTCGCCGGCCGGCGTCGGGCTGATGGCGGTGACCAGGATCAGCTTGCCGTCCTTCTTGCCCTTCAGCGTGTCGAGGTACTTGAGCGAGATCTTGGCCTTGTAGTGGCCGTAGGGATCGAGGTGCTCCTCGGCGATGCCCAGGCGCTCGAGCGCAACCTTGCTGATGCGCTGCAGCTTCGCTGCCTGCGCGATGTCGATGTCGGACGGCATGCGGATTCCCCTCGGGTCTACGGACGCGCGCACACTATAGGCGAGCGGGCGCGCGCGCGCGCTTGACTCAGGTCAAGCGCGCGCGGCGGTCAGCGCGAGCGAGCGCCCCTTGCCGTAGCCCGGGTCGGCCGGCCGCGCGCCGCCGCGCGTCACCCG
>DATFEJ010000173.1:0-6863 GCA_035251235.1 Burkholderiales bacterium
CTTGCCGAGCCAGGTCACCTCGATGTCGAGGTGCCTCGACACCGGCGCGGGCGCGGCATCGGCGATCACGTCACCGCGTTCGACGTCGCCGCGCGCGACGCCGTGCAGCGCGAGCGCGCAGCGCTCCCCGGCCCGCGCGCGTTCAGCCTCGCCATTGTTGGCGCGCAGGCTGCGCACGCGCGCCCTGCGGCCCGCGGGCAGCACCTGCACCTCGTCGCCCAGCGCGACCGCACCGGAGGCCACCGTGCCGGTGGCGACCAGCCCCAGCCCGTCGATGACGAAGGCGCGGTCGACGTGCATGCGAAAGCGCCCGCCGCACTCGCGTGGCGGAATCTCCTGCGCGCAGCGCACAAGATACTCTCGCAGCGCGTCGATGCCCTCGCCGGTGGCCGACGACACGCGCAGGATCTCCGCGCCCGGAAGCAGCGCACGCATCTCCGCTTCGGCCTCGTCGCACCGCTCCGGCGCCACGCGATCGATCTTGGACAGCACGACGAGGACTCGCTGCACGCCGAGGTGCTCGAGGATCGCGAGGTGCTCGCGCGTCTGCGGCATCGGGCCGTCGTCCGCCGCGACGGCGAGCAGTGCGAGGTCGATGCCCGTCACCCCCGCCGCCATGTTGCGCACGAAGCGCTCGTGCCCCGGCACGTCGACGAAGGCGATCGACCCCAGGTAGGCGAAGCCCAGGTCGATCGACATGCCGCGGCGTTTTTCCTCGGGCAGCCGGTCGGTGTCCACGCCGGTGAGCGCGCGCACGAGCGAGGTCTTGCCGTGGTCGACGTGGCCCGCGGTGGCGACGATCACAGCTGCCGGCCCTCGAGCACCCGCACGAACGCCGACTCGTCTTCCAGGCAGCGCAGATCGAGCCACAGCGCGTCGTCGTGGATGCGGCCGATGACCGGGATGGGCAGCGCGCGCAGCGCCTTCGCGATCGCCGCAGGCTTCACCGTGGAAGACGCGATACGTAGCGCGGCGCTCGGCAGCCGGTCGACCGGCAGGGAGCCGCTGCCGACCTGGCTCGAGCATGTTTCGACGCTCGCCTGCGCCTTCTCGCCGCACCAGGCCTGCAGCGGAACGCGCATGCGATCCGCGAGTGCCGATATTTCGGCTTGTGGCCGGGCCAGCAGCCGCAGCGTCGGCAGCCGCTCGCGCAGCCGCTCGGGATCGAGGTACAGCCGCAGGACCGCTTCGAGCGCCGCGATGCGCCCCTTGTCCAGCCGCAGCGCGCGCTTCATCGGGCTCTTGCGCAGCCGGTCGACGAGCTCGCGCCTGCCGACCACCAGTCCCGCCTGCGGCCCGCCGAGCAGCTTGTCGCCGCTGAAGGTGACCAGATCCGCGCCCGCGGCGAGCGAGCGCATCGGCGTGGGCTCGGCGGGCAGCCCCCAGCGCTCGAGCTCCACGAGGCTGCCGCTGCCCAGGTCGACCACGAAGGGCAGCCCGCGCGCGTGCGCGAGCTGCGCCAGCTCGCTCTCCGCGGGCGCGGCGGTGAAGCCGACCACGGCGTAATTGCTCGCGTGCACCTTGAGAAGGGCCGCCGTGTCCGGCCCGATGGCCTTTTCGTAGTCCGCGAGGTGCGTGCGATTGGTGGTGCCGACCTCGCGCAAGGTGCAGCCTGCCGCCGCGATGATTTCCGGGATGCGGAACGAGCCGCCGATCTCCACCAGCTCGCCGCGCGACACCGGCACCTCGCGCCCCGCGGCGAGCGCGTTGAGCGCGAGCAGCACGGCGCCGGCGTTGTTGTTGACGGCGGTGGCGGCCTCGGCGCCGGTGATGCGGCACAGGAGCGGTTCCAGGTGCGCGTCGCGCTCGCCGCGCTCCCCCGCCTCAAGGTCGTACTCGAGGTTCGCTGGCTGCGCCTGCGCCGCGGCCTCGGCCTCGATCGCCTCCTGGGGCAGCAGCGCGCGGCCGAGGTTGGTGTGCAGCACGGTGCCGGTGAGATTGAACACGCGGCGCAGCGAAGGTTGCGCGACGGCATCCAGACGGTTCAGCAGCCCGAGCACGATGGCGTCCGCGCTGGGCGGCAGCGCCGCGCCGGCCTTCATGGCCGTCCGGTACTGCGCGAGCAGCGCGCGCAGTTCCCCCACCACCAGGGGGCGCCCTTGCCGGGCGATGGCCGGTGCGAGGCGCGGATCCTGCAGGATCCGGTCGACCGACGGGATGGCTGCGAGCCGCATGGCGAGCATCGTACCCAGTCCGGGGTAATCTTAGAAGCCGGGCCGGGCCCATGCTGGAAATCTTCGTCGTCACGACGCCGTTCTTCGCGCTCATCCTGTGCGGCTTCGTCGCGGCGCATTTCCGGCTGCTGCCGCCCAACACGGTGCCGGCGCTGAACGTGTTCGTGCTCTATTTCGCGCTGCCGTGCATGCTGTTCCGCTTCAGCGCGCGCACGCCATTCGAGCAGCTGGTGAACCTGCCGGTGTTCCTCGCCTACGGCACGGCGGGCGCGCTGATGCTCGTGCTGTTCGTGGCGATCGCCCGCTTCGTGGTGCGCGAAACCCTGCGCGACGCGGTGTACGGCGCCCTCGCGGCGGCGTGGTCGAACTGGGGCTACATGGGCTTCGCGCTCCTGCCGGCGCTCCTCGGGCCGCAGGTGCTGCCGATCGTCGTCGCCGGCGGCCTCGCCGACCTGCTGGTGGTGGTCTCGGGCGCCCTCGCCTTCGCGGCGCTCGAATCGCGCAAGGGCGGCGCGCGCGCCGTGTTCGTCGGCGTGCTGCGCAATCCGCTGATCTGGGCGATCGCCGCGGGCGGCGCCTTCTCGGCGGGCGAGCTCGCGCTGCCGCACGTCCTCGAGCAGCTGACGCGGATCCTCGGCGAGGCTGCGGTGCCCGTGGCACTGTTCACCATCGGCGTATCGCTGTACCGGCCGGGCACGCGCATCGAGCGTACCGAAGTGTTCGTCATCGCCGGCGCCAAGCTCCTCGTGCACCCCTACCTCGTGCTGCTCGTCGCCGCCTACGTGTTCCGGCTCGAGCCGCTCGCGGTGAGCACCCTCGCCCTGATGGCGGCGCTGCCGGTCGCCGGCACCGCGTTCCTCTTTGCCGAGCGCGGCGGCGCCAACAGCGAGCGCATCGCCGCCGCCATCCTGGTGTCCACGGCGCTCGCCTTCGTCAGCTTCTCGGCGCTCGGCTGGGTTTTCGGCGCGGCGCTGGTTCGCTAGGACCCGTTTCCAAGTAACAGCCCAAGCGCCTAATATTCCTGCCATGTCCGCCCAGCTCGCCCCCGCGTCCGCCGCCTCCGTCCCCGACGGGACCGACCTCGTCGAGTGGTACTACGAGCAGGGCTACTCCGACGGCCTGCCCGTCGTGCCGCCCACGCCCGCCAAGGTGGCGGCGATGCTGGAGGCGCTCGGTGGCGAGCCGCACAGGCTCGAGGCGCGCGTGCCGCCGCGCTGGGGCGGCCTGACGCGCGAAGTGCTCGCCATCAACATGGTGATGGCGGGCTGCAAGCCCGAGTACGCGCCGGTGGTGCGCGCGGCGATGCTCGCGCTCTGCGAGACGGCCTTCAACCTGAACGGCGTGCAGGCCACCACGCACATGGCCTCGCCGCTGCTGGTCGTGAATGGTCCGATCGCGCGCCGCATCGGCATGAACGCCGGCTGCAACGCCTTCGGCTCCGGGAATCGCGCCAACGCCACCATCGGTCGTGCGATCCGCCTGGTGCTGCTCAACGTCGGCGGCGGCTGGCCGGGCGACCTCGACAAGAGCACCCTCGGGCATCCGGGCAAGTACACCTACGCCGTGGCGGAGAACGAGGAGCTCGGGCTGCTCGCGCCGTATCACGTGGAAAAGGGCTTCAAGGCCGAGGACTCGACCGTGTTCGTGATGGCCGCCGAACCGCCGCACAGCGTCACCAACCACGTCGCCAACGACCCGCAGGGCATCCTCGACTCGATCGTCTCGGCGATGAGCACCTTCGCGCACAACAACGCGGTCTCCAGCGGCCACTGCGCCGTGGTGCTCGGACCCGAGCATGCGACGACCATCTCGAAGCACGGCTGGAAGCGCCACGACATCAAGAACTACCTGTGGATGAACTCGGGCAACACCTTCGGCGACGTGTCGTTCCACCACCGCTACGGCAAGGTCTACAACCGCAGCCTGCCCGTCTGGTACAAGCGCGAGCCCGACTCGCGCATCCCGGTCGTGCCGAGCGCGGAGAACATCCACCTGTTCGTGATCGGCGGCGAGGCCGGGCGCTTCTCGGCCTTCATCCCGGGCTGGGGCCACATGACCTCGCCCGTGCTGCGCGAAATCGAAGGTAACGCGGGACCCGCCCAGGGCGGCCCGCGCTGCGTCGACGGTACCTGCTACCTGTAAGGAAGGAGACGACGGCATGATCCAGACCTACGACCCGCGCGGCGTGGTCGGGGCCGAGAAGAAGGCGGTCGCGGCGCGCGTGCGCGCGCTCGACGGCCTGCGCCTCGGCATCCTCGACAACACCAAGTGGAACGCCAACAAGCTGCTGCGGGAGCTGCGCGACCAGCTGCAGTCCGGCCACAAGCTGGCGGCGGCCAACTACTACCGCAAGGAGAGCTTCTCGCGCTTCGCCGACCCGGCGCTCATCGAGAAGATCCGCAGGGAAAACGACATCGTCGTCACTGCCATCGGCGATTGAGGCTCCTGCACGTCGTGCTGTATGCATGACGGCATCAGTCTCGAAGCCCTGGGGGTACCGACGGCGGTGATCGTGACCAGCACGTTCCTGCACGAGGCGCGCATGCAGCGCGAGGCGCTCGGCATGGCGGGCATCGTGCCCGTGGTGATCGAGCATCCGCTGTCGTCGATTTCCGACGAGGAGATCCGCGGCCGCGCGGCGCAGGCGCTCGCGCAGGTGATCGGCGTCTGGCAGGGCCGGCAGCCCGATCCTTCATGAGCGGCGCGCTCGAGGGCCTCGTGGTCCTCGACCTCACCCGCTATCTCTCGGGCCCGCACTGCACCCTGCTGCTCGCCGGCCTGGGCGCCGAAGTCATCAAGATCGACGAGCCCGCCGGCGGCGACCCGGCGGCGCTCGCGCCGCCCTACTCCGGGCCCTCGTTCGCGCGCGCCTCGCCGGCCGACTACGGCCTCGCCTATCTCAAGCGCGCGCGCGGCAAGCAGTCGGCGACGCTCAACCTGAAGGAAGCGCGCGGCCGCGAGCTCTTCCTGCGGCTGGCCGAGCGCGCCGACGTCGTGGTGGAGAACTTCCGGCCCGGCGTCGCCGAGCGGCTCGGCATCGGCTACCAGGCGCTCCAGGCGCGCAATGCGCGCCTCGTGTACTGCGCGCTCTCGGGCTACGGCGCGACGGGCCCCGACAAGGACCTGAAGGCTTACGACCTCATGGCGCAGGCGGAAAGCGGCCTGATGAGCATCACCGGCGAGCCCGGCGGGCCGCCGATGAAGACCGGCGGCGCGCTGTCGGACATGATCGCCGGCACCTACTCGGCGCTCGGCATCCTCGCGGCGCTGCGCGAGCGCGAGCGCTCGGGCCTCGGCCAGGCCGTGGACGTGGCGATGGTGGATTGCCTGTTTTCCATGATGATGGACGAGCCCGTCGACCGCCTCGACGCGCTCGGACTCGCCGCGCGCCAGGGCAATCGCATCCTGCGCTTCTCGCCCTTCAACGCCTATTCGGCGACGGACGGCTGGGTCACGCTCGGCTGCGTGACGCGCGAGGACTGGCACGCGCTCCTCGAGGCGATGGGGCGCGACGAGCTGCGCGCGCATCCCGACTGGAGCCGCGTCGAGTGGCGCATCCAGAACAACGCCGAGGTGGACCGCCTGGTCGGCGACTGGGTGGCGCGCTTCACGGTGCGCGAGGCGATCGCGCAGCTGCGCGACAAGGACGTGCCCTGCGGCGCGGTGCGCACTGCGAAGGAGGCCGTCGAGTGGGAGCAGCTCAAGGCCCGCGGCATGGTGCAGGCGCTGTGCCGCCCCGATGGCGCGCCCGCCGGGGTCGCGGGGGCGGGCATGCCGATCAAGTTCAGCCGCTCCGCCTCCGGGCACGGCGCGAGCGCGCCCGTGCCGGGGAGCCACACGGCGGCGGTGCTGCACCGCTACCTCGGATTGGGAGCCGACGAAATCGCGCGACTGAAGGCCGACGGGATTGTCTAGAATGGGGCCATGGCCACCGAGCCCCTGACCCTGGAGATCTTCTCCGACTTCGTCTGACCCTGGTGCTATCTCAGTACCGTGCGTATTGAGCGGCTCAAGGCGGAGCACGGCGTGCGCGTGCAATGGGTGCACTTCCCGCTGCACCCGGAGACGCCGCCGCAAGGGCGCAGCCTCGAGGACCTGTTCGCCGGGCGCGGCTACGACATCCCGAAGATGCAGGCGCAGATGCGCGCGCGCATGCAAGCCGAGGGTCTGCCCTACGGCAACCGCACCATGACCTACAACAGCCGCCTGGCGCAGGAGCTGGCGGCCTGGGCCGACACCCAGCCCGGCGGCGAGGCGATCCACGACGCGATGTTCCGCGCGTACTTCGTCGACGCGAAGAACATCGGCGATCCCGAGGTGCTGGTCGACATCGCGAAATCCGTCGGCTTACCTGCCGAGCGGGCGCGCGAGGTCATCGAGAAGCGCACGCACAAGGCGGCGGTGGATGCCGACTGGGAGAAATCGCGCCGCTACGGCGTCACTGGCGTGCCGACCTTCGTCGCCGGCAACCAGGGGGTCGTGGGCGCGCAGCCCTACGAGGTGCTCGAGGCGCTGGTGAAGCAGGCAAGGCTGGCGAAGTAAGCGCGACCCGTCAGTGCCGCTTCCAGCTCTTGTCGGGGTTGAAGCGCGTGATCTTGCCGGCCGCCGTCGCAGTCTCGGGCCCGAGGTCTTTCTCGTACACAACGCCGTCGTGGTTGACGATGAAGGTCATGACGCCCGAGCTGCCGT
>DATFEJ010000278.1:0-5424 GCA_035251235.1 Burkholderiales bacterium
GAGCACCGGCGGATGCGTGACCAGCTCCGCGGCGAGCGACCGGGCCTCGCCTTTGGGCACCGAGACCACCAGGCCGCGCGCGAAGCCGGCGCTCACCGCCGGGGCGGCGCCCTTCCACACGGCGACCGACTTCACGGCCGCGCCCGGCGCGTACAGCCGCACGCCGTCGTACGCCTGATAGCCCCAGTTGAGCAGCTTCTGCGATTCGCGCGCGCGCGCCGCATCCGAGGCCGCGCCGAGCAGCACCGCCAACAGGCGGCGCCCGCCGCGCTCGGCGGAGGCGACCAGGCAGTAGCCCGCGCCCTCCGTGAAGCCCGTCTTCACGCCGTCCACGCTCGGGTCGAGCCACAGCAGCCGGTTGCGGTTCATCTGCGCGATGCCGTTGTGGGCAAACTCCTTCAGCGCGTAGTAGCGCGCGTACTCCTGCGGATGATCCTCGATCAGCGCAGCGGTCAGACGGGCGAGGTCGCGCGCGCTGGTGCGCTGCTCGGGGTGCGGCAGCCCGGTGGCATTGGCGAAGCGCGTGCGGCCGAGGCCCAGCCGCGCGGCCTCGCGGTTCATGCGCTCGACGAACTGCGCTTCCGTGCCCGCCATCGCCTCGGCCAGCGCGATGCAGGCGTCGTTGCCGGAGTGCACCACCATGCCGCGCAGCAGCGTGTCGACGCTCACCCGGCTGCCCGGCTCGAGAAAGCTGCGCGAGCCCGGCGCGCGCCAGGCGCGCTCCGAAATCTGCACCTGCTGCTCGCGCGCCAGCCGCCCCTCGCGCAGGTCGTGAAAGGCCAGATAGGCGGTCATCAGCTTGGTGAGCGAGGCCGGCTCGACGCCCGCGTCGGCGTCCTGCTCGGCGAGCACCTGGCCGCTCGCCAGATCGAAGAGCAGGAATGCTTTCGCCGCCACGGGAGGCGGCTGGGGCGAGCCCGCCCGTGCGTGCGTCGCGCCGACGGCCACGATCGCCGCGATCAGCAGGGCGCGCATGCGCAGCCCGGCGTTCAATGCGCGGCGCGCGGCGCGCCGCCGGGAACGACCTGCTCGACCAGGACGCGCGCGCTGCCCGCGGCGATGTAGCCCAGCTTGTGGGCCGCCGCGTACGACAGGTCGATGACGCGCTCCTTGTGAAACGGCCCGCGATCGTTGACGCGCACGACCACGGTGCGGCCATTGGCGAGGTTGGTGACGCGCGCGTAGCTCGGAATCGGCAGGATCGGGTGCGCCGCGGTCATCTTGTACATGTCGTACTTCTCGCCGCTGGAGGTCGGGTTGCCGTGGAAGCGCCTGCCGTACCACGAGGCGGTGCCCTGCTGCTGGAAAGGGCCGACGCGCGTGAGCGGCACGTAGGTCTTGCCCAGCGCTTCGTAGGGTCGGTTGGCCCAGCGGTGCAGCGGCTCGGTCCTCGGCACCGCATCCGGAATCGAGGCGAGCTTCGCGCTGTCGCCCGGGCCGTCATCCTTGTAGTAACCCCCGGGGCGCTTCTCCGGCGCGGAGCTGCAGCCGGCGACGAGCACGAGCGCGAGCGCGATCCGCCTCATGCCTCGTGGACGACGTTGCCGGCGACGATCGTGGTGCGCACGCGCCCGGCGAGCTCCAGGCCGAGGAACGGCGTGTTCTTGCCCTGGCTCTTCAGCGCCGCGCTCGTCGCCCGCCAGGCCGCGTTGGGATCGAAGAGCACCAGGTCGCCCGGCGCGCCGGGCTCGATGCGGCCCGCGGCCACGCCGAGGATGCGCGCGGGGCCGCTGGTAATGCGCGCGAGGGTCTGCGCGAGCGTGAGCTTCCTTTGCATTCCCCACTTGAGCGCGAGCGGCAGCAGAAGTTCCAGCCCGGTGGCGCCGGGCTCGGCCTCGGCGAAGGGCAGGAGCTTCTGGTCCTCGTCCACCGGGGTATGGTCCGACACCGCGCAGTCGATGGTGCCGTCGGCGAGCGCCGCCGCGAGCGCCTCGCGGTCGCGCTGGCTGCGCAGCGGCGGCTCGAGGCGGCAGTGCGAGTCGAAGTAGCCCAGGTCCATGTCCGAGAGGTGCAGGTGGTGGATGGCGACGTCGCAGGTGAGCGGCAGGCCGTCGTGCTTCGCGCGCCGCAGCATGGCCACGCCCGCGGCGCTCGACATGCGGCAGATGTGCACGCGCGCGCCCGTGGCGCGCACCAGCTCGAACAGCTGCGCGAGCGCGATGGTCTCGGCGAACACCGGGATGCCGGCCAGGCCCAGGCGCGTGGCCACCTCGCCGTCGTGCGCGACGCCGCCCCTGGCGAGCCAGGCGTCCTCGGCACGCAGCCATACCGGGAAGCCGAAGGTGGCCGCGTACTGCAGGGCGCGCCATAGCACCTGCGTGTCGGCGACCGGGACGTTCGCTTGCGAGAAGGCGACGCACCCGGACTCGGCGAGCTCCGCCATCTCCGTGAGCTGCTGGCCCGCGAGCTTCACCGTGAGCGCGCCCACCGGGTAGACGCGCGCCCGCGACAAGCTCTTGGCCCGGCGCCTGAGCATGTCGACGAGCCCCGGCTCATCCAGCGGCGGGTCGGTGTCCGGCGGGCAGGCGAGGCTCGTCACGCCGCCCGCCACCGCGGCGTCCATCTCCGATTCGAGCGTCGCCTTGTACTCGTAGCCGGGCTCGCGCAGGCGCGCGGCGAGGTCGATGAATCCCGGCGCGACGACCAGGCCCTTGGCGTCGATGACGCGATCCGGCGTGCCCGCCGCGGCCGCGATCCTGCCGTCGGCGACGAACACGTCGCCGGGCGCGTCGCGCCCGCTCGCCGGGTCGATCACCCGCCCGCCTTTGATAAGCAAACGCATTACTCGTAATCCCCTGTGGTGGGGGGTGCAGGGGGAGGCGACGTGAGCATCCCCCTGCTCCTATCCGCCCGCGATCATGCTCATCACCGCCATGCGCACCGAGATGCCGAAGGTCACCTGCGGCAGGATCACCGAGTGCGGGCCGTCGGCCACCGCCGAGTCGATCTCCACGCCGCGGTTCATCGGCCCGGGATGCATGACGATGGCGTCGGGCTTGGCGAGCGCGAGCTTCTCCGCCGACAGGCCGTAGTGCTTGTTGAACTCCTGCGCGCTGGGCAGCAGCGCCCCGCTCATGCGCTCGTTCTGCAGGCGCAGCATGACCACCACGTCCGCGCCCTTGAGGCCTTCGCGCATCGAATGGCACACCCGCACGCCGAGCGCGGCGGCGCCCGCCGGGATCAGCGTCTGCGGACCGATGACGCGCACCTCGGGCACGCCGAGCGTGGTGAGGCCGTGGATGAGCGAGCGCGCGACGCGCGAGTGCAGCACGTCGCCGACGATCGCCACCGTGAGGCCGCCGAAGTCCTTCTTGTAGTGCCGGATGGTGTACAGATCGAGCAGCCCCTGTGTCGGGTGCGCGTGGCGCCCGTCGCCCGCGTTGATCACGTGCTCGTGCGGCTTCACGTGGCGCGCGACGAGGAACGGCGCGCCGGAGGAGCCGTGGCGCACGACGAAGATGTCGGCCTGCATCGCCGAGAGGTTGGCCACCGTGTCGAGCAGCGACTCGCCCTTGGAGGTCGAGCTCACCGCGACATTGAGGTTGATGACATCGGCCGAGAGGCGCTTGGCGGCGATCTCGAAGGTGGTGCGCGTGCGCGTCGAGCCCTCGAAGAACAGGTTGAACACGCTCTTGCCGCGCAACAGCGGCACCTTCTTGATGTCGCGCTCGGTGACGCCGACGAAGGACTCGGCGGTATCCAGGATCTTCACCAGGATCTCGCGCGGCAGCCCCTCGATGGACAGCAGGTGCTGCAGGTCGCCGTGGTCGTTCAGCTGGGGGTTACGCGGCACGCTCGAGCTCCAGCGAGAGCCTGCCCTGTGCGTCGCGCTTCAGCCGCAGCCGCATGCCCGCGGGCACGTCGACTTTCGCGCCCGCGTGCTGCGCGCACACCGGCAGTTGCCGGCCGTCGCGCTCGGCGAGCACCACCAGCGCGATCGAGGCCGGCCGGCCGTAATCGAACAGCTCGTTCATCGCCGCGCGCACCGTGCGCCCCGAATAGAGCACGTCGTCCACCAGCAGCAGGTCCTTGCCCTCGACGTCGAACGGGATCTTCGAGCGCTTGGGATCGCGCGCGAGCCCCTGCTTGGCATAGTCGTCGCGGTAGAAGGCGGGATCGAGCAGGCCCAGCGGGATCTTGAGCGCGAGCGCGGCGTGCAGCCGCTCGGCGACCCAGACACCGCCGGTGTGGATGCCGACCATCGCCGTCGAAGGCTTCACCAGCGCCTTGAGCTCGCGCGCCAGCTGCTCGCAGAGCTTCTCGGCGTCAGGCAGCGCGGCCATGGAAGTACTGCTCCAGGATGAGTTGCGCGGCGACCGAGTCCACCGCTTTCCGGTTCTTCGCCCCGCGCAGCAGGCTTTCGGCCTCGACCGACGTGTAGCGCTCGTCCACGCGCGCGACCGGCAGCCGGAAACGCCCCTCGAGCTGGCGCGCGAAGCGCTGCACCCGCTTGGCGAGCGGGTGCGCGCCGCGCTCGGCCACCGGCAGGCCGACCACCAGCGCAGCGGGACGCCATTCCTTCACCAGTTTCTCGATCGCGGCGAAGCCGGGCGCGGCGATGCCGGGCAGGGGGTGCGCGGTGCCCAGCTCCGCCTCCCCTACCGCCACGCCAATGCGCTTGATGCCGAAATCGAAAGCGAGGACGGTGCGCGCCTGCTCAGGCATGTCCCGCGGAATCCGCCAGCCGGGCGTAGTCCACGCCCAGGAGCTCCATCGCCGCGGCCAGCCGCTCTTCCGCGGGCAGGTCGAAAATGATGGCGTCCTTGGCCTCGACGGTCAGCCAGGCGTTTTGCGTCAGCTCGTGCTCGAGCTGGCCGGCCGACCAGCCGGCGTAGCCCAGCGTCACCAGGAGCTTCTGCGGCCCTTCGCCGCGCCCGACGGCCTCGAGGATGTCCTTGGAGGTGGTGAGGCCGATGGCGTCGCGCACCTTGAGCGTGGACTGCCAGTTGCCGGTGGGCTCGTGCAGGACGAACCCCCGGTCGGTCTGCACCGGGCCGCCGAAGTAGATCGGCGCGTCCGACAGGTCCTTGTGCTTGAGGGTGAGCGACAGGCGCTCGAACAGCGCCTGCAGGGTCATGTCGATCGGCCGGTTGACCACCACGCCGAGCGCGCCCTGCTCGTTGTGCTCGCAGACGTAGGTGAGGCTCTTGGCGAAGTACGGATCGGCCATGCTCGGCATGGCGATCAGGAAGTGGTGCGTCAGATTGATCGGAAGCACTCTAAGCGGCTATTTTAACCCATGCCCTCTGACTGCGCCGCGCTCGTCTGGTTCCGCCGCGACTTGCGCGTGCACGGCCGCGCGGTTCTGCGCTCAGTAGCGCAATTTCTCCAGGGCCTCCTGCAGCTCGCGCAGCAGCCCGGCCACTTCCTCCACCGCGGCGGCCGCGCGCAGCGCCGCGCTCGCCGCCTGCTCCGCGCCGGAGA
>DATFEJ010000064.1:0-2139 GCA_035251235.1 Burkholderiales bacterium
AGGGCGGTGATCTTGCCGAGGAGCTCGTCGCCGTCGATCAGGCTGATCCGCTGCGCGTCGGCGAAATCGCGCGCTTCCAGCGTGAACTTGCCGGAGGTCACCAGCACACCCTCGCCGACATTTCCCGACGTCATCGCGCGGCGCAGCTCGCGTACCGGCTTGATGCCGACGCGATGCGCGTTCCATGGTCTGCATTGCACGAGGATGGAGGCGCTCCCGGAGCCCTGCTCGTACAGGTTGATGGCGGCGCTGCCGTCGGCGCCGGCGCCGGCGAGGTCGGTCCTGAATCCCAGCGCCTCGAAATAGGCGGCGCAAAGCTCCTCGAAGCGCCGCCACTCCAGCCGCTTGAGGAGCTCCGGGGTCCAGCGGCCGGTGTCGAGCTCCGAGCGCGCGAAAGAATAGCGCGAGCCGACGAATCGCCGGAAGAAGACGAAGGGATGCGCGAGCGTGGCGAGCGCGCCGAGGGCGATTGCGACGAGCAGGTTTCTTGGCGGCATTGCCGATACTAACTTCAGAATGCCCCTGGAAGGGGCCTAGAATGATGCGCGATGGCCGACTACCTGCGCGACGAGCTCGGCAAGCTGCTCGACGACTACGACGAGCGGCGCCGCGCGGTGCTGGCGCGCGAGCAGAAGGTCAGGGACGACGATGCGCTCTTCGTTACGCAGTTCGCGGAGCTGCGGCGCAGCGTGATCAGGCCGGCGTTCGAGGCCGCCGCGACCCTGCTGGCGGAGCGCGGCCACCTGGCGAGCATCACGGAGCAGGAATTCTCCGTCGCCGAAGGCAGCAAGGTGAACGAAGCCTGGATCGCGCTGCGCATCGTGCCTGCGGGAACGAAGGAAGAGAACGCGCGCTCGCTCTCGATCAGCACCCGGCACTACAACAAGACGGTGTGGATCAACGCCGGCAAGCCGCTCGAGGGTGCGAAAGGCACCTACGCGCTTGAGAAAATCGACCGGCAGCGCGTCGAGGAAGAGCTGGTCAAGTTCGTCGCCGGCGTCGTCGCCTGATCGCAAATCGGACCTTCCAAAAAATAAATAAAGGCCGCGCAGCCCGCTGATCGGCGTATGGTGGGTGACAGGAGCCTCCAATGGAACAACACCCCATCACCAGCGCCCCCGGCCGCGCTTTCAGCGCCGCCTTCCACGATTACGTGCGCGGTGTGTTCGCCGAGCATTCCGCGCGCCGGCGCTCGCTGCGCGCAAGGCGGGCGCGCTGGCTGCACCGTCTTGCACAGCGCCGCGCATCGGGCGCGGAGCAGCGCTGGGAAGGCGAAGGCGGAACTACGCGGTAGCTACGCCGCGCGGCGCTACGCGTCAGTGGCGCCGGTACAGGGCGGCCGCGAGGAGAGCGATGCCGGCTGCGGCGACATACGCCAGCCGGCGCGGATTCGCGCCCAGGCGGTATTGCAGGCTCGTCGGCTTCGCCTCGTTGTCGAAGCGTCCATGCGCGCCGAAGTCGCGAGCAAGCGGCGCGTTTAGGTTGTCGGCGCGGCGCGAGAGATCGATCGGCTGGGCGCCGAACTGTCCCTTCCAGGCCTTGGTTGCGAGCAGCCGGTCGAGGAGGGCAGGGAAGAACATGGTTCCGAGCACCGCCTGCACGGCGCCCCAGCCGACGTAGGCTTCGCGCCGCGGGCGCAGCGCCGCGCGCACGATGGCGCGGGCGGCGAGCTCGGGCTGGTAGACGGTGCCGACGGGGCGCGGCCGGTGCGGGATGGTGGTGCGCGCCCACTCGAACTGCGGCGTGTTGAAGGCGCCGAGCACGACGTGCGTGATGCGCACGCCGCTCTTCATGAGATCGAGCTCCGAGCGCAGCGAATCGGTGAAGGCGCGCAGCGCGCTCTTGGCGCCGCAGTATGCCGACTGAAGCGGAATGGAGCGGTAGGCGAGCGCCGAGCCGACCTGCACGATACTGCCCCGGTCAGCGGGCAGCATGCGCGCGAGCGCGGCGCGCGTGCCCCAGACGGCGCCGAGGTAGGTCACCTCGGTCACGCGCCGGAAATCCTCGGGCGCGATGTCGCCGAAGGGCGAGAACACGGTCGCCATAGCGTTGTTGACCCAGACGTCGATGCCGCCCCAGGCGCGCTCGACCTGCGCCGCCGCGGCCTCGACCTGCGCCGCCTCGGCGACGTCGGTGGGG
>DATFEJ010000244.1:0-4768 GCA_035251235.1 Burkholderiales bacterium
CCCCGGGCGGATGTTCTGGTTGTGGCGGAAGACATTGTCGGGGTCGTACCTGGTCTTCACGTCCACCAGCCGGTCGTAGACGGAGCCGCCGTACGCCTCGCGGACCCGGCCAGGGTCTTCGTCGCCGCCGAGGAAGTTGACGTAGACGCCATTGCGGAAGCGGCCCAGGGCGGCGAAGAACTGCCTCGTCCAGGCGGTGTCCCGGTCGCCGAAGTCCTCGCCGGGCCGCCACACGGCATCGAGCGTGATCGCGTGCGACGCCTGCCGGTTGCCGAACGCCGTCCCGCCCTCGGCGACGCGGCTCACGGCCCCCTTCAGGTGGAACATCGCCGCGTACGAGCGCGGCGACGCGCAGGCGAACGCGTGCCCGGCGATCACGTCGATGAGATCGTCGCCGAGCTCGGGGAGGAAGGTGGACTTCCAGTAGTAGTTCCAGCCGTGGACGACGGTGGAGTCGATCGCGCCCTGGAATCCCGCGTACGGCGCGGGCCCGACCAGGTCGAGGAGGGGAGTCCGGGACGCGCGGAGCGGGCGGAGCACCCGCTCGCCGTCTTCGATCGGCCCGGCGTAGCAGGTACCGACCATCACCACCGGGCGCCAGTGCAGATGCTCGGGGATGGCCGGTAGCGGCGGCGCGGCGCCGAACCTCACGACCGTGCCGAGCTCATCGGGAGCGTCGCGGACGAAGTCGCGGTAGGAGCGCAGGACCTCCCGGGCGTCGGTCGCGTCCCAGAGGATGGGCCCGGCCAGGACGGTGGGCCCTACGGAGTGCAGGCGGAACTCGAACGAGGCGACCGCGCCGAAGTTGCCGCCGCCGCCTCGCAACGCCCAGAACAGGTCGGGGTGCTCGTCCTGGGACGCGCGCAGCAGCTCGCCGCCGGCCGTCACGACGTCGACGGCGAGGAGGTTGTCGACCGTGAGGCCGTGCTTGCGCATCAGCCAGCCGATGCCGCCGCCGAGGGTGAGTCCGGCGACGCCGGTGTGGCTGACGATTCCGCCGGTGGTGGCCAGGCCGTGCGCCTGCGTCTCGTGGTCGACGTCGCCCCACAGCGCGCCACCCTGCACCCAGGCCCTGCGGCCGGCGGGATCGACCCGCACGCCCCGCATCGCCGAGAGGTCGATGACGATTCCGCCGTCGCAAACGGCGGTGCCCGCCACGTTGTGGCCCCCGCCCCGTATGGCGATCTCCAGGTCGCGGTCGCGGGCGAAGCGCACGGCCGCGACCACGTCGGCGGCCCCGAGGCATCGGGCGATCAGGCGCGGGCGCCGGTCGATGGCGCCGTTCCACACTGCACGGGCGCTGTCGTACTCGGGTAGGCCACTACTGATCAGCCGGCCTCGGAAGCCGTCGATCTGCATGACGGATTGCTGCCTGGTCGCGTGGTGGACTTGCGCGCTCGTCGGTGTCGTCATCGGATCCTCCTTTCTCGACGGGCGCATCAGAGCACCGCGGAGCCGCGCCGTGAAGTCAAAAATCTGGACTTCACATCCGCCGGCAGGTGCGCAACACTGGCGCCGTGAGGACGTACGGCCAGTACTGCCCCATCGCGCGCGGCGCCGAGATCTTCGCCGAGCGCTGGACACCGCTGATCATCCGCAACCTGTACCTTGGCTGCGGAAGCTTCAGCGAGATCCTGGAGGGCGCGCCCGGACTTTCCCGTACCCTGCTCTCACAGCGGCTCAGGCAGCTCGAGCGGCTCGGTGTCGTCGAGTCGGCACCCAAGCCCGAGGGGCGCGGGCACCACCACAAGCTCACCTCCGCGGGCCACGACCTGTTCAAGGTCTGCCAGTCGCTCGGCGAGTGGGGTGCCCGCTGGCTCGAGATCGCCCCCGAGAACCTCGACCCCTTTGTCGCCCTGTGGTCGATGTGCAATGCGCTGCGCCGGGACAGGCTGCCGGATCGCCGCGTCGTCATCCGCTTCGACTTCACCGGCCGAGCGCGCCGTGAGCGCTATTGGCTCATCATCGAGCGCGGAGACACCGAGATCTGCAAGACGTACCCCGGCCTCGACGAGGACCTCTACGTCAAGGCGGAAGCCGAGGCCTTCGTCAAATGGCACGCCGGCCAGCTCACCTGGGCCCAAGGCACCCGCGAGGGACGCATCCAGCTCGACGGCCACCCGTCGCTGGTAAGGGCCTTCCCGACCTGGAACGCACGCAGCATGTTCGCCCACATCAGGCCGGCCTCCCGCACCGCCGCCGGAGCGTGACTCCGCTAGCCGACGAACGCCACCGGCACCGGATCCTCGCCGAGCGCATTGCGCAGGATCGCCCAGTGCATCGCCTCGTCGCCGAGGATGCTCGCCGCCGCGCGCGACAGTTGCCGGTCCATGAAGAGCGGCACCGCGCCCAGGTAGGCGCTGACCGCGCCTTTCTCCAGCCCGGCGGCGAACTGCAGCACGTCGGCCTGGGTCTTCAGCTTCTCCACCGGGAATTCGTACTTCGCCTTCGCCTCGACCGGCTTGCCGCCGAGCTGGCGCACGGTGCCGGCGAGCACGTCGGCGTGCGCCTTGTGGTGCCCCTGGAACTGCAGTGCGAGCGCGAGCACGGGCTTTTGCAGCAGGCCGCTCTCCGCTCCCACCTGGTAGGCGGCGATCGCTTCGAGCTCCGCGCCGAGCGCGCTGTTCAGGATCTTGAGGTCGCCCGCCTTCGTCGGCCCGGCTTTCTTCGCCAGCGCGTCGTTGCCGGCGAGCAGGGCGACGGCGGCGCCGGAGAGCAGCAGGCCGGATCTTCCGAGGAACGCGCGGCGCGCGTCGAGGGGCGAAGCGTAAGAGAAGAAGCTCATGTCGTGTCTCCTTTGGGTGAATGTCGCACCCATTGGATGCACGACGACTGCCGTTACGTTCCGGCCCTGATCCTTTCGAGGACTTTCGCCACCGTGCGGTCGCAGCGCTCGCCGTCGAAGCCGAAGGCGTCTTCCAGCGTCAGGTCGATCTCGCGCGCCAGCGATTCGCGCAGCAGGCTGCGCGCCCGGAAGTGTCGGGTGCGCACCGTGGCCTGCGGGATGCCGAGCGCGACCGCCGTCTCCTCCACGGAGAGCTCCTCGAGCGCGCGCAGCACGAACACCGCGCGGTAATCGTCCGGCAGCGCGTCGATGCGCTTTTCCAGCAGCCGCCTCAGCATGTCGTCGCCCGCTTTCCCCTCGGCCTGCAGTTCCGCTGCCGCGTCGATCGGCACCACCGCCGCCGCGCGCGCGTTGCGGCGCCGGCGCATGAGCGCCTCGTTCGCCGCGATGCGCACCAGCCAGGTCGAGAACTTCGACTCGCCGCGGAAGGCGTGCAGCGCGCGGTAGGCGCGCAGGTAGGCCTCCTGCACGGCGTCCTCGGCCTCCGCGTCGTCGCGCAGGATGGCGCGCGCGGTGCGGTACAGCAGCCGGTTGTGGCGCCGCATCAGCGCCTCCAGCGCGCCGAGGTCGCCCGCGCGCACGCGCTCGACGAGCATCTCGTCGGTCGCGGGGGCCGCCTGCGGCCGGATCGCGGTCTGCATGGACATTGGATGCCCAGGGCCGGCGCCGCGTTCCCGGCCTATCCCCGGTCGTTCCACATCCGTGCGATCTCGTCCTCGCCGAGCGGCCGCGGCTCCTTCACGCGCAGGCTCTCCGCCCACTCCTGCGCGAAGTCGCGCTGCAGGGCGCGGTTGATGCCGTAGGTGATGAGCATGGCGAGCAGCGCGCCGGCGCTGGCGAGCGCCATGTCCTTGTGCGCGTCCCAGACGTCGCCCTGCGTGCCGAGGTAGGCCTGCCCGAGCTCGCCGCCGAAGATCTCCGCCGCCAGCCACTCGAACAGCTCGAACATCATCGAGGTGGACATGGTGATGTCGAGCGGCAGGAAATAGCTCCAGAAGCCGCGCGCCTGCGCCACGCGCCAGAACACTTCGCGGATCGGGTAGGCGAGCAGCAGCCCGTAGGCGAAGTGGATCACCCGGTCGAAGTTGTTGCGCTCCCAGCCGACCAGGCTGTTGAACGTGCTGCCGGTGAGGGACTTCCACCATTCGTCGTACGGGACTTCCGCGTAGGTGTAGTGCGCGCCGACCTCGTGCAGGCAGAGAAAGAGGAAGATCAGTGTGTACGACACGCGCGACAGCGTCAGCTTCCGGTAGGTGGCCGCGACGGCCACCACGAAGACGATCACCAGGGCGTTCTCCAGCGCCCAGTCGGCGCGGTGCCAGGGCGCGATGGCGAGCGCCGTGAACACGAGGGCGAACAGCACGGCGAGGACCAGCAGGTAGCGGTGATGCGCGGCGAAGCGCACGGACATGGCGGCTGCCTTTTCGCATCCGGGCGGTTTCGTGTCAAATTCGCACCGTCCCGACCTCCCAGCGTGAACCGATGAACCCAAGCGCCCACCCGCACCTCCCCCACCACCACGAGGCCCACCGCGGCGGCCGCAGCGGCTGGCTGCGCGCCGCCGTGCTCGGCGCGAACGACGGCCTCATCTCCACGGCGAGCCTGGTCATCGGCGTGGCCGCCGCGCAAGGAGCGCGCGAGCCGGTGCTGATCGCCGGCGTCGCCGGGCTGATCGCGGGCGCGCTGTCCATGGCTGCGGGCGAGTACGTGTCCGTGAGCTCGCAGGCGGACACCGAGCGCGCCGACCTCGAGCAGGAGCGCCGCGCGCTCGAGAAGCATCCCGAGGCCGAGCACGCCGAGCTCACCGCCATCTACGTGGAGCGGGGCTTGACGCCCGCGCTCGCGGCGCAGGTGGCCGAGCAGCTCGCCGCGCACGACGCGCTCGCCGCGCACGCGCGCGACGAGCTGGGCATCCATCACGCC
>DATFEJ010000250.1:0-2438 GCA_035251235.1 Burkholderiales bacterium
GCGCCGAGCGCGGCGTAGGTGGCGATGCGGCCGGCGTTGAAGGCGAGCGGCCGCGGCCGGCGCGCCGGCACGACCGGAATCGTGCGCCGCGCGGAGAACGCGGCAACGATCCCGCCGCACATGCCGACGCAATGCAGCCCCGAGGCGAGGCCGAGCGCGAGCATCGCGGGGAGCAGCGCCTCCACCTCAGATCACCTTCGAGTACTGCGCGCGCGCCTCGCGCTCGCGCAGGTAGCGGTCGAACACCGCGCACACCACGCGCACCAGCAGCCGTCCCTTGGCGGTGACGATGATCCAGTCGTCGCGCCGCTCGACCAGGCCGTCGGCCTCGAGGCGCCTCAGGTCCTCCAGCTCGGCGGCGAAGTACTTGCGGAAGTCGACCAGGTGCGCGAGCTCGATCGACTCGATCGACACGCGGAAGTGGCAGGCGAGCGAGTGGATGACCGCGCGGCGCACCAGGTCGTCGGGCGACAGCTCCAGCCCGCGCGCCACCGGCAGCCGGCCGGCGTCCAGCGACGCCTGGTAGTCCTCCAGGCGCTTCTCGTTCTGGTAGTAGGTCGGCCCGATGCTGCCGATGGCGGACACGCCCAGGCCGATGAGGTCGCAGCCGCGCCGCGTCGAGTAGCCCTGGAAGTTGCGCTGCAGGCGGCCCTGCGCCTGCGCGATCGCCAGCTCGTCGTCGGGCCGGGCAAAATGGTCCATGCCGATGTACAGGTACCCGGCGCGCGTCAGCCGGCCGATGGCCAGGCTGAGGATCTGCAGCTTCATCTCGGCGCTCGGCAGGTCGGGTTCGGCGATGCGCCGCTGCGGCAGGAACACCTTGGGCAGGTGCGCGTAGCTGTACAGCGCGATGCGGTCCGGGTCGAGCGCCACCACCTTGTCCAGCGTCCGGTCGAAGCTGTCCAGCGTCTGCTTGGGCAGGCCGTAGATCAGGTCCACGTTCACCGAGCGAAAGCCCGCCGCGCGCGCCTCGCCCACCACGCGGCGCGTCTCCTCCTCGCTTTGCACGCGGTGCACCGCCTTCTGCACCTGCGCGTCGAAGTCCTGCACGCCGAGCGAGGTGCGGTTGAAGCCCAGGTCGGCGAGAAAGGCCATCGTGCCCGCAGGCGCGCTGCGCGGATCGACCTCGACGGCGCATTCGCAGTCGCCGGCGCGGCGGAAGGTGCGGTCCAGGGCGCCGGCCAGGGCGCGCATCTCCTCGCGCGAAAGGAAGGTCGGCGTGCCGCCGCCCCAGTGCATCTGCGCGATCTCGCGGTCCTCGCCAAGCAGCGGCGCGAGCAGCGCCATTTCCTTCTCGAGGTACTTGATATACTGCCCCGACCGGCTCTTGTCGCGGGTCACGATCTTGTTGCAGCCGCAATACCAGCACAGCGTGTCGCAGAAGGGCAGGTGCACGTAGACCGACAGCGGCTGGCCGATGCCGCCGATGTTGCGCCGCGCGAGCCACTGGCGCAGCTCGGCCGCGCCGAAGGCCTCGACGAAGCGGTCCGCGGTCGGGTACGAGGTATAGCGCGGCCCGCTCACGTCGTGCTTGCGGATGAGGACCGGGTCGATAACCAGATCGGAGGCGGGGTAGTGCATCACTGGGCACTATGGCCCCAGGGAGGCGTAGGGCCTTGATTTCCGTCAAACCGGACCTCTTTCGCCATCCCGCGGTCATCGCGCTGGGCGGCGCGCTGCTGGCCGCGCTGACCGCCGCCAACGTTTTCGCGTTCATGCAGGGCACGGACGCGCCCTGGCTGCTCGGCACGGTAATCCTGACCGACATGCTGGTGGTGGGAGCGAGCTTCCTGGGCGCGCTGTGGTCGATCGCGGTGTGGGGCGGCCGGACCGAGGCGAGCGAGGCGCGCCTCGATGCCATCGTCGACTCGGCGATGGACGGAATGATCACCGTGGACGCGGCGCAGAAGGTCGTGCTGTTCAACCGCGCCGCCGAGCAGATGTTCGGCGTGCGCCGCGACGAGGCCATCGGCTCGCCGCTCGAGCGCTTCATCCCGCATCGTTTCCGCCAGGCGCACCACGGGCACGTCGAGAAGTTCAGCCACACGGGGGTCACCAGCCGCCGCATGGGCGACCAGACCACGCTCTGGGCGCTGCGCGCCGACGGCAGCGAGTTTCCGATCGAGGCCTCGATCTCGCAGGCGGGCGAGCCGGGGCGGCGGCTGTACACCGTGATCCTGCGCGACATCACGCTGCGCAAGCAGAGCGAGGAGACGATGCTCAAGCAGCAGCAGGAGCTGCGCGCGCTCTCGGCGCAGGTGCTCGAGGCGCGCGAGGAGGAAAAGACGCGCATCGCGCGCGAGCTGCACGACGAGCTCGGCCAGCTGCTCACCGCGCTCAAGATGGACCTCGCCTGGCTGCGCGAGCGCCTGCCCGCGGGCGACGCGGAGCTCGCGGCGCGCGCCGAGGGCATGGGCGCGCTGCTCGACCGCACGGTC
>DATFEJ010000289.1:0-8675 GCA_035251235.1 Burkholderiales bacterium
CTGGGCACCGCCTCCACGCCGACGATCGTGACGACCTATGCGCGCGAGCGCTGCTCGGCCGAGGACTACGCGCTCGCCTTCAGCGTCGCCACGGCGGCGCTCGGCATCGGCCAATTGCTCGGGCCGCTCGCGGCCGGCGCCCTTGCCGACCACTTCGGCGTCGCCGCCGTGGCGCTCTTCGCCGTCGCGGTCTACGCGCTGGGCGCGGTACTGTCGGTGCTTGATGGGATCGCGGCGCAGGGGGCGCGGCGGGCGTAGAATTCCTTCATGCTCGATTGGACGACCTGCCACGCAGTCGAACGCAGTCCCGAGAAGCTCAGCGGGGCCTGGGTGTTCCGCGGTACGCGGGTGCCGGTGAGCGCCCTGTTCGAGAATCTCGAAGGTGGAGCGACCCTCGACCAGTTCCTCGCCTGGTTTCCCGGGGTCGCCCGGGCCCAGGCCGAAGCGGTCCTGGAGCACGCCGCGCGCAGCCTGCAGGCCGCCTGACCCGCCTCGCCGGCGTGCGCATCCTGTTCGACCAGGGCACGCCGGTTCCTCTGAGAGAGCACCTCCCCGGCCACAGCGTCGTGACGGCCTACGAAAAGGGCTGGTCCACGCTTCGCAACGGCGAGCTCCTCGCGCTGGCGGAAGCGCAGTTCGACGTGCTGGTGACGACGGATCGCAACCTTCGATTCCAGCAGAACCTTGCGGCGCGCAGGCTCGCAATCGTCGTCCTGCCCACCACGAGCTGGCCTCGCCTGCGCACTGTCGCGGCGAGGATCGCCGAGTTCGTGGCGGCCGCCGCGCCGGGAAGCATCAGCGTGTTTCCGCTGCCGTAGCTCGCCGGCGCGGCCAGGTCCTACAGGTAGCGCGAGGCGCCCGCCGCACGTACGCGATGTCGCCGGCGGCGACACGTCAAGAAAACGTGTCGCAAAAAGAACGCTTTTGCGACATATCGCTCCCGCCCAGGCCCGGGAGCGCACGATGGCTGCGGCGGCGCACCTGACGCGCTATGCAAGTCGGAAGCGCTTCCTCCCGACGAACGCACCGAAATCCGCGCGCATGACCTTGCTGTACTGCTTCACCTTGTCGCCGCTCCAATCCTTCCCGCGCCGCGCGTCGTAGGCGTCCAGCTCGCGCTCCACGGCCGCCGTGTCGTAGCGGTCGGCGTGCACGGTGGCCGAGAGCGAAAGGCGCGCGCTCAGCGGCTCCTTCGCCTCCGGATAGCCGAGCGCGAGGCCGGCGACCGGCACCACCCAATCGGGCAATTCGAGCAGCTCGTCGATCTTCGCGGCGTGATCGCGGATCTGGCTGATGGGGCAGGTGCCCAGGCCCGCGAGCTCCGCGGCGGAAACGAAGGCGCCCAGCGCGAGCGCCGCATCGACGGTGGCGTTGAAGAACGCATCCAGGTGCTCGTTGGGGAACTCCACGCCCTTGCGAGCAAAGAGCCGCCTCAGCCGCCACCCATCGGCGCAGAAGACGAAGAGCTCGGGCGCCCTCGCGAGCCAGGGCGAGCCCGGCAGGAGCGCGCAGATCGCGGCGCGCTTGGCCGCATCGGCGACGCGCACGAGGCTCGCCTGCTGCAGGTCGCTCTTCGTCGGCGCGGCGAGCGCGCTCGCGCACAGCAGCCGCACGAGCGCTTCCGGCACGGGGTCGCCGCGATAGCGCCGGCACACCGAGCGCTCGTTCAGCGCGGCGAGGGCGTCGAGATGCGGAACATCCTTCGGCACCTCCAGCGCCGCGCCGAAGCGGCGCTGCGCGGCGGCGGCGATGCGCGATGCGGTCGCGTCGGCAGGCATGAAGCGATCTCCGGGGCTCACGTTTCGATCTGCTGCACCACGCGCACGCCTTCCCGGGTCCTCACCACCTTGTCGCCCCACGCCCGGTCGAACTCCGCCACCAGCCCCTTCAGCGCCGCCGACCCGGGGAGCGCGCGCAAGCGCGCGAGGTCGTCGAACTCGTACACCGCGTAGTGCACCGACGGATCCGCCTCGCTCCACCCGCGCCAGGCGCGCCGGGCGCCGAAGGCTTTCACCGCGTCCGGCAGGTGCTCGGACTGGTACCAGCGGTCGAAGGCCTCCTTCACGGAAGCGTCCACCACCTGCGCACGCACGATGAAGCTGGCGCTCATCCCGTCCTCCCATGTACGCAAAGCGAAAAGGTAACATTGCGCCCATGCCCATCGCCCGCGCCGCCGGTCCCCTGCCGTTCGACCGCGACGACCCGCGCGCGGTGCGCCGCGCGGTGCGCTCTGGCGCGCACGCGGGCCACACCGCCGGCCTCGCGCCCGGCTTCGTGCAGGGCAACCTCTGCATCCTGCCGCGCGACCATGCGGACGACTTCCTCCTCTACTGCCAGAGGAACCCCAAGCCCTGCCCGCTGCTCGGCGCGGGCGACCCGGGCGACCCGCGCCTGCCCGCGCTCGCCGAGGACCTCGACATCCGCACCGACGTGCCGAGCTATCGCGTGTTCCGCGACGGCGAGCACGTGGAGGACGTCCCCGACATCCGCGGCCTGTGGCGCGACGACCTGGTGGCCTTCGTCATCGGCTGCTCCTTCTCCTTCGAGGAGGCGCTGGTCGAGGCCGGATTGCCGCTGCGCTACGTGGAGCAGGGGAAAAACGTGCCGATGTTCCTCACCAGCATCGAGACCGCGCCGGCGGGCCCCTTCCGCGGCAGGATGGTGGTGTCGATGCGCCCGTTCACGCCGGCGCACGCCATCCGCGCGATCCAGATCACCTCGCGCTTCCCGACCGTGCACGGCGCGCCGGTGCACATCGGCAAGCCGGAGCTGATCGGCATCGACGACCTGGAGAAGCCCTGGGTGGGCGACGCGACCGAGGTGCGCGAGAACGAGCTGCCGCTCTTCTGGGCCTGCGGGGTGACGCCGCAGTCGGTAGTGCGCAACGCGCGCCCGCCGCTTTGCATCACCCACACGCCCGGCCACATGCTGGTGACCGACCTGAGGAACTCGAGCCTGGCGGTGCTCTAGCCGCGCACGCTGACCGCGCCGCGGTCGATGACGAGGATCCGGTCCACCATGCGCTCGGAGTGCTGCAGGTCGGATTCCGAGAGGATCACCGTCATGCCCTCGAGCTTCAGGCTGCCGACCACCTCCACCAGCCGGTGCGCGAGCGCCGGCGCCACGCCCTCGAAGGGCTCATCCAGCAGCAGCAGCTTGTCGCCGCACATCAGCGCGCGCCCGATCGCCACCATCTTCTGCTGGCCGCCGGAGAGCTGCGTGCCCTTGCGCGGCGCGAAGCCGCGGATCTCCGGGATCAGCCGGTAGACGCGCTCCAGGCGCTGCGCGGCGTCGGGCAGCTTCGCCGCCCAGGCGGGCAGCAGCAGGTTCTCCTCCACCGTCAGGTCGGGAATCAGGCGCCGGTCCTCGGGCATGTAGCCGATGCCCAGGCGCGTGCGCTTCCAGGTCGGCGAGGCGAGCAGGTCCGCGCCGTCGAAGCGGATCGCGCCGCTCGAGACCTTGAGGATGCCCATGATGCTCTTCATGAGCGTGGTCTTGCCCGCGCCGTTGCGGCCGATGAGGCCCGCCATGGTGCCGGTGGGCAGGTCGAGCGACACGCGGCGCAGGATCTGCACCGACTGGATGGCGACGTCGACGTTGTCGAGCTTAAGCACGCGGCCTCGCCTTCTCGTCCAGGCGGTGCAGCTCGCCGCCCACGACGAAGCGCTTCACCTCGGGGTCGTTGAGCGCCACCTGCGGCGGAGCGTCGGCGATGATGCGCCCGTCGTAGAAGGCGAGCACGCGCTCGGCGAAGCGGCTCACCACCTCCATGTCGTGCTCCACGAACAGCACCGTGGTGCCCTCGGCGCGCACCGCCTTCATGATCATCTCCATGATGGCGAACTTCTCCTCCGCCGACACGCCGCTGGTGGGCTCGTCGAGCAGCAGGATCTTGGGCTTGGCGACCATGGTGAGCGCGATGTCGAGCAGCTTTCTGACTCCGCCGGGCAGCACCTGCGCGTTCCTGTCGCGGTACTCCGCCAGGCCGAAGCGCTCGAGCAGGCGCTCGGCGAGGTCTTCCGCGGGCAGGTCGTAGCCCGGCACGATCGGCCGGCCGCGCGAGAAGTAGCCGCCGCGGCCCGCGTTCTGCAGCACCACGCCGATGCCGATCATCATGTTCTCGAACGCGCTGAGCGAGGCGTACAGCTGCGGGATCTGGAACGAGCGGCAGATGCCGATGCGCGTGATGTCGCGCGGCGCGAGCTCGGTGATGTCGCGGCCCTCGAAATGGATGCGGCCGCGGTCGGGCTTGAGGTACCCGGTGATCATGTTGATGAAGGTGGTCTTGCCCGCGCCGTTGGTGCCGATCAGGCCGAGCACCGAGTCCTTCTGGACGGCGACGCTGATGTCGCTCGCCGCCGTGACCGCGCCGAAGCTCTTGTGCAGGCCCTGCGTGTCGAGGATCGCCGCCATCTCAGGCCGCCTTGCGCCGCCGGAACAGCGACCACAGGCCGTTGGGCAGGAAGACGATCACCACCAGCAGCGACGTGCCGAGCACCATCTGCCAGGTGTTGGGCGACAGGCCGAAGGCCACCGTATGGATGATGCCGAAGATGAGCGCGCCGAGGAACGGCGCGAGCACGCTGCCGGTGCCGGCGAGGATAGTGATGAAGATGAACTCGCCCGAGGTGGTCCAGTAGGCCATTTCCGGGTCGACGTGCCCCACGGTGGTGGCGGCGAGCGCGCCGCCCAGCCCGGCGAGCGCCGCGGCGATCACGTACTTCACGTGGATGGCGTAGCGCGCCGAGGCGCCCATGTACTCCACGCGGATCTCGTTGTCCTTGATCGCCGGCGCGAGCCTGCCGAGCGGCGTGGCGAGATAGCGGTGCACCAGGAGCGCGGCGAGGAAGGCCGCCGCCGCCGCCACCGCCAGCACCGCATAGCGCACCCAGGCGTCCGCGGGCCGCTCGCCGAACAGGGTCGAGGGCGGCACGTGGAAGCCGTCGCTCGAGCCGAGCACTTCGGTCTTCAGCAGCAGGCCGTAGAGGATCATCGACAGCGCGAGGCTGAGCAGGCCGAAGAAGATGCCGCGGTAGCGGGCCAGCAGGAAGCCGAGCACCCAGGCGGCCAGCGCCGAGGCCGCCATGCCGGCGAGCATCAGCGCGACGAGGTCCGTCATGCCGAAATAGCGCCCCAGCATGCCGGCGGCGTAGGCGCCGATGCAGTAGTACAACGCCTGGCCGAAGGACACCAGGCCGCAACGCAGGAGCAGCATCAGGCCGAGCACCACCAGGCCCTTGGCGAGCGCGATGGTGAGCAGGAACAGCGTCCACTGCGGCGCGAACGGCCCCACCGCGAGGATCACCGCGAGGATCAGGGCGAGCGTGCGCGGCGTGCGCTCGGCGCTCATATCTTGCGCGCCTCGGCGATGCTGAACAGGCCGCGCGGCCGGAAGGCGAGCACCATCGCCATCACCAGGTAGATGACGAACAGCTCCGCCTGCGGCAGGTAATGGATGCTGGCCGAGCGCACCAGGCCGACGATCACCGCGCCGAGCGCCGCGCCGGGCAGGCTCCCCAGGCCGCCGATCACCACCACCGCGAACGACAGCACGATCACCTCGACGCCCAGTCCCGGCACCACCGACACCGTAGGCGCCGTGAAGGCCCCGCCGATCGCGGCCAGCAGCGAACCAAAGGTGAAAGTGAAGAGGTACATGCGCTCGACGTTGATGCCCATCGCGCGGCTCACCTCGGTGTCGTGGATCACCGCCACCAGCAGCTTGCCGGTGCGCGTGCGGTTCAGCATCCAGGCGAGGCCCACGCCGCACAGGACCGCCACGCCGACCAGGATCAGGTTGTAGTAGGGGTAGGTGAGGTCGAGCACGTCGAAGCTGCCGAGCAGGCCGTAGGGCTCGGCGATGAAATACGGGCTCACGCCCCACACCAGCTTGATGGCGTCTTCCAGGATCAGGAACAGCGCGTAGGTGATGAGCAGGATCACCACCTCGTCCTTCACGTACATGAAGCGCAGGATGCCGCGCTCGATGAGCGGCGCGACCACCAGCGTCACCAGCAGCGCCGAGCCGAGCAGCGCCGCGTACGAGAGCGACGGCGGCATGCCCCTGGCGAGCAGCGCGCCGGTGATCGAGGCCGCCGCGTAGGCGCCCAGCGCGTAGAAGCTGCCGTGCGTCACGTTGACGATCTTCATGACGCCGTAGATCAGCGTCAGGCCGATCGCCGCGACGAACAGCCAGGCCGAATAGATGATGCCGTCGATGAGGACGGCGACAAGCTGTTCCACGCTCACCCCGGACAAGACAACGGCTGCCCCGCGGGCAGCCGTTGGTCAGCCAAGCCGCTTGCTCTTACTTCTTGAAGCCGCTGGCGATCCAGTCGGCCGCCTTCACGCCGTCGGGCGGGTTGACCATCGTCGCCGGGTAGCGCTTGACGTTGGCGACCGTCATCTTGCCCTTGACCTTCTTGCTCATGCCGTAGACGGTCTCGGTGATCGCCTGGTGGCCGGCGCCGATCGCCATCTCGACCTTGCCCGCCGGGCTCTCGAAGGTGAGGCGCTCGAAGGCCGCGATCACCTGGTCGATGCTCGGGCGCTTGCCGCCGTTGGCGGCCTGCGCCTTCTCCCAGGCCGCCTTGGTGCCGAGGATCGCCTGCGTCATCTGGTAGGCGGCGTAGTTCGGCGGCACGTTGTAGCGGTCCGCGAAGGTCTTCGAGTAGAAGCGGTTCAGCTCGTTGTCCGGGGCGTAGGGGCCGTAGGGTCCGCGCGCGCCGAGCACCACGCCGTCCGGAATCCGGTCGGCGAGCTTGTACATCGCCGTCTCGCCGGTGGTGAGCACCACGGTGCTGCGCTTGAACAGGCCGCGCGGGCCCGCCTGCAGGATGAACGCCTCGAGGTCGCCGTCCCAGAAGCTGGAATGCACGACGTCCGCCTTGGCGCCGAGGATGGTCGAGATCTCGGCGTTGAACTGCCCGGCGAAGAGTTTCGGCATCTGCGAGGTGGCGACCTTCACGCCCGGCGCGAGCTTCTTCATCGACGCCTCGAAGTCCGACCACGAGTCCTGGCCCCAGGCGTAGTTCTGGTTCACGCCGGCGATCGAGCCGACCTTGCCCTTCTTCAGGTCCATCACGTAGAGCGCCGCGCCGACGCTGTCCATGGTCGCGGTCGACGACGTGCGGAACACGTACTTGTACTTCGCGTCCTCGAAGATGCGCGGCGTGCCGCAGTCGAAGAACACCGTGAGCTTCTTCAGCTCCTCGGCCACCGGCGCGATGGCGAGGCAGTTGCCGCTCGAGATGTAGCCGATCACCATGTCGACGTTGTCGCGCTGCACCATGTTGCGGAACTCGGTCACCTGGGTGGTGGCGGGGCCTGCCTCGTCCACCAGCTGCATCTGCAGCGCGGCGCCGCCGAATCCCTTGGTGGCGTAGGGCGCGGGCCACTTCTCGGCATTCAGCATTTCGATCGTGATTTCCGCGGCATTGCGCGCGGGGACGCCGAAGGGCCCCGCGGCCGGCCCGGACAGGAACGAGACGACGCCGATCTTGAGCGGTGCTTCCTGGGCCGCGGCGAAACCGGGCACCAGCGCGGCGACGGCGGCCGCCACAATGGTCTTCCTGATCAAGTTCATGAACTCCTCCTTTGGAGCCGGCGATGGTGCAGCAAGACCGCGGCGAAGGTCAAGGGAGGCGAGCCGGGCATACAAATCCGCGGCGCGAGCGACTATCATCGTCCTGCGCATCCCGCGGAGGTCGCTCGCGTGAGCTTCGAAACGATTCTCTATCAGGAAGACGGCCCGATCGGCTGGCTCACCCTCAACCGTCCCGACGACGGCAACATGTTCACGCCGCAGATGTGCCACGAGATCCGCGACTGCATCAACGAAGTGCGGCGCGAGACGCGCACCCGCGTGCTGGTGATCACCGGCGCGGGCGACAGGTTCTTCTGCATCGGCGGGCGCAAGGAAGGCATGCAGGACACGCTGCTCTACGCCGGCGTGCTGCCGACGCTGGAGATGTACGAGTCGATCGACCGGCTGCAAAAGCCGGTGCTCGCCTCGGTCAACGGCTACGCGGTGGGCGGCGGCAACGTGCTGCAGGTGGTGTGCGACCTGACGATCGCCAAGGAAAGCGCGGTGTTCCGCCAGGTGGGCCCGATGATGGGCAGCTTCGACGCCGGCTACGGCACCTGGTACCTCGAGGACCTGGTCGGCAAGAAGAAGGCGAAGGAGATGTGGATGCTCAATCCGCGCCTGTCCGCGCGCGAGGCGCTCGCCATCGGGCTCATCAACCGCGTGGTGCCGGACGACAAGCTCCGCGAGGAGACGCGCGCCATGGCGCTCGAGCTCGCCGAGCGCGGCGCCTTCGCGCTCGCCTCGATCAAGGGCGCGTTCAACGCGCGCCACGGCGGCGTTTCCGGCCTGGCGCGCGTGGCGCACGACCTGCTGTTGCGGCCCTACCTCGAGACCGAGGAGTCGCACGAGCTGGGCGAAGCCTTCCGCGCCAAGCGCAAGCCCGACCCGGACAAGTTCGGCCGCTAGGAGCGATGAATACCGTCCTGACGCTCCTCAATCCGCAGGAGGCAGCGCGCCATTACGCCTCGGGCGCATGGCGCAAGGACACCCTGTATTCGCTCCTGCAGAGGCACGCCGCCGAGCGGCCGCGGGCGCACGCGCTGCGCGATGCGCGCGTGCGCCTCACGTGGCGCGAGCTGCTCGCCTG
>DATFEJ010000196.1:0-2079 GCA_035251235.1 Burkholderiales bacterium
ATCCTCGCCGACCAGGCCGCCTGTCCCTTCCGCGCCTTCGCCAGGCACCGCCTGAACGCGGAAGCGCTGGAGGAACCCGTGGAGGGCCTCGACGCGAGAGCCAGAGGCCAGCTCCTGCACACGCTCATGAAGGAGCTGTGGACCGAGTTGAAAGGCAGCGCCGGCCTCGCCGGCGACGCCGGCCCGGCGATCGAGCGGGCGGCCAGGCGCGCCGTCGCCGAAGCGAAGCTCGAAGAGCCCTTCGCGCAGCTCGAGCGCGCGCGCCTCGCGAAGCTCGCCTGGGAGTGGCTGGAAGTCGAGCGCGGGCGCGCGCCGTTCACGGTCGCGGCCCTGGAGGACAAGAGGAAGCTCGGGGTCGCGGGCCTCACGCTGAATGGCCGCATCGACCGCATGGACGCGCTCGAATCGGGCGGCCACGCGCTCATCGACTACAAGAGCGGCAAGCCCACGCCGAACGACTGGATGGGCGAGCGCCCCGACGACCCTCAGCTGCCGCTGTATGCGCTGAACGCGAAGGAACCGGTCTGCGCCGTGGCGTTTGCGAAGCTGCGCACCGGCGAGATGCGCTACATGGGGTTCTCGGAGCGCGAGGACCTCGTGCCCGGCGTGAAGGCGGCGAAGGACTGGAAGGTGCTGCTCGAGGGCTGGAAGAAGGAGCTGGAAGCGCTCGGGCAGGGCTTTGCCGCGGGCGACGCGCGCGTGGATCCCAAGGAGCTGCTGAACACCTGCCGGTATTGCGACCTGCAGCCGCTGTGCCGCGTGTACGAGCGGGTGGATGCGCTCGGCGACGAAGGGGAGGAGGAGTGAGGCTCCTAGGCCCAGACCGGGTAGCCCTTCGCCTTGCGGGCGAAGCCGTCGTGCAGGTCGAGCATGCGCTCGCGCCAGGCGTACACCGGGTCGTCGGGCTCGAGCAGGCGCTGCGGCGAGAGCGCGCGCGCCCACTGGAACGGGCCGAACAGGATGTAGTCGGCGAACCCGGGCGCCTGGCCGCTCACGCAAGGCGCCTCGACCAGCTGCTTTCTCACGGGCAGGAGCGCGGTGCGCAGCTCCTGGATCGCCTGCTTCGGGTTGCCGCCCGCTTCCTCGAGCGTCTTGCCGAAGCGCTTCTCGCGCGACTCGCGGAAGTAGGCCTTGTCCCGGTCGTGGATCGCGGCGAAGAGGTCGGCGAGGATCGCGCGCAGGACGGGGCCGTGCAGGTTCGCCTCCACCCACACCTTGAACACGTAGGCGAGGGCCTTCGCCTGCGCGCCCTCGAAGAGCGGCCGCGCCGGGTACTTCGCGTCGAGGTGCTGCGCGATCGCCCAGGAGTCGTGCACTTCCTTGCCGTCGTCCACGATCACCGGCACCAGGCCCTGGCCGGAGAAGCCGATCGCGTCCTTGTCGGTGAAGCGCCAGGGGATGGTCTCGGCCTCCAGCCCCTTGTGCGCGAGCGCCATCTTGATGCGCCAGCAGTAGGGCGAGAAGCGCCGGTCGTCCTCGGCGGCGGCCAGGTCCCAGAGCTTGATCGGCATGCGCCGATGATAGCGAAAGCCGCGCATGGTTGAGCACACGATCGCCGACCAGCACGAGCGCCACGCGGCGCTCGATACCACGCGCTCGTTCATCGTGCAGGCGCCCGCGGGCTCGGGGAAGACCGCGATCCTCGTCGAGCGTTACCTCAAGCTCCTCAAGACCGTGCACAAGCCCGAGGAGATCGTCGCCATCACCTTCACCAAGAAGGCGGCCGCCGAGATGCGCCGGCGCGTCATCGAGCAGATCGCACCCGAATTGGCGCCGCGCCTTCGCATCCAGACGATCGACGCGCTGTGCGCCTCGCTCACCGCGCAGATGCCGGTGCTCTCCAGGTTCGGCGCGCAGCCGCAGGTGATCGAAGACGCGCGCTCGCTATTTCAGGAGGCCGCCGCGCGCACGCTCGCCGAGATCACGCCCGCGGTGGCGAGCATGCTCGCGCACCTGGACAACGACGTGGCGCGCGCGTCCGGGATGCTCGCGGAGATCCTCGGGCGGCGCGACCAGTGGCTGCCGAAGACGGGCGAGGCGCCCACGCGCGCCGTGCTGGAGGCCACGCTCGCCGCGGAG
>DATFEJ010000137.1:0-2360 GCA_035251235.1 Burkholderiales bacterium
CCTCCGCGCGCAGCCGCGGCGCCAGCACGCGCGCCTGCAGCCGCGCGTCGAAACCGCCGTACCACGACGCATAGCGCCGCGGCGCGTCCTCGATGGCGAGGATCTCGGCCATGCTGCGCAGGCGGCGGCCGCCGAACGGCATGCCGTACGCGACGCCGCCGAGCAGCAGCGCGCGCGCCGCCGGCGGCATCCAATCGAAGGCCGCGGAGAAGCCGTCGAACAGGTACTTGGAGTAGCCGCCGAACAGTTCGTCGGCGCCCTCGCCGCACAGCAGCACGCTCACGTGGCGCTGCGCCTCGCGGCACATCAGCCAGGTCGGGATCGCGGGCGGCTCGCCCATCGGCTCGTCGTAGAGCCACGCGAGGCGCGGCAGCGCCCCGGCGAAGTCGCGGTGGCCGACGACGATCTCGTGGTGGCGCGTGCCGTAGCGCTGCGCCACCGCGCGCGCGTGCTCGAGCTCGCTGAACTCGGCGACGTCGAAGCCCACCGAGAACGTGCGCACCGGCTCGGGGTCGCCGCGGCGCCGGCGCACCGCGTCCATCATCGCGGTCACCAGCCCGCTGTCCACCCCGCCCGAGAGCTGCACGCCCACCGGCACGTCGGCCATCAGCTGCGCTTCGACGGTGCGCCGGAGCAGCGCGTCGAGCTCCTCGAGCGCCTCGTCCATGCCGATCGGCTGCGGCTGGAACTGCACGTCCCAGTAGCGCTGCGGGGCCCCGCCCGCGAGCATCCAGCAGCCCTCGGGCAGGCGCTGCACGTCCTCGAACATCGTCGCCGGCCGCAGCACATAGCGCGTGACCAGCACCTGCGCCACTCCCGCGCGGTTGACCTTGCGCCGCGCGAGCTGCGGCAGCGCGAGCAGCGCCTTCACCTCGCTCGCGAACGCGAACGCCGCGCCGTCGCTCCACCAGTACAGCGGCTTTACGCCGAGCGGGTCGCGCGCGAGCACCAGGCGGCGCCGCGCGGCGTCGTACAGCGCGAAGGCGAAGATGCCCTGCAGGCGCACGGCGAGTCCCTGCGCGCCCCACTGCTCGTAGCCGTGCAGCAGCACCTCCGAGTCGCTTTGCGTGCGAAACGCGTGGCCGCGCGCCTCGAGCTCGGCGCGCAGCGCGCGGTGGTTGTAGATCTCGCCGTTGCACACGGCCCACACCGTGCCGTCCTCGTTCGCCATCGGCTGCGCGCCGGTGTGCAGATCGACGATCGCCAGGCGCCGGTGGCCGAGCCAGCAGCGGCCGTCGGCCGAGCGCCACTGCCCTTCCCCGTCGGGGCCGCGGTGCGCGAGCGCGGCGAGCATGCGCGCGGCGACCGCGTCCTCGAGCGGCGCGGCGCGCTCGGGGGCAAGCCTCAGGTAGCCGGCGATACCGCACATGATGCAGCCCGGGCGTCAGACGGTGCTGACGACCCCCTTGAACTTGCCGTTCGCCCCGCGCGGGATCGCGTCCACGCGCCGGACCTCGAGCGCGACGTCCCCGCCCAGGCGCTCGCGCAGGTTGGCGAGGAGCGCGCGCCGCGTGCCCTCGCCGTAGTCCCGCCCGGGCACCAGCAGGACCTCGACCGCCGCGGGGCGCTCCTGCCGGATCTGTGCCTCGACGATGCCGGTGACGCCCTTGAACACGTGGTCGAGCCGCCCGATCGAGCGCCCGTCGGGCAGGTGCACGGCGTCGTCGTCGCGGCCGGCGATCTGCTCGACGAGCGGGAACGCACGCCCGCAAGGACAGCGCAAGCCCGCCGGCGCGGGACGCACGCAGTCGCCCGTGCGATAGCGCACCAGCGGCATGGCGAAGTTGTTGAAGCCGGTGCCGACCAGCTCAAACCGCCCGTCGCCCGCGGGCAGCAGCTCCACGTGCGAGTAGTCGCTCAGCAGGTGATAGCGCCCGTGCTCGCAGGTGCCGATCGCGGCCACGCGCTCGGCCTGCCCGTACCAGTCGAGCACCGGGCAGCCGAAGGCGACCGAGATGTCGCGGCGCCGATCCGCGCTCAGCGTCTCCGACGAGGTGACGATGCCGAGGAGCGCGGCGCCGCGAAAGCGTCGGCCGTTGGCGAGCATCCAGGCGGCGAGGAAGCCTACGGAGGACGAATAGGCCTGGATCACCACCGGGTCGAAGTCCTCCAGCGCCTGCAGGCAGGCCGCCGCGGTGGAGTCGGCGAGGTGGTACGAGGACAGCATCAGCATGTTCTCGGCGCGGTTCAGGCGCCAGTACGGCGGCACGCGCTGCGCGGCCGGAACGATCATGTCGCCGCGCATCCACGCGCGGCGCTGGCCGCGCTTGAGCCCCGCCCACTCGAGCTGGCGCCAGACGAAAGCGTTCTCGCGGTTGATCGCGGGGAGGTCCTGCCACAGGCGCAAAGGCGCCCCGCTC
>DATFEJ010000237.1:0-18661 GCA_035251235.1 Burkholderiales bacterium
CGGCCAGCGCCGCGCGCGGCAGGGCGATGCGCGGGCGCCGCGGCGCGAGCGACCACAGGCCGTAGGCGATGATGAACGCGGCGAACGCGCGCAGCAGCAGCCGCTGGTCGAGCGACGCGAACAGCCAAAGGCCGAGCGCGAGCCCGGCGAGCGAGGGCAGCGCCAGGCCGCGCAGCGCCCGCCAGTCGACATGGCGGATCTCCTGCGCCGACTGGCCGAGCGAGGCGACGATGCCGAGCGTGGTGACGACGGGGATGACGACGTTGAGCGGCATGGCGAGCGCCAGCGCGGGAATGGCCACCACGCCCGCGCCGAAGCCGGTGGCGCCGCGCAGCATGTACGCGAAGAACACCACGACCGCGCAGGCGGCGAGCACCCACGGGCTCGCCAGGCTGGCGAGGCCCTCGGCCAGGACGCTAATCACCGATGCGGATCACGACCTTGCCCTTCGCCTTGCGCGAGGCGAGCAGGTTCATGGCCTCGGCGGCCTTCTCCAGGGGAAAGGTGGCGGAGACGTGCGGCTTCAGCCTGCCCTGCTCGAACCAGCGCACGAGCTGGCGCGCGCTCTCGACGAAGGCCTGCGGCTCGCGGCGCGCGAAATCCCCCCAGAACACGCCGACCACCGACGCGCCCTTGAGCAGCGCGAGGTTGAGCGGCAGCTTCGGAATGTCGCCCGCGGCGAAGCCGACCACCAGGTGCCGCCCGCGCCAGGCGATGGAACGGAACGCGGGCTCGGTGTAGGGGCCGCCGACGGCGTCGTAGATCACGTCCACGCCGTGCCCGGCAGTCAGGCCCTTGATGTGCTCGCGCAGGTCCTCGCTCGCGTAATTGATCGTCTCGTCGGCGCCGTGCTCGCGGCACACCGCCAGCTTCTCGGCGCTCGAGGCGCAGGCGATGACGCGCGCGCCGAGCGCCTTGCCGATCTCGATCGCGGCGATGCCCACGCCGCCGGCGGCGCCGAGCACCAGCAGCGTCTCGCCGGCCTTCAGCTGCGCGCGGTCGCGCAGCGCATGGTCGGTCGTGCCGTACGTGAGGATGAAGGAAGCGGCGCTCGCGTAGTCCATGCCCTGCGGCATGGGCAGCAGCCGCGTCGCCTCGGTCTTCACTTCCTCGGCGAACGCGCCGTAGGTCGTGAAGGCGATGACGCGATCGCCCGGCTTGACGCTGGTCACGCCGGCGCCGGTCTCCTTGACGATGCCGGCGAGCTCGCTGCCCGGGGAGAACGGCAGCGGCGGCTTGAACTGGTACTTGTTCTGGATGATGAGCACGTCCGGGAAATTCACGCTCGCCGCCTTGATGCTGACGACCACCTCGCCGGGCCCGGCCTGCGGCGAGGGGACCTCCTCGAGCACCAGGGACTCGGGTGGGCCGAACTGCTTGCAGAGCAGCGCCTTCAAGGTCGCCTCGTATGTCCGGCGCGGGCTAGCTGGAACGGGCGGCGAGGCCGCCGTCGATGGTGAGGATGCAGCCGCTCGTGTACGCCGAGCGCGCCGAGGCGAGGAAGGCCACCGCCCAGGCGATCTCCTCGGGCGTCGCCGGACGGCCGAACGACATGCCGGCGAACAGCTCCGGATAGCGCTCGGCATCGCCGAACTTCGCCTCGGCGCGCTGGCGGAACAGGCTCTTCAGCCGGTCGGTCTCCACCGGTCCCGGGTTGATGCCGACCACGCGGATGCCGTCGGCGTGCGAGGCTCCGCCCAGCGTGCGGGTGAAGGCCATGAGCCCGGCATTGGCCGTGCTTCCGGCGATGTAGCTCGCGTCGAGCTTCTCGCCCGCATTGCCCAGCACGTTGACGATGACGCCGGCGCGCTTCGCCTTCATGCGGCCGTAGACCTGGCGCGTGAGGTTGATGTAGCCGAACACCTTCAGGTCCCAGGCGCGCCGCCAGGTCTCCTCGTCCACGCGCAGCAGGTCGCCGCCCGGGATCGCCCCGGCGTTGTTGACCAGCAGGTCCAGGTCGCCGGCCCACTCGGCCAGCGCCTCGGCGGCGCCGCGCTGCGAGAGGTCGGTCGCGCGGAACCGGAACCGGCCGTCGGCCGGCGGGTTGCGCGCCGCGATCATCACCTCGCAGCCTTCCGCGGCCAGCGCGCAGGCGCTCGCCCAGCCGATGCCCTTCGAACCACCGGTCACCAGCGCGCGTTTGCCTTTAAGATTCAGGTCCATCTCCGGACAGTCTACCAACATGCCCCAGATCACCACCCCGGACGGCGTGAAACTGCACTACGAGGAAGCGGGCAGCGGCACGCCCATCGTCTTCGTGCACGAGTTCGCCGGCGACCTGCGCAGCTGGGACCCGCAGCTCTCGCACTTCTCGCGCCGCTACCGCTGCATCGCCTACAACGCGCGCGGCTACCCGCCCTCGGACGTGCCCGGGAGCTTCGAGCAGTACTCGCAGGAGCTCGCGCGCGACGACGTGCTCGCGGTGCTCGACGGCCTGAAGATCCAGCGCGCCTTCATCGTCGGCCTGTCGATGGGCGGCCTCGCCACGCTGCATTTCGGCATGAAGTACAGCGCGCGCGCCCTCGGCCTGGTGGCGGCCGGCGCCGGGTACGGCGCGGTGCCGGCGCAGCGCGAGGAGTTCCAGCGATCCTCGCGTGCGAACGCCGAGCTGATGCTGAAGGAGGGCATGGCAAAGTTCGCGGCCACCTACGGTCACGGCCCGACCCGGCTGCAGCTGCGCGACAAGGACCCGCGCGGCTTCGCGCTCTACATCAAGTACCTGAGCGAGCACTCGCCCAAGGGCTCGGCGAACACGATGCTCGGCTGCCAGGCGCGCCGGCCGTCGCTGTACGACCTGAAGAAGGAGATCGCCGGCATCACGGCGCCGCTGCTGGTGATCGCGGGCGACGAAGACGACCCCACGCTCGAGCCGGGCCTGATGATCAAGCGCGCCCTGCCGAAGGCGGGTCTCGCGGTCCTGCCACGCAGCGGGCACGCGCTCAACCTCGAAGACCCGGCGCTCTTCAACCGCCTCGTCGAGGATTTCTTCCGCCAGGTGGAAAGCGGGCGCTGGGCATGAGCGCGGGCAAGCTCACGGTCGAGAAGCGCGGCGCGGTCGGCTGGATCGTCTTCGACCAGCCGGAGAAGAAGAACGCCATCAACGGCGCCATGTGGCGCGGCATTCCCGAGGCCATGGCGCGCTTCGACGCCGACGCCGATGTGCGCTGCGTGGCCTTCCGCGGAGCGGGCACCGAGGCCTTCGCGGCGGGCGCGGACATCTCCGAGTTCGAGAAGATCCGCGCAGGGCGGGGCGCGGTGAGCGAGTACGACGGGCTGCTCGACCGCGTGCTGCATTCGATCCAGGACTCGCGCAAGCCGTCGGTGGCTCTGATCCACGGCTTTTGCATGGGAGGCGGGCTGGAAGTGGCGCTCGCCTGCGACCTGCGCTACTGCGGGACGTCCGCGCAGTTCGGCATCCCCGCCGCCAAGCTCGGCATCGCCTACAACGTCGAAGGGCATAAGCGCCTGCTGGAGACCGTGGGCCACGCGCGCGCGCGGGAGATCATGTTCCTCGGCCGCCGCTACGGCGCCGCCGAGGCGCTCGCCATGGGCCTGGTGCATCGCGTGCTGCCCGACGGCGAGCTCGCGGGGTTCGTCGACGGGGTGATCGCCACGCTGCTGGAGAACGCGCCGCTGTCCATCGCCAACTCCAAGACGATCCTCGAGGAATACGCCAAGGCTTCCGGGGCGGCGGACCACGAGCGCATGGCGGCGGCGATCGAGCGCTGCGCGAAGAGCGAGGACTACCAGGAAGGGCGGCGCGCGTTCATGGAAAAGCGCAAGCCGCGGTTCAGGGGGGAATAGGCATGAGGATCGAAAGCATCCGCGTGCGCGCGGTCGCCGCGCCGATGAAGCGGCCGCTCGCCACGAGCACCGGCGCGATCGCGACGGCGCCGCTGCTGCTCATCGACCTGCAGACCGACGCCGGGATTGTCGGTCGTTCCTATCTCTTCGGGCTCATGCAGCAGAACATGAAGCCGCTGGCCGCGCTCGTCGAATTGATGGGCGAGATGGTGAAAGGCGACCCGCTCCTGCCGTTCGAGATAGAGGCGAAGCTCAGGAAGCGCCACACCCTGCTCGGCGTGCACAACATCGTGCTCTTTGCCATGTCGGGCATCGACATGGCCGCCTGGGACGCGCTCGCGCAGGGGCTGCAGCAGCCCCTCGTGCGGCTGCTCGGCGGCGCGCCGCGCCCGGTGCGTGCCTACAACTCCAAGGGCCTGGGCATCATGCCACTCAAGGCGCTGGCGAAAGAGGCGCAGGAACTGGTCGCCGAGGGCTTCGGTGCCGTGAAGCTGCGGCTCGGCCGCCCCGAGGCGGCGGACGACCTCGCCGCCCTGCGCGCGGTGAAGAAGGCGATCGGCCCGGGCGTCATCCTGATGGTGGACTTCAACCAGGGGCTCACGGTGGCGCAGGCGCTCGAGCGCGGCCGCATGATCGACGCCGAGGGCGGCGTGCACTGGATCGAGGAGCCGGTGCGCGCGGACGACTACGCGGGCAACGCGCGCATCGCGCGCGAGATCGCCACGCCGATCCAGATCGGCGAGAACTTCATGGGGCCGGAGCAGATGGCGCAGGCGCTCGCCGCCGGCGCCTGCGACTACGCCATGCCCGATGCGCAGAGGATTGGCGGCGTCACCGGCTGGATGCGCGCCTCTGCGCTCGCGCAGGCCGCGGGCATGGAAATGTCGAGCCATCTGTTTCCCGAGGTGAGCTGCCACCTGCTCGCCGTGACGCCCACCTGCCACTGGCTGGAGTACGTCGACTGGGCCGATCCGATCCTCGAGGAGCCGGCGCGGCTCAAGGACGGGCATGTGCTGGTACCGGAGGGCCCGGGGATCGGCATGCGCTGGGACGAAAAGGCGGTGAAGCGCTTCCTGCTTTGATGTTCACGCGCCACTACCTGCACTGGCCGCCCGGCGTGCCGAAGACGCTGTCGGTGCCGCGCACGAGCCTGTTCTACAACCTGGAGGTGAGCGCGCGGCGCTACCCGGACAAGGCGGCGCTGAAATATTACGGCACGGCGATCCCCTACGCCGAGCTGCTGCGCTCGGCCGAGGCGCTCGCCGGCTACCTGCAGCACGCCTGCGGCGTGCGGCGCGGCGACCGCGTGCTGCTCTACACGCAGAACTGCCCGCAGTTCGTCATCGGCTACTACGCCATCCTGCGCGCCGACGCGGTGGTGGTGCCGGTGAATCCGATGAACAAGCGCGACGAGCTCGGCTACTACGTCTCGGATTCGGACGCGCGCGTGATCGTGAGCACGCAGGACCTGCTCGGCGAGATCGAGCCGCACCTCGGCAAGGGGCTTGCGCATTGCGTGCTCGGGACGTACTCGGACTACCTGCGCCAGCCGACCGATCTCAACGTGCCCGAGGTGGTGCGCGTGCCGCGCGCCGCGCAGGCGAACTGGCAGCAGGCGCTTGCCGCGGGCCATGCGCCCGGGCCGCACACGGCCGCAGCGGACGACCTTGCGGTGCTGCCTTACACCTCCGGCACCACCGGACACCCCAAGGGCGCCATGCTCACGCACGTGAACCTGCTCGCCACCAGCACCGGCGCCAGCGTCTGGTACGCGGGATCGAGCGAGGCCGTGGTGCTCGGCGTGCTGCCGATGTTCCACCTCACCGGCATGCAGGCGAACATGAATACGCCGATCCAGCTCGGCGGCACGTCGGTCCTCATGACGCGCTGGGACCGCGACGTGGCGGCCGAGCTGATCCAGCGCTGCCGCGTCACCAGCGTGACCGGCATCACGACGATGATCGTCGACTTCCTCGCCAATCCGAGCCTGTCGAAGTACGACCTGTCTTCGCTGGTGCGCATCGGCGGCGGCGGCGCGGCGATGCCCGAGGCGGTGGCGGCGAAGCTGCAGGAACGCGTAGGCCTGCCCTTCCTCGAGGGCTACGGCCTCACCGAGACCGCCGCTCCCTCGCACTCCAACCCGCCGCACCGGCCCAAGCGCCAGTGCGCCGGCATCCCGTACTTCGACACGGACTCGCGCGTCATCGACCCGGTCACGCTCAAGGAGCTCGGGCCGAACGAGGTCGGCGAGATCATCACGCACGGGCCGCAGGTGTTCCGGGGCTACTGGAAGCAGCCCAAGGCCACCGCCGACGCCTTCCTCGAGCACGACGGCAAGAGGTTCTTCCGCACGGGCGACCTGGGCTACTACGACGAGGAGGGGTACTTCTTCATCACCGACCGCCTGAAGCGCATGATCAACGCCTCGGGCTTCAAGGTGTGGCCCGCCGAGGTCGAGGCCATGCTCTACGCGCACCCCGACATCCAGGAAGCTTGCGTCATCGGCACGCGCGACGCGCACCGCGGCGAGACGGTAAAGGCGGTGGTGGTGCTCAAGGCCGCCGCGCGCGGCAAGCTGCGCGAGGAAGACGTCGTCGCCTGGGCCAGGGAGCACATGGCGGCGTTCAAGTACCCGCGCGTGGTGGAGTTCGTCGGCGAGCTGCCGAAGACCGCGACCGGCAAGGTATTCTGGAGAAAACTGCAGGAAGAGGAGTACAGGAAATGCGCAAGTGGCTAGTAGTGCTGCTGTTGGCGGCGGGTCCCGCGTGGGCGCAGGTCACGGTGGAAAGGCCCTGGAGCCGCGCCACGCCCCCCGGCGCGAAGGTCGGCGCGGGCTTCATGACGCTGAAGAACGCGGGTAACGCCGACCGTGTGGTCGGCGCCTCGTCGCCCGTCGCGGGGCGGGTGGAGATGCACGTCACGGTGCGCGAAGGCGACGTGATGAGGATGCGCGAGGTCAAGGGCTTCGACGTTCCCGCCAGCGGCAGTTTCGAGCTGAAGCCCGGGGGCGCGCACCTGATGCTGGTGGACCTCAAGCGAGCGCTGAAAAAGGGCGAGAAGGTGCCGCTGACGCTCAAGCTGGCGAAAGGCGGCGAGCTGAAGGTCGAGCTGCTGGTCGAGGAAGTCGGTGCGCGCGCGCCGGCGCAGATGAAGCACTAGAACAGCTGGCGCCCGAGCCACCAGGCGAAGGCGGCAATGAGCGCCGAGCACGGGATCGTCAGCACCCACGCCCAGACGATGTTGCCGGCCACGCCCCAGCGCACCGCGGAAACCGACTGCGTGGCGCCGACGCCGACGATGGCGCCGGTGATGGTGTGCGTGGTGGAAACGGGGATGCCGAGCCCGGTGGCGATGAACAGCGTCGCCGCGCCGCCCGTCTCCGCGCAGAAGCCGCCCACGGGCTTGAGCTTGGTAATGCGCTGCCCCATCGTCTTCACGATGCGCCAGCCGCCGAAGGCGGTGCCGAGCGCGATGGTCACGTAGCAGGCGGCCACCACCCAGATCGGGATCGGATCCTGCGCGGCCAGGTAGCCGGAGGCGATCAGCAGCATCCAGATGATGCCCGCGGTCTTCTGCGCATCGTTGCCGCCGTGCCCCAGGCTGTAGAGCGACGCGGAGACGAGCTGCAGCCGCCGGAACCAGCGGTCGACGCGCGAGGGCGTCGTGCGCACGAACACCCAGCTCACCGCCAGCATGAGGAGGGCGCCGAGCAGCATGCCCATGAGGGGCGAGATGAGGATGAAGGCGCAGGTCTTGAGGATGCCCGCGCCCATCAGGGCGCCGGTTCCGGACTTCGCGATCGCCGCCCCGACCAGCCCGCCGATCAGCGCGTGCGACGACGAGGAGGGAATGCCGTAGTACCAGGTGATCAGGTTCCAGCTGATGGCGCCGATCAGCGCGCCGAACACCACGTAGTGGTCGACCGTGCCCTGCGCGACGATGCCCTGGCCGACGGTGGTCGCCACCTTGAGCTGGAAGACGAACAGCGCGGCGAAGTTGAAGAACGCCGCGAGCAGCACCGCCTGGTAGGGCTTGAGCACGCGGGTCGAGACCACGGTGGCGATCGAATTGGCCGCGTCGTGGAAGCCGTTCATGAAGTCGAAGGCGAGCGCCACCAGCACGAGCGCGATCACCAGGCCCAGGCCGAGCTGGGCTGCGCCGCCCGCGTCCATCAGGAGTTTTCCAGGACGATGCCTTCGATCACGTTGGCCACGTCCTCGCAGCGGTCGGTGATCGTCTCCAGCAGGTCGTAGATGACGCGCAGCTTCATCACCTGCTTGAGGTCGTTCTCCTCGCGGAACAGCTTGGAGAGCGCCGCGCGCATGACGCGGTCGGCGTCCGACTCCAGGCGGTCGATCTCCTCGCACAGCTTGAGGATGGCCTCCGGGCGCTTCACGTTGGTCAGCAGGCCGACGACGGTGCGCACCCGCTCGCAGCACATCTGGCAGATCTCGGCAAGCTGCTTGGCCTCGGGCGTGACGCGCCGCAGGTCGTAGAGCGCCACCGACTCGGCGACGTCCTGGATGAGATCCAGGATGTCGTCCATCGACGTGATCAGCTGGTGGATCTGGTCGCGGTCGAAAGGCGTGATGAAGGTCTTGTGCAGCAGCGTGATGCACTCGTGCGTGATCTTGTCCGCGGCGCGCTCGGCGGTGTCGATGCGCTGCGCGTGCGCGTCCAGCTCGCTGAACTGGCCGATCATCGCCGCGAGCTCGCGGCTGCCCTCGACGATGCGCTCGGCGTGGGCGTTGAACAGGTCGAAGAATTTCCCCTCGCGGGGCATCAGACGCCCGAGCATGCGCGCTCCCTAGTCGGCAGTACCGAGCCCGGCCTTCTTCAGCCGCTCGATGTCGTCCTTCGAGAAACCCCAATCCATGAGCGCGGCGCGCCCCAGCGCGCCGCGCTCGGGAGGCACGCGGCTCACCTCCCCGGGCGTGCCGGAAAAGCGCGGCGCGGGCGCCGGCTGCTCCAGCCGCGCCACGCTGACGGTGCCGCGGCGCGCGAGGTTGTGCGCATGCCGCCGGGCCTCCGAGAAGCTGAGCACCGGCGCAAAGCACGCGTCCGAGCCCTCGAACACCTTCACCCACTCCTCGCGCGTTCTGCCCTTGAAAGTGCGCGCGAAGGCCTCGCGCATCGCCGGCCAGCCTGCGCGGTCGTTCTGCGGCGGCAGGCCCGAGAGCCCGAGGCGCTGCACCAGCTCCTCGAAGAACTTGGCTTCGATGGCGCCGATGGCGACGTACTTGCCGTCCCTGGTCTCGTAGCAGTCGTACCAGGGCGCGCCGCCGTCGAGGATGTTGACGCCGCGCTCCTCCGACCAGCGGCCGGCGGCGAGGAATCCCGAGAACATCGCGGCGAGCAGCGCGGCGCCGTCCACCATCGCCGCGTCCACCACCTGGCCCTGCCCGGTCTTTTGCGCGTGCAGCAGCCCGCAGGCGATGCCGAAGCCGAGCAGCATGCCGCCGCCGCCGAAGTCGCCGACGAGGTTGAGCGGCGGCACCGGCGCCTGGCCCTGGCGGCCGAAGGCGTTCAGCACGCCCGCGAGCGCGATGTAGTTGATGTCGTGGCCGGCGCGCGCCGCCAGCGGCCCCTCCTGGCCCCAGCCCGTCATGCGGCCGTACACCAGCTTCGGGTTCTGCTTGAGGCACAGGTCCGGCCCGAGCCCGAGACGCTCCATCACGCCGGGCCGGAAGCCCTCGATCAGCGCGTCGGCGCGCGCGACGAGCTCGAGCGCCGCGGCGACGCCGTCCGGCGACTTCAGATCGAGCGTCACCGAGCGCCGCCCGCGCAGCATGACGTCCATCCAGCGCTCGCGCTTCAGTCCCAGGTCGGTGGAGGTCGGACGGTCCACCAGCAGCACGTCGGCGCCCATGTCCGCGAGCAGCATCCCGGCGAAAGGCCCCGGGCCGATCGCCTCGAACTCGATGACGCGCACGCCCGAGAGCGGACCCGGCACCGGCGGCCCTTTAGTGCATCCCGAGGGCGGCCTCGATGTTGCGCACCATCGCCACCAGCCGCGGGCCGACGTCCTCCTCGAGCTGCTGCTTCTTGTACATGAACGCGGGCACGGCGCAGTTGAAGGCGATGATCTCGCCGTCGATCGTGCGGCGCATCGGCACGCCGACGCCGAACAGCTCCCGGTGCAGCTCGCCGAGCGATACGCAGAAGCCGCGCGCGCGGATGTCCTCCAGCGCCTTGTCGATCTGCGGCCGGTTGCGGCGGTGCATTTCCGGTTCCTTGACCTTCATCTGGTTGAGCACCGCCTCGCGCTCGGGCGGCGTGCAGGACGCGATGTAGGCGCGCCCGATGACCGATTGCGCGAGCGGCACGGCGGTGCCGATGTCGGGCAGCGTGGCGATGCCGTTGCCGCTGCGGCAGGACTCGACGTACACCATGCTCATGCGGTCGCGGATGCCCATCGACACCGCGCCGCTCACGTGCTCGGCCAGCTCCTTCATGAACGGACGCGCCACCTGGCGCGCGCTCATCGAGGCGAGCAGCGGATAGCCGATGGACAGCACGGCGGAGCCGAGCTGGTATTTCCCGAGGCGCATGTTGTGCCGCAGGTAGCCGAGCTTGGTGAGCGTGTAGGTGAGCCGCGATACCGTGGGCTTGGGCAGCCCGGTGCGCACCGAGATCTCCTTGTTGCCGAGCAGCGCCTCGAGCGGCGAGAAGCAGCGCAATACCTCGAGGCCGCGCGCCAGCGTCGTGGCAAACTGCCGGTCGCCCTCGTGCTCGTAGCTGTATTGCGTGCTCGGCGGGGAAAGTGGTGCTTCGGACTCGGGTGCGCCCATGATGTCTCCTCTTATGATTTGCTCGTATGATATTTGAAATAGTGGAATACAGGAACAGATCGTGAGCCAATCCCCCTTCGATTTATCCGGCAAGGTGGCGCTCGTCACCGGCTCCACCCGCGGCATCGGCAAGTCGATGGCCGAGGAGCTGGCGCGGGCGGGCGCCAAGGTGGCGGTGTCGAGCCGCAAGGCGGAGGCCTGCGAGCAGGTGCGCGCCGAGTTCGAGAAGCAGGGCTACGAGGTCCTGGCGCAGCCCTGCAACGTCTCGAGGAAGGAGGAGCTGCAGGCGCTGGTCGACGCAACGGTCAAGCGCTGGGGGCGCGTGGACGTCGCCGTGTCCAACGCCGCATCCAACCCTTATTACGGGCCGCTCGCGCAGATTCCGGACGAGGCCTTCGACAAGATCATGCTGAACAACGTGAAGAGCGTGCTCTGGCTCGCGTCCATGACGCTGCCGGGCATGGCCGAGCGGGGCGCAGGGAGCTTCATCTCGGTCGGCTCGATCGGCGGCATCGTCGCCAACACGGTGATCGGCGCCTATGGCATGTCCAAGGCCGCCGACCACCACCTGGTGCGCAATCTCGCCGCCGAATGGGGACCGAAGAACGTGCGCGTGAACGCCATCGCGCCGGGGCTCATCAAGACCGACTTCGCGCGCGCGCTCTGGGAAGACGAGACGCGCCGCAGGGAGCGCGAGGCGGCGACCCCCTTGCGGCGCCTGGGCGAGCCGAAGGACATCGGCGCCATCGCCGTCTTCCTCGCCTCCGACGCGGCGGCCTTCATCACCGGGCAGACCATCGTCGCCGACGGCGGCGTCACCATCCTATGACCCTGCGCGCCGCGCTGGCCGCCGGCGAGTTCGTCCTCGCCCCGGGCGTGTTCGAGATGTTCTCGGCGAAGATCGCCGACCGCATGGGCTTCAAGGCCCTGTACATGACGGGCTACGGCATCTCCGCTTCGCACCTCGGCCTCGCGGACGCCGGCCTCGTCACCTACCGCGACATGGTCGAGCGCGCGCGCACGATCGCCCAGGGCACGCGCACGCCGCTCATCGCGGACGCCGACACCGGCTTCGGCGGGCTGCTCAACGTGCGCGAGACCGTGCGCGGCTACGAAGCGGCCGGCGTGCAGGCGATCCAGATCGAGGACCAGGAAATGCCGAAGAAGTGCGGCCACACGCCCAACCGGCGCGTCGTGCCGCTCGCCGAGGCGGTGAAGCGCGTCGAAGTGGCGGTGGAGGCGCGCAAGAGCGGCGATTTCCTGATCGTCGCGCGCACGGACGCGCGCACCGCGCTCGGGCTCGAGGAGGCGATCCGGCGCGCGCGGGCCTTTGCGAAGGCGGGGGCGGACATCCTGTTCGTCGAGTCTCCCGAGACGGAAGAGGAGTTCGCGCGCATCGGCGCCGAGCTCGCGCCGCACGCGAGGCTGCTCGCCAACATGGTGCCGACCGGCCGCTCGCCGATGCTCTCCGCGCCGAAGCTCAGGGCGTGCGGATTCTCGATCGCCATCTATCCGTCGGCCGGCATGGGCGCGGCCTGCGCCGCGCTCGAGGCGGCCTACGGCTACCTCAGGGCGCACGGCTCGCTCGAGGGCAGCCCGGTGCCGGCCCTCGACATGCAGCGCCTGCACGAGCTGGTGGGCTTCGCGGACGTCTGGGAGTTCGAGCGGCGCCACGTCGAGCCGGGCGGCTGACGGCATGCCGGGCCGCACGCTGCTCGACAAGGTCTGGGACGAGCACGTCATCGACGACCTGGGCGACGGCGAGCAGCTGCTGCACGTCGACCGGCACCTGCTGCACGAGCTCTCGGGCCACCGCGGGCAGCTGGAGATCGCCCGGCGCGGCCTGAAGATGCGCAACCCCGAGCTTGCCCTGGGCACGCTCGATCACGTCGTCTCCACGGCGCCCGGCCGGGCCGGCGCGCCCTTCGCGGAGCGCATCGTCGCGATCTTTCGCGCGGAAAGCGCGAAAGCGGGCTTCCCGGTGTACGACTTCGGCGAGGACGGCCAGGGCATCGTGCACGTGGTCGGGCCCGAGCTCGGCTTCACGCTGCCGGGTGCGCTGCTCGTCTGCGGCGACAGCCACACCTGCACGCACGGCGCGCTCGGCGCGCTCGCCTGGGGCATCGGCACGAGCGAGCTCGTGCACGTGCTCGCCACGCAGGCGATCGTGCAGGCGAAGCCCAAGGCGATGCGCGTGCATTTCACGGGCAGCCCCGCGCCAGGCGTCGGCGCCAAGGACATGATCCTCGCGCTCATCGGCCAGCTCGGCACGGCGGGAGGCGTGGGCTACGCGATCGAGTACGCGGGCGAGGCGATCCGCGCGCTGGAGATGGAAGGCCGCATGACGGTCTGCAACCTGTCGATCGAGCTCGGCGCCAAGATCGGCATGGTGGCGCCGGATCAGAAGACGGTCGACTACGTGAAAGGCAGGACCTACGCGCCTGCCGGTGCGCTCTGGCAGCGCGCGCTCGCGCACTGGCGCAGCCTGCCGAGTGACGCCGACGCGCGCTTCGACGCCGAGCACGCGCTGGATTGCGCCTCGCTCGCGCCGCAGGTCACCTGGGGAACGAGTCCGGAGGACGTGATCGGCGTGGATGGTCTCGTGCCGGATGCCAAGCCGGCGGCGCTCGAGTACATGGGGCTCCAGCCTGGGCGGCCGATCGCGGGAACGAAGGTCGACCGCGTCTTCATCGGCTCGTGCACCAATGCGCGGCTGCCGGACCTGCGCGCGGCAGCCGGCGTCGTGCGCGGGCGCCGCGTGGCACCGCACGTCAAGGCGTGGGTGGTGCCGGGCTCGCAGCGCGTCAAGCGTGAAGCCGAGGCCGAGGGTCTGGACGAGGTTTTTCGCGCTGCGGGCTTCGAGTGGCGCGAGTCCGGCTGCTCGATGTGCGTGGGCGCGAACGGCGAGCTCGTGGAGCCGAAGGCGCGCTGCGTGTCGACGTCCAATCGCAACTTCGTAGGGCGCCAGGGGCCGCAGGCACGCACGCACCTGGCGAGTCCCGCCACGGCCGCCGCGAGCGCCATCGCCGGCGAGATCGCCGACGCGCGCAGGCTGTGATGGAGAAGTTCACCACCCTGACGGCGGTGGCGGCGCCCTTGCCGCAGAAGAACGTCGACACCGACACCATCATCCGCATCGAGCGCTGCACCGGCACGCCGAAGGAGGATCTGGGCCGTTACGCCTTCGAGATGGCACGCGCGGACCCCGCTTTCGTCCTCAACCAGCCGCGCTACCGCGGCGCGCGCATCCTCGTGTGCGGGGAGTTCTTCGGCACCGGCAGCTCGCGCGAGATGGCGGTGTGGGCGCTCGCCGGCATGGGCATCCGCTGCCTGATCGCGCCCTCGTTCGGCCAGATCTTCTTCGCCAACTGCTTCCAGAACGGGCTCCTGCCGATCGTCCTTCCCGCTCCCGAGGTTGATGCCTTGATGCGGGAAGCGGAAGAGGGAAGGCCTTTCGAGATCGACCTCGAGCGGCAGACAGTCAACGGCACCGTCGGCTTCGCGATCGGCGCGCGGCGCAAGCGCATGCTGCTCGAGGGACTGGACGAGGTCGGCCTGACGCTCGCCCTGGAGGCGAAAATTGCGGCCTTCCAGGCGGCCGACCGCGAGCGGCGACCGTGGATCTACGCCGCCGTTTCAAACGCGCAACGGCGCGCGAACTAGGGGTATTCTCGCGATCTGGCAAGAGGAGGAGCTGCAGCGATGGACCTCAACTATTCCCAGGAAGAGCTCGCCTTCCGCGACCAGGTGCGCGGCTGGCTGAAGGCCAACCTGCCCGCGGACCTGAGCGCGAAGATCGCCAACTACGACGACCTGACGCGCGACGACCTGCTGCGCTGGCACAGGATCCTCGCCAAGCAGGGCTGGGTCGCGCCCTCCTGGCCCAAGGAGTGGGGCGGCACGGGCTGGAGCGTCGTGCAGCGCTACCTCTTCGAAGAGGAATGCGGCTACGCCGGCACGCCGCCGCTCATTCCCTTCGGCCTCTCGATGTGCGGCCCGGTGCTGCTCCGGTTCGGCACCGACGAGCAGAAGAAGCGCTTCCTGCCGCGCATCTACAACGGCGAGGACTTCTGGTGCCAGGGGTATTCCGAGCCCGGCTCGGGCTCCGACCTCGCGTCGCTGAAGACCAAGGCGGTGAGAAGCGGCGATCATTACGTGGTCAACGGCCAGAAGATCTGGACCACGCTCGGCCACTACGCCGACTGGATCTTCTGCCTGGTGCGCACCGATCCCGGCGCGGCCAAGCGGCAGGAGGGCATCTCGTTCCTGCTCATCGACATGAAGTCGCCGGGCATCACGGTGCGCCCGCTCATCCTCATGGACGGCGGCCACGAGGTGAACGAGGTGTTCTTCGACGACGTCAAGGTGCCGGTCGGGAACCTCGTGCACAAGGAAGGCGAGGGCTGGACGGTGGCGAAGTATCTCCTCGGCCACGAGCGCATGAACACCGGGCGCATCGGCGCCTCCAAGCGCGAGCTCGCCAAGTTGAAGGAGTTCGCCGCCGCGCAGAGGAAGAACGGCAAGTCCCTGATGGACGACGTGCGCTTCCGCGACAAGGTGTCGCGCCTCGAAGTCGAGCTGATGGCGCTCGAGATCACCAACCTGCGGTTCCTCGACCGCATGCGCCGCACCGGGCAGCCGCCGGGCGCGGACGTCTCGATGCTGAAGATCAAGGGCACCGAGATCCAGCAGGGCCTGACCGAGCTCATGATGCAGGCGGTCGGCCCGCTCGCGCAGCCGTTCAAGGCAGTGAACGGGGATGCCGGGTTCGACGGGTTCACCGCGGCGATTGCGCCGCGCTACTGCAATTTCAGGAAGACGACGATCTACGCCGGGTCGAACGAGATCCAGCGCAACATCATCGCCAAGATGACCTTGGGGTTGTAACCATGAACTTCGACTACAACGAAGAGCAGCAGCTGCTCGCCGATTCGGTCCGGCGCTTCGTGCAGAAGGACTACGAGTTCGAGGCGCGCAGGAAACTCGTCGATTCGGCCGAAGGCTACAGCGAGAAGGTGTGGAGCGCGCTCACGCAGATGGGCCTCGCCGGCATCCCGTTCTCGCCCGACCACGGCGGCTTCGGCGGCGGCGCGGTCGACCTGATGAGCGTGATGGAGGCGTTCGGCGAGGGACTGCTCGTGGAGCCCTACCTGCCGACGCTGCTCGGTGCGCGCTGCGTAGCGCAGGCGGGGAGCGAGGCGCAGAAGAAGGCGATCCTGCCCCAGGTGGTGGAAGGCAAGCTCAGGATGGCTTTCGCCTTCTCCGAGAAGGGCGCGCGCTACGACCTGACCCCGTCGGCCGTGACGGCGAGGAAGGCGGGCAGCGGCTGGACGCTCGACGGCGAGAAGGTCGTCGTCTTGGGCGCGCCCGCGGCGGCGAAGCTCGTCGTCTCGGCGAAGGCGCCCGCGGGGCCGGGCCTCTTCCTGGTCGACGCCAAGGCCGTGAAGATGAAGCCCTACCGCACGCTCGACGAGATGCGCGCGGCGGACGTCGTGCTCTCGGGGACCGCGGTCGAGCTGATCGGGACGGAAGGCAAGGCGCTTGCGGCGATCGAAGAGGCGATCGACTTCGCCACCGCGCTCGTCTGCGCGGAGGCGGTCGGCGCGATGAAGTTCGCCTGCGACACGACGCTCGAGTACCTGAAGACCCGCAAGCAGTTCGGCGTGCCGATCGGCACCTTCCAGGCGCTGCAGCACCGCATGGTCGACATGTTCGTCGCCACCGAGCAGGCGCGCTCGATGGCCTGCCTCGCGTGCTCGAAGGTCGACGGCGCGGCGGACGCGAAGGAGCGTGCGCGCGCGGTGTCGGCGGCCAAGATCAAGATCGCCGACAACGCGCGCCTCGTCAGCCAGGAGGCGATCCAGCTGCACGGCGGCATGGGCATGAGCGAGGAGCTCAAGGTGAGCCACACCTTCCGGCGCCTCACCATGATCGCGCAGCAGTTCGGCGACGCCGATCACCACCTCGAGCGCTACGCCGGTCTGGGCTGAGGCGGCCCCCGGACCGCGGTCATGATCACCCCCGAGTGGGTGATTCCCGGCGCGCTGCGCCACTGGGCCTTCGCGGCGGTGGTGGCCGCGGTCACGCTCGCGTTCGCCTGGATCCTCACGCCGTTCTTCGAGGCGATCCTGTGGGCGACCATCCTCGCGATCCTGTTCGCGCCCGTGCAGTGGTGGTTGCGCCCGCGCCTGGGACAACGGCCCAGCCTGTCCGCGCTCGTGACGCTCCTCGCCATCGTGGTGATCGTGATCGTCCCGGTGGCGCTGGTCGCCACGGCGTTCCTCCAGGAGCTGGCGGCCGCCCAGGCGAGGTTCCGCGCCGGGGAGCTGGATATCAACGGCTATCTCGAGCGCATGCTGGGCGTCCTGCCCGCGTGGCTCACCGCGCACCTGAACGAGCTCGGGCTGGCGGACCTGGACAGCCTGCGCCAGAGGCTCGCCGGAGCGCTGTCCAAGGCGGCGCAGTTCATTGCGGCGCGCGCGCTGGTCATCGGCGAGAACGCGTTCCAGTTCATCCTCGGCTTCTTCATCATGCTCTACCTGCTGTTCTTCCTGCTGCGCGACGGCAGGGGGCTGGCGCTGCGCATGCGCGACGCGATCCCGCTGCAGGCGGAGCTGCAGACGATGCTCGCCGTCAAGTTTGCCGAGGTCGTCCGCGCGACGATCAAGGGCAGCGTGGTGGTCGCCCTCGTGCAGGGCGCGCTCGGCGGCCTGATCTTCTGGGCGCTGGGCATCCACGCGGCGGTGCTCTGGGGCGTGGTGATGGCGCTGCTCGCGCTCGTGCCGGCGGTGGGCGCGGGGCTGGTCTGGGCGCCTGCGGCGCTGTACCTGCTGGCGACGGGAGAGGTCACGCGCGGGCTGGTGCTGATCGCGTTCGGCGTGCTCGTGATCGGCCTGGTGGACAACATCCTGCGCCCGATCCTGGTCGGCAAGAGCACGCGCATGCCCGACTACCTCGTCCTCATCTCCACCCTGGGCGGCATCTCGGTCCTCGGCGTGAGCGGCCTGGTGACCGGGCCGCTGATCGCGGCGCTGTTCATCGCGGTCTGGGAGGTCGTCGCCGCGTCGAAAGCCGCCGGGGAGGCGGACGATACTGCTTGAGCGCGCAGCTCTGCTCGCAGCCGGGCTCGCGCTCGCCGCATCCGGCTCGGCGCTGGCACAGCCCGCATATCCGGTCGCGACCGTCACCCTCGTCACGCACTCGAGCCCCGGTGGCGGCAGCGATGTCTTCCTGCGCACGCTCGCGCGTCACCTCGCGCCCAAGATGGGCGTCGCCTTCGCGATCGAGAACCTGAGCGGCGGGAGCGGCGCGCGCGCGGTGGCGCGCGTGGCGCAGGCACCGGCGGACGGCGCGGTGCTCTACGCGACCACGCCGACTTATATCCAGACGACGCTCCTCAGCAAGCCGAGGTATGGCTACCAGAGCCTCGAGCCCGCGGTGAACGTGTTCTTCGACCCGGAGGTCGTGTATGCGCGCGCGCAGTCGCCGCACCGCACGCTCGCCACCGCCCTCGAGGCGGCGCGCAAAGGGCCGGCGCGCGCGAAATGGGGCGCGGCGAACCCCGCGTCGCTCGAGCGCGTGGCCATGGAGCAGCTGAACCGCCTCGCGCGCGCGAACGCGATCGTCGTCAGCTTCGAGGGCGGGCGCGACCAGCTCCTCGGCGTGCTGAACGGCACGCTCGACCTGGGCATCGGCGAGCTGCAGGAGCTCGCGGCGCAGCTCGAGGCGGGTCAGGTGCGGCTGCTCGCCGTGCTGACGAAGGAGCGACTGCCCTCGCACCCGGCGCTCGCCACGGCGCGCGAGCAGGGCGTGGACGTCGTCGTCACCAAGTTCCGCGGGCTCGCGGGCCCGAAAGGCCTGCCGCCTGCTGTGCTCGAGGCCTGGGAGCGGGGCATCCGCGCGGTGCTCGCCGATCCCGCGTACCGCAAGGCGTACGCGCGCGACGGCCTCGTGCCGGCACCGATGGGCGCGGAGGAAGCGCGCCGCTTCACCGCGGAGTTCGCGGGCGAGGTCGCCGAGTCGCTGCGCGCGCTCGGCGTGCTGCGCTAGCCGCGGCGTGCGCCGCG